>CABUQK010000009.1 GCA_902493615.1 uncultured Collinsella sp.
AGAGCCGCATTCCGCAGACGCTACGACCTTTCCGTCTTTATAAAACTCGACGTACCAAACGTACGTTGCCGCCCCCTCCCAATAGCTTGGCCTATCAGCGACCTTGTACGTAATAGAGGCGTCATCTGTCACAATCAACTCGCGCTTGGCGTTTGCAATGAACGCATCCATGTCGGCGATCACGCCATCGTCGCCCGCAGCGGCCTCCCCATCGTCGCCGCTATCGGATGCCGCTTCAGATGGTGCTTGAGATGCGCCAGTTCGATCGTCTGCAGCGCCAGAGCCGTCCTTCAAAGAGCTCTCCGAAGGCTCCGCTCCTTTGAATGCCTTCCACATATCGCTGCTTGCAGACGGCTTTTCAATGTCGGCCTCCGGATGCTCCCCGGCAATCTCGTCAAGAATTTTGCACGCTTCTTCACGCCCCTGGACCATCGTCTCCTGTGGTTTGCCACCATCCTCGACGGTCCTCACCAAGTAGGCGCCATTCTGTCTATCGAATTCCTTATTTTGAATTTGCACCGCGTCTACGACCTCAGGACCCTTTGCAGTAAGCGAAATATAGAAGTCTGCCTGGTTACAATCCTGACTACAAGTAAATTTAACGATGCCGTCCTTACAGACAGTAATGACTTGGCTCTCACCCTGAGCAATAAAACCGTCATACTGATTCGTCATATTGCTGGAGCCTTCTACCATCTCTGACGAAGGCATAACCGAAACGGCCTTTCCATCAACAAAGCAGTAGGCACCTACAATCGCCGAAATATCGTTCTGCGCATCGACAGACCCAATAAACAACTCGTCAATTCCGTCGCCGTTCAAATCATCGAAAGCATAGTAGTAGTTTAAAAAGCCGGGAGCATTCTGGCTGTCATAAACGAATATCTGCCCCAGCCCAGAATCATCGCCGCGCCCCAGAGCCCAGTCGTCGTAGTTGGCAGTACCAGCTCCCTTCTGCTCGCAATAGCTCACAAAGTCCTCGTAACGCGCAACCACGCCCTCGTAGGCCTTGTGCGCTTTCTTGTTAGCTGCCGCGACCTTCTTTTGAGACGACTTATTCTCGACTGCAGCCGGCTGTTCCTGCTGCTGCAGCTGAGGCAGCACAAAGGCCTCGTAAGCTTTGACCAGTGCGTAGGCGACACTAGCGGTAAAGATGATTGCTGCAAAAATGGCGACAAACGTAGGCACGGCAAAACGGCCGATCTGCCGACGCTGCATCATAAAGGCCGCAAAGGACATATGCTCAGAGGGCGCCGGAGAAGCGCTCTCTGCGCGAGATGCAGCAGGATCGCTCGTCGCTTTTCTATCAGCAGGCGCCTTTGGTGTACCTGAAAGAAGCGGCTGCTGAGCATTCGCCGGCGCATCATCCACATCCAACGGTTTTCCGCATGCGGAACAGTATCGCGCCCCGTCTTTGATCTTTGCCCCGCAGCTTGCGCAGTACATATATCCCCCCCTAGAACTTCAGCATATCGAAACGATAGTCCACAGCCTGCAAACAGAAAAGGCCCAGGACAATTTGCTCGACTGTAAACCTTTTCTTTCACCTTTCAAATTCGCCTGACCCCACGCGGAAGGCATGCGACGGGCTACTTGCTAGGCGCGAGCCATGTGCAGCTTGATTGCCTTGAAGATGATGTTGGCAACCGAGACGATAGGCCAAAGTGCCACCATCGTCATCGGGGCTAATTCGGGAACAACCGGAACCGCTCCGTGAATCACGCTGCCCAACCAGTAAAAAAGCATCAGAACAACGACAGGAAGGCCCACGAGAACCACAAGTTCGATTAGCATAATCGTGATACCGATAATGCCGCCACCATAGACAAAGGGAAGCCTTACACCGCTGCGGTACAGCGAGATAATTACCTTCCAGGGACCAATCAGAAGCAGCCCCAGCAGAATCATATAGTCGAGCCCCAGTGAGCCCCCTCCCAGCACGTAATTGAAAAAGAGCACATAGAGCAACGAAATCACTGACGCTCGCGTAAGGGACCCGATGGACTCGCGAAGTGAATCTTGCAGGCAAGCAGCGGCCTCTGCATCCTCCGCCGCTTGAAACTGAGCCTCGACAGACTGGCTCTCAATCGGCCGGGCCTCGACGTAAATCGCGTCTCCCGCCGTGCTGGCCGCAGCCGCGACTGTAGGCGTTCCGCACACGCCGCAGAACTTGGCGCCGTCGTTAATCTCTGCTCCACACTGTTTGCAATGCATGATCGGGTCCTTTCTCGTTACCCCTTTTCTTGACGATCACAAGATACGATTGGCCGTTTATCCGATATAGAGATTTTGACCGGGTAATTTTCCTAAACGTGCTACGCTATTAAACCTTCAGCTAGAGACAGGGGTAACAATGTTTGAGTTCTCCCAAACACGCACCGTTGAAGGTTCGATTCCGTTTAAGAAAGTCAACCTCATAGAGAACGAACCCAATAGGCCCGTTGGCGAGGCCCAGCTTGTCTTTGAACTCTACATGCCCACCGAGCTGGCCGGCAGCAAAAGCAACGAAGGGCCCGCACACAGCGAGCGCCATGCCGATCTGATCAGGCTGGCATCATGCATCGAACCCACCGCCGTTAAAGAGCAGCCCTTCCGCGCAAGCCTCTTTAACGTACTTGATTACGCCGAACAGACCGGGCCGCTTTTTGGCAAGCACGCAATAGAATCCGTACGCGATTGGGCCAATGCCGCGATGGCAGCACTTATTGCCATGCGCATCCAGGAATACCTCAACGGGAGCTGCACCATCGCAAAGGTCTCCGCATTGGAAAGAATCGAGAAATCAGTGGTAACCTGCGCGGCAAACGGGTCATCCTTCAAGATCTACACCACTATCCTGAGGGCGGGCGGAGATTATACCGACTCATTCAAAAGCCTGCCCATCGTGCGCAAAATCGAATCCGATGCGGGATATTTCTACGCCTTTATGTTTATGATCGACGAGGAAGAATCCCTCGTTGCACTCAACGTGCTCTCTTTTGAACACGAGCTCACCGCTAATGACTTCAGTGTTTTGCAGGCGATGTTCTACATGGACGAAGACTCCAGCTCGGAGATTTCAGCGCGACTCAAGGTCAGCAATAGCGAGGAGAGCTTCTATGTAATCGACCCTCAAGCAGATATCCAGGAGCGCCGCGAAGAACTTGACAACGATGACCGCGATGCACTCACCGCTTTGGTGCAGGCGCTCGTGATCTCGCATCTCTCGGGCGCGCACGTGGATGTGTTCCAGGGCAACGAGTCCACAGGGTTCCTCTCCTTTGACAGCTATCTCTCGTGGCTCTGGTTTGATTTTTCGCGCAAGCTGAGCACCGTCAAAATTGGCTATTGCGAGCAGTGCGGACGCGCCTACTCACTTGCCGGGCATCGTGGCGTCAAACGGCACTACTGCAGCGATCGATGCAAGACCGATGCCAAAAACGAGCGCACGCGCAAGGAGACGGCGAAGATACGTGAGTCGTTTGGAACGGGCGCCAGCGTACGCGACATCGCCAACGAGATAGAACGTCCCGCGGCCTACGTGCGCTCGCAGCTCAATAAATGGACCAAGCTCAAGCACGATCTGGATGAAGACATTGAGTCAAACGGCTTTGACAGCTCCGAGCTACTCAAACGCTGCACCATTGAGAAGCTCGACCTCAACAACCTCCTCAACGCCAAGCGCAAAAAGCAGATTCAGGACTATGCCAAACTCAAGCGCCTCGTTAAGTAGAAACGCTGTCATTTCTTTGCCATCCGATTGACGGGTGGAAAGTTACTCATATATGTGTTAGTAATATATATATTAGTAATACATATATGAGCGAGGCGCATCATGTTTGTTGGACGTCGGGAAGAGCTTGAATCCCTGGAAACCGCCTATCAAAAAGGTTCCTTTCAGTTTGCCGTAGTCTATGGAAGGCGTCGCGTGGGTAAAACCAGCATGCTTCGCGTCTTTACACAGCGCAAACCCCATGTGATCTTCTTTACCGGACAGCAAACCGTTGCAAGCGAAAACCTCGCGCTGCTCAGCCGCGAGATACTTGGCGATAGCGCCGCAGGAGCAGCGTTCCCCTCTATCCAGGTTGCACTCGAATCCGTCTTCGAACACGCCAAAACAGAGCGAATCGTTCTGATTATTGACGAGTATCCCTACCTCGCCGAGAGCGATCCGGGCGTCTCGTCGTGCCTGCAAACGCTTATCGACCGACACAAAGACAAGAGCAACCTGTTCTTGGTGCTCTGCGGATCGTCCATGAGTTTTATGGAACACCAGGTGCTTGGACACCAAAGTCCTCTCTATGGGCGCCGCACCATGCAGTTGCGCATCGACCCCTTTGTCGTTTTCGATGTAGCGCAAATGCTTCCCGATGCACCCATCGAGAGAATTATCGAGCTGTATTCCGTTGTCGGCGGCATGCCGCTCTATTTATCGCAGCTTGATAGCACGCGCTCCACGCAATGGAACCTTGAGCACGCTCTGTTGCGCCAAGATGCGTTTCTGTACGCCGAGCCCCAGAACTATCTGTTGCAGGAAGTCCGAAGCCCGGCTATCTACAATGGCGTCATAGCCGCCATCGCTAACGGCTGTGTACGTCCCAAGGAAATCGCCGATGTCACCCGACTCGCAACGCCACAAGTCGCGCGATTACTCGACGCATTGATTGATCTGCGAATCGTTGAACGCGTCACGCCCGTTGCCAAAGCAACAAAACGTCAGGTGGTCTATCGAATCTGCGATAACCTGTTCAGGTTTTGGTATCGATTTGTTCCGCAGTACACGGGAACAATTGAAGAGGGGCTCGGAGCCGCTGTTGCCGCGCGTATCGTCAAGCGCGATTTGTCTACCTTCGTGGGCCCCACATTTGAAGAGGTATGCCGCCAGTGGTTGATACGACAGGTCGTTGAGGGCGAGCTGGATGTACTGCCCAAGGCAATCGGCTCTTGGTGGGGCACTAACCCGGCAACGCGTCACCAAGAAGAGATTGACATTGTATTAGAGGATGCCGATGGCGAGTTCGTCGTTGGCGAGTGCAAATGGAGAAACGAGCCCGTAGATACCGACGTTCTTGAAACGCTCGAGCGGCGCAGTGCGCTGCTGGGCCGGCCGATCAAACAGTATTACTTGTTTAGCAAGGGTGGATTTAGCGAAGCGTGTCAAAATAGAGCGGCTCAAGCAAGCAGCGCGAGGCTTGTTGGACTCGAGCAACTACTATAAGAAAGGGGCTTGGAAACAGTTTTCCAAGCCCCTTTCAGTTTTTATTCGATTCCCACCTTTTTGAGCGTATCTTTGGTGACTTCCGCAACTTGATTGGGATCGACGTGGGATTCCCCCGAAATAGTGCCGTAACCTGAGGTTGAAAAATCAAGGAAATAATATGTCCGGTAATTGTGCCCATAGCCAAATTGCTGATATAGGGCATTATAGTCCGTCTCGGAAATTTCCTTGCCCTCCGACGCACAATAGTATTCGTAGCCATTGCCCTCGCTCGGCGCAACTCCCCAGGACTCGTAGTTGCTTACAAGCGAAAAAGCATCGCTTTTCTTGCCATATACCGAAGTATTGTCCCCGGCCAAAACCTGCCTTCCAGCAAGCAATGCCGTAATAGCATTGCTCATCTCATATGTTCTTTGGCTTACGAGGATGCTGTCGTCATCCGCTTTAATCAGCGGAAGAAACATCGTTCCTCCGTTGCTGTTATCAAGCCAATTTTGACTGTAAAGCCTCTTGATGCCACCATCAGCTGACGACCAAACCTCTACGGTGTAGGACTTCTGAAGTCCCTCCATATCTCCATTCCAGGCACTCTTTAGTTCGTCATCGCTCATACCGTTCACAACGGTCAAGAGCTCAGGCTGGCCATCCTGATCAAAATCAACGAGGTCGACAAGACAAAGCCCTCGCATCGCATAGACAGAATCAGTCACCTCAGCAATTTGCGGCTCTCCATAGCACGCGAGGTATTCCTGGCACTTTTGCTTGTAAGCGGCATGCGTAGCGGTATTGTCCGCAGCGGTGCCTCCATCCTTCTTGTCGCCTTCGCCTGTCTTTGTATCGGCCTCGTTGGCCTTAGGCACCTCGAGGGAAACCTCTTTTACGGCATCAGCGGATTTAGAGTTATCGACGGCTTTGACGGGAATACTCCACTCGACTTTTGACTTGGAGTCCTTAACGGTGAGGGTATATTTTCCCGGTTTAACATCGGGAAACTGGCTTACCGTGAAGCCCTCGTCACCCTTAACCTCAGCGTTGGTGCTGTAGCCGTTGTCGCCGTTCAGGGTCACCGAGTACTTCTTGAGTTTCTCGCCCTTTGCGTCGGTCGGGGTGATCTTGGATTCTTGGACCACCACGATGGCCTTGTCCTGGCCGTAATGGGCAACGTCGCCGCCGGACTTGCTAAAGAACAGCAGGTAGCTAAAGATGGCAATGACTGCCAGGCCAACGACGACACCAACGATATAGAGCGCCTTGGGCTCCTTTTTCTGTGCGGATGCATTCGCCGCAGGAGCAGGGGCTGGCGCCGCGACGGGCTTGGCGACCGGATTGCTCAGTTTTGGTCGGTCGGCACGCACGGCTGGAATCGAAGGCGTTGCACCGGACGACACGTCGTCTTTAGGCTGGTCGTCTTCTTCGTCCGCTACGGGCTCGCTCTCCACGGGCGACTTTTCCTCCCCCGCCTCGGCACCGGCGAAAGGCTCCTTCTCCGTTTCGTCGCTAGCGAAAATCTCTTCCGCAGCCTCATTGATAACGGAAGGTTCTTCTGCCACTTCGTTGCTGACAGAGTTCAGCACCGCCTTTGCATCTTCGAGTGCATAGCCGCACTCGGTGCAGTATCGCAAATCGCCATCAAGCTCAAATCCACAGTTGGGACAGAACATGTTAGTCCTCCTTATCGACTTTCACCGTTGTACCGTCCTTGACCTCATCGGGGGTTACTTCGGACCCCACTTGAGACCCATCATCCCAAGACGCAACCAAAATCTCGCAATTGCCGTCCGCAAAAGAACCGAGCTCATAGTCTTCGGTGCGATACACCAGTCCCTTGGATGTCACATACAAGCATGTTGAGCCCTTGATTGAATAGTCTGAAGAATTGCTCCGCATGAGCATAGAATTGTAATCAGACGGATACTCTCTGCCCATTTCCGTAAGATACGGCCAAACTGCCGAACTCATAGAACTGGCAAGATCCTCGGTATCAATGCCAAACATGTCCTGAGGGCTGACAGTATCACCCGTATGCAAATCAAAAATAACACCAGTCACATACGTGTCGCCATGCGGACCCCATCCCGTCGAATAGCGCTCGTCACGGATACAAAAATAGTTCTCATCCATGTACGTAACCGTCACGTTTCTCGATATGCAGGGAAATTCGCCGTCGGGGTACAGCTCAGCATCTGATTGCTCATTATCTGATGCTCGATTCGTTCGCTCCGCATCAATTTGAAGGGGCTCGAGAATCGCCTTGTTAATTTTGTCTGCGACGTCGTCTTTGGCGGAGCTCTTAAGTTGCGGATAGGACCATTCCATGTCAGTCCGCTCGCCCTGATTGAGCATAGGGTCGACCGGAGCAGACACCGTCAATGACTTTGCCTCCAACGTATAGACAACTTTTTCGGCCGCCCTCTCGTCCTTCTTGGGTCTTTCGGTCGCTTGCTCCTGTTGCACGGATTGCTGCTGGAGATTGGGCTCGATGACGTTCTTGTAGAGCATGAAAGCAGCGTAAGCGATGCCTGCCGCGGCGATAAATGCGGCGATCATGATAGCAAACTGCGGCACCAGGCGGTTACCGACCTGACAGCGTTGCATAAAGAGGTTGTACATCTGGGAGTGACCGCTACCCGCGGTCTTCGAGACCGGCTCGGGACTCGGTTCTGCCGTGGACTCGACATTCGCGGATCCTATCGCAGAGTCCGTTTCGGTATTTGCAGACTCCAACATGACTTCAGCGGACGAGGACTCTCGCGCCAGCGGCTCGGCGCCGGACCCTTCCTTGGCCGCAGTTTTACCCGAGAGTCCTTCCAAGGGCAGCCCGCATTCGGTACAGTACCGCGCATCGTCACTGATCTTGCTACCGCATTTGGGGCAAAACATGGGCTTTCTTCTCCGATTCCCTTTAGTCTCACTGAGTCGTAAGTTACTCACGTGCTGTACGCTACGTAGTTTAACCATTTCTTAAGCAAGCCAATGGACCGCTTGAACAGACGCATACCCACTCAAGTGACCCTATACCGGCTAGTTATCCTGGCTCATGGCATGAGTGTCAGTGTAAGAATTTTCGCTGAACAGGTCCGCCCCCTCGAAGTCCGAGCCGATGCTCAACTTGAAGCCATTTTTTGCCGAGATGGAGAAATCGCCGCTGATATCCATATCATGCTCGCGGCCAACCGCCCTCATTTTCCGAAGTCCCACCCGTCACGTTATCAGGAGCCCGAAGTCAAAGAGATAGTAAAAGCCGATTGGGGCACATGTGATTCCATATGCCCCAATCGGCTTTATAGTCGTTTACGCCTCAGAGAAACCTAGGTGACCCGTTTACACGCGCTAGCGCGCCGGGTCAACTGCCACCTTGCCGCTCTCCAGCACGTGGACGCGCCCGTCGGCGAGCATCTGCACGATCTCGGGGTACAGCACATGCTCGATCGCGTGGATGTGCTCCTCGAGTGTGTCGACGTCCCAGCCCTCCTCGACAGCCAGTGCACGCTGGGCGATGATGGGGCCGTTGTCGTAAATCTCGTTGGCAAAGTGCACGGTCACGCCGGTCACCTTGACGCCGCGAGCAAACGCATCGTCGATCGCATGGGCGCCGGTAAAGCTCGGCAGCAATGCCGGATGCAGGTTGACCACGCGATTGGGAAACGCCGCCAGCAGCGGCGTGTGCACCATGCGCATGTAACCGGCCATCACCACGTACTCGCAGCCGCGCTCGCGCAGCTCATGCGCGATGATCTCGTCAGCCGCGATGGGGTCGGCATAGACATCCTTGGACAGCGTGAGTGTCTGGATGTCCGCACGCTCGGCGCGCTGCAAGCCCTTGGCCGAAGGACGGCTCGACACCACAAGCTCAATCGAGGCGTTGAGCTTGCCAGCGGCGATCAGGTCGATCAGCGCCTGCAGGTTGGTACCCGAACCGCTGATAAGCACGCCGATCTTGAGCGGCTCGGCTGTATCGGTGCCGGTCGGACGGGTGTAGGGCACAAAGCCCAGGCCCTCGGCGGCAGCCATCTGCTCGTTAGCGCTCATCGGAGTACACGACCTTACCGGAGCCCTCGACGCACTCGCCCACGCGGAACGGCTTCTCTCCCAGCGCGACCAGGGCCTCGGTCACGGCAGCCTCGTCCTCGGGGGCGACGATCAGGCACAGGCCAACGCCCATGTTGAAGGTCTTGCATGCCTCGTTGGGCGCGAGCTCGGCCTGGCGCGACACGTAGGTGATGACGGGCGGAACGTCCCAACCCATCTCGGCGCCGTTGCGGGTGACCACGGCGTCGACGTCGTCGGCAAGCGCGCGGTTGAGGTTCTCGGTAATACCGCCGCCAGTGATGTGGGCGATGGCGTGCACGTTGGCGCCGCCGCGCAGCAGCTCCAGAATCGGCTTGACGTAGATGCGCGTGGGAGCCAGCAGGGCGTCTGCCAGCGATGCGCCGCCGAGTTCCTCGAGCGGACGGCTCAGCTCCTCGGCCTTAGCGGCGGCCTCGGGCGTGCCCGGCTTAATGCCGTCGACGCCAATGACCTTGCGCACGAGCGAGTAGCCGTTGGAGTGCACGCCAGTGGAAGGCAGGCCCAGGATCACGTCGCCGGGGCGGACGTTCGCGGGGTCGAGCATCTTGGGACGGTCGACGACGCCCACGGTAAATCCGGCAAGGTCGTAGTCGGCAGGAGCCATAACGCCAGGGTGCTCGGCCATCTCGCCGCCCACGAGCGCGCAGCCCGCGAGCTTACAGCCGTCGGCTACACCCTTGATGATCTTTGCCATGTGCTCGGCCTCGATGTGGCCGATGGCAACGTAATCCAGGAAGAACAGCGGCTCGGCGCCCGAAGCCAAAATGTCATTGACGCACATGGCGACCAGGTCCTGGCCCACCGTCTCGTGACGGTCCATAATCTGGGCGAGCACAAGCTTGGTGCCCACGCCGTCGGTGCCGCTGATCAGGATCGGGTCTTCCATATCCTTGAGCGCGGCGGCCGAGAACAGGCCACCAAAGCCACCGATGCCGCCGATAACCTCGGGGCGGTTGGTGTCCTTGACCATCTGCTTAATAGCGTCGACGGCGCGGCCACCCTCGGCGGTATCGACGCCGGCGTCCTCGTACGTCACATGCTTGCTGTCGCTCATCTGAGCCTTCCTCTCCCACTACCGTGGCGCCGCGCGGGCGCCAAACGGTGCTCATAGTTGCGTTCATTTCGGCGCACGCCATAACAGCACGCGCCGTCATATCAACAAAACAGCAGGTAAAACCTACCAAAATAAACCTGTCCCCACATGGCAGGTTTTAGGCCTCGCCGTGCTCCTCTTCCCAGCTGCGGTCGTCGTATTTCTCGACCACGGCGTCGTCGTCAAAGTGCAGCGGCTTGTCCAGGTTACGGGGCTTAAAGCCCTCCATGAACTTGTCGCGGCCAAAGCTCTCGGGAATCGCCACGGGGTAGCGGCCGGTAAAGCACGCATCGCAGTAGCCGCCCTTGGGCATGACCTTCAGCAGGCCCTCGACCGAAAGGAAGGCCAGCGAATCGGCGCCGATATACTCGCAGATCTCATCGACCGTCTTGTTGGCGCTGATAAGCTGCGACTGCACGTCGGTATCGATACCGTAGAAGCACGGCCAGATGACCTCGGGCGAGTTGATGCGGATGTGAATCTCCTTGGCGCCGGCGTTGCGCAGCATCTTGACGAGCTGCACCATGGTGGTGCCGCGGACGATGGAGTCGTCAATGACGACCAGGCGCTTGCCCTCGATGTTGTCGCGCAGTGGGTTGAGCTTCATACGCACGCCCATGGCACGCAGCTCCTGCGTAGGCTCGATAAACGTACGGCCCACATAGCGATTCTTGATGAGGCCCTCGCCAAAGGGAATACCGCTCTCGTGCGAATACCCCTCCGCGGGCGGCAGGCCGGAGTCGGGCACGCCGATGACCAGGTCGGCCTCGACGGGCTCCTCATGTGCCAGCTGACGACCCATGTCATAACGGCAGGCGTAGACGCTCTTGCCGTTCATGATGGAGTCGGGGCGAGCGAAGTAGACCTGCTCAAAGATGCAGTTAGCAGGCTCTTCGGCGGCAGGCACGCCCTGCTCGGACACAAGGCCCTCGGCGCTGATGCGCAAAATCTCACCGGGACGGACGTCGCGGACGTACTCGGCGCCCACAATGTCGAGCGCACAAGTCTCGGAGGCAACGACCCAGCCGCCGGCACGCGTGACATGGGTGGTGGCGTCGACCGTCGCGGCGCCGTCCTGCGACGGCAGCTGCGAAACGGATGCGGCATCGGCCTGGTCCAGGCCCTCGTCCACGAGCTTGCCCAGCACGAGCGGGCGAATGCCGTGCGGGTCGCGGAATGCGTAGAGCGCCTGCTCGTTGATGAGCGTCATGGCGTAGCCGCCGCGCACGAGCTCCATGGTCTTGCGAATGCCCTCGCGCAGATGGCCTGTACGCTGAGTAAAGTAGCCGATGAGTTTGGTCGCGACCTCGGAATCCGAGTTGGAGAGGAACGGCACGCCCAGCTCGATCAGCTGGCGGCGCAGCTCGTCGGTGTTGACGAGGGTGCCGTTGTGCGCGAGCGCGATAATGACGCTATTGATGGTAGAGAGGTGCGGCTGAGAGGCTTCCCAGCTCTTGGCGCCGGCGGTGCCGTAGCGCACATGACCCACGGCCAGCTGACCGGAGAGCGTCGACAAATCGGCATTGGAGAACACACGGTCGAGCAGGCCCAGATCCTTGCGGACCATAACCGTACCGCCGTCACCAACAGCGATTCCCGCCGATTCTTGGCCACGGTGCTGCAGTGCACGCAGGCCAAAGTACGTCAGTCGAGCCACGTCGCGATCGGGCGCCCACACACCAAAAACGCCGCATTCCTCATGCAGCTGGTCGGAGTCCGGATCATACGTCGACATGGCGTTCACCTGTCCCGCGGCATGCTCGGCCGCGCGGATGGTTTCTTGAGACATGGCATCCCCTCAGAGCCTCGTATTTTGGCGTTACCCGCCTTATTATACGCACGGCGCGACGCGCTCCCCAGCGCATGAGCAGCGCTTTTTAAAAGCCCACCGAGCTTATTATCCGTTTTGCGACCAAACATTTTATTGGGTAGTCCACTCTCAGGGGCAACGGCCTCGAAGACTTCCCGTGCGCCGTGTCTCGCCCGCGCTAGGGGCTACATTGTTGCAATTGGGACGTTCGTCCTGTCTTTTAGCTGGTCGTCGGCGTATCCTTGTAGGCTACTACAAGACGAGAAAGGTAGCGTATGGATCGAAATCAACTCGACCCCAGTGTCCCCAGCACCACGGAGGCCAAGAAGATCCCCCTTATCATCAAGGTCTACGCAGTCCTGTGCACCCTATCTGGCGTGGGCACGCTCCCGTCAGTCGCCGTCTTTATGTGGCAGGTCATCACCGCACTCATTAACGGCAACGTCGCCGCTAAGCTCGGTGATAACACCCTGGTCGCGGTTGGCCTTATCGTCGCCGGCATTATGCTCTCGGCGGCAAGCGCGATCATCTTGATCGTCTTTGGCCTGGACCTCATCAAGGACCAGCGGCGCAATGCCGCCCGCCTGTCTTACGTCCTCATCGCATTTACCGTCGTGGAGCTTTTAGTTGACGTGATGCTCCAGGGCATCGGACCCTTCCTGCTGCGCCCCGCCGTCCAGCTTGTCATCCTCATTGCGCTGTCGGCCACCGTCGACCCCACGCTACGCCAGGAGCGCGAACTGCAGCGCCGTCTGCAAGAGATGATCGACCGCGATGCCGCCGCCGAGGGGATGCTCGGCCGCGACGAAACCGGCGAGGGCTACATCAAGCTCAACTACTTCAACCTGTTCTGGGTATTCTTCGTCTGCAGCGTGTTAGGTCTCATTCTCGAGGAAGTCTGGCATATGGTCGTCGTCGATCCCGGCGTCTATCAGGACCGTGCCGGTATGCTATTTGGCCCCTTTAGCCCCATCTACGGATTTGGCGCGGTGCTCATGACCATGGCGCTCAACCGCTTCTATAAAAAGAATCCTCTGATCATTTTCCTGGTAAGTGCCCTGATCGGCGGCGCTTTCGAGGTGTTTGTAGGCTGGTTTATGCAGACCTCATTTGGCGTGGTGTCGTGGAGCTATTCACACATTAGGCTATTCGGCATGCCCGATCCCATCGCGGTATTGACCGGGGGACGCACATGCACGCCGTTTGCCTGCATGTGGGGCCTGGGTGGCCTCATCTGGATCAAGGTCTTGCTGCCGCGCCTGCTTAAGCTCATCAATATGATTCCATGGAAACGCCGCTACTCTGCTACCGTCATCCTGACCGCCGTCATGTTGATCGACGGCGTCATGACGTTGCAATCGCTCGACTATTGGTATCAGCGCGTCAACGGAACCGTTCGAAATATTCCCGTCGCACAGTTCTATGACAAGCATTTCGATAACGAATATATGGAGAACCGTTTTCAGAGTATGACCATGAGCCCCAAGGACGCCACACGCGTGTAGCAAACGCCAGAGCAAAATAGCTCCAACACATCAAAGCCCGCTGGCAGATCTACATGAACTGCCGGCGGGCTTTCGCTATAGACAGACTCGGATTGCCGACGAGGCCTTACGCCTCGCGCTCGACCTCGCTCACGCACTCGTTCTTGATGGTGCCGACGAGCGACTGCAGCGCATCGACCACATGCGGGCGAATGTCTCCGCCAATGAGCACGAGCATGATGTCGTCGCCCACGGTAAGCTCGCCGCTCGCCAGCCACACGCGCACATAGCCGATACCCGGCATCGTGCGCGTCGCCTCGATAGCGGCCTGCACCTTTTCGGCATCGAAGCCAAACACCATGCCGCCCACCTTGTGGCCTGGCGCCACGCCATCGGTCTCGACTCCGCGCACTTCGGCCTTGGGCGTCGCGCGCACCACGCCGTTGTGTGTCAGGTACATCCCACAATCAGCCGCCGAAACATCGGCCTTGGCTTCGCGCAGCCAAGCATCAACCGAAGGCATCGATTTGCCGTTCTCAAGCATCATTTCTCCTTTTGATTTCCAGGGTAGTCTTTTTGGGACGGGGCCCGGACACTTTATTCCTCGACCGGCGTGAGCACCATGACGGCGCGCGTATTGCTAAATGACAGCGAACGGCAGGTCACAAGCGTTACGACCTTGGTTGCCGAAGCGGCACGATCGGTGGCATCGCTCGCCACGGCAGAGGCACCGTCGAGCATCTCGGACAGATAATTCTTCAGTCCGTCATCGCCCTCAAAGTTGGGCGTGCGCGCCTTGGCATACGTGTCCTCGACCACCTTGGTCGCCAGCGGACGCAGCTTATACGTCGCGTCACGTGTGATGTAGTACACGTAGTCCATGCTGTCGAACGTCGCTTGATCGGTCGTATCCGAAATCACGTTGAACATCGAACCGTCGTTCATGTGATGACCGTAAATCGTGGTCTGCTGATCCACCATGCCCGGCGCGGTGTCGTCGCTATCCAGGAAGATGGCACCCGACGCATTGGCGGTGCCGTCGAACAGCGTGTTGAGGTACTTGGAGTTGTTGTTGGTCTGCACCACGGGGTAGTTGATGTTGGTGCCGGGCGCGTAAATCCAACCCACAACCTCGGGATTTGTCTGGGCAAGCGCATTGAAGTCGATAATTGGCACGCCACTGGCGTCCTTGTCGCTCACATATTGCTTTTCGATTTTTTGATACGACTCGCTCGCCTGCTTGTAGCCAATCTGCGCGTTGATAAAGATAGCGGCCGCAGCAACGATCAGGCCAATACCGATGATGATGAGCAGAATGGGAATAATGGAGCGGCGCTTCTTACGCGGCGGCTCGGTGTAATCCGACGGCGTGGCATGCGATGAAGACCGGGGCGGCTTCTTAGCGGTGCTATAAGATGAAGGTCGATATGCGGCCGGCGCGTCCTGCCGACGATGCGTCGCCGGCGTTACGGGACGCGGCGCGCGCTGCTGCTGAGGAGAGGATGTCCGACCCTGCTGTGCCGCACAGGCAGCACCCGGCTTCGACGGATCGGGAATCTGAGAAGCCTTGAATCGTTTTCCCTGATAGTCGGACATGGCTCTCCTTATACTGCGGCGAAACGGCGGAACGCCTAGGCGTCGGCCATCTCCTGCTTCATCTTCTCGATAACCTTGCGGTACTCGGGGTCGCAAGCACCTAGAATCTGCGTGGCGTAGATGGCGGCGTTCTTGGCGCCGTTGATGGCAACGCAGGCCACGGGCACGCCCGAAGGCATCTGCACCATCGACAGCAGCGAATCCATGCCGCCCAGGTCACTCGTCTTCATAGGCACGCCGATAACCGGCAGCGGCGTAAAGGCAGCCACGACACCACCCAAGTGAGCAGCCTTGCCGGCGGCGGCGATAATCACTTTGATACCGCGATCGGCAGCAGTCGAGGCCCACTCGTGGACCTTCGCCGGCGTGCGGTGTGCGCTCGCAATGACGAGCTCATAGGGCACACCAAGCGCCTCGAGCTCGGCGGTGCAGCCTTCCATAACGCCCAGATCGGACTTGGAGCCCATGATGATCCCGACAACCGGCTTCTGATCTGCCATAAACAAAGACCTCCTGTTGAGAGCGGCGACGCGGCCAATCCGCGACCCTTAACTACTGAGAGTAGTATAGCCGCTCCCGTCCCTGCGGTCTTTGTGGTGGCGGCTGAGCCTTTCCCTCGGGAACTGGGCTTCGCGAAGTTTCCCGAGAGAAAGGCTCAGCCGCCACCCTGCGACCTACCGGGAATTGCCATGACGTACGTTGGCTGAAATATTAACGTGGGATCCGCCGTTCGAACGAACGGCGGATCCCACACTCACTTTTTATTCAGCCCTAGTCATCGCGCAAAGCCCCTTCCGCAGCACACGGAGCAGCCAAGTCACCGCAGGCCGGGGCGGGAGGGGCCGAGTTTCCTCCTGAGCGACTCTGCTTGCAGCCGGAGCGAAAGGGGGAAATCTCGGCCCCTCCCGCCCCGGCCGGACAGGTCACACTACACCGTGTACTGCGGCAGATCCTGCAGGGCGATGACGTCCATGCCCATGTCGTTAGCGCTGCCGTGACCCTGCTGGTCCTCGCGCACGGCCTCGATGGCACTCACGTAGGTGTTGGCGGCAGACATCGCGGTCACGCAGGTCACGCCGCGGCGCACGGCCTCGGTACGTAGCAGGTAGCCATCGCCACGCGAGCCCGGACCGTACGGCGTGTTGATGATTACCGCAATCTTGCCATCGGCGATGAGGTCGCCGATGTTGGGACGCTCGCCGTCGTGCGGGCCGCTAATCTTCTCCACGACCTCGCACGTCACGTTGCCGCCACGCAGCACGCGCGCCGTACCCTCGGTAGAGCAGATATCAAAGCCCAGGTAGCGCAGGATACGCGCGACCGAAAGGATATGACGCTTGTCGCGGTCGCACACACTGATGAACACCTTGCCGGCGCTCGGGTCGGGCAGCTTGTAGTCAATCGCCAGCTGCGTCTTGGCGTATGCCTCGGGATAGCTCTTGGCGATACCCATGACCTCGCCCGTCGACTTCATCTCGGGCCCCAGGATAACGTCAGCGCCCGGGAAACGACCCCAGGGCATAACGGCTTCCTTCATGCAGAACCAGTCCAGCTGGCGCTCGTCGCTCGGCAGGCCCAAGCTCGCGATGGAATCGCCTGCCATGATACGTGCGGCACACTTGGCGAGCGGCACACCGGTGGCCTTGGAGATAAACGGCACGGTACGGCTTGCGCGCGGATTGGCCTCGATCACGTAAACGGTCTCGCCCTTGATGGCGTACTGCACGTTGACCAGACCGCGTACGCCCAGCGCCATCGCGATGCGGCGCGTGGTCTTGCGAAGCTTTGCCTGCAGGCTCTCGCTAAAGCTGAACGGCGGGATGCAGGTCGCAGAGTCACCGGAGTGAATACCGGCCTCCTCGATATGCTCCAAGATACCGCCGATGTAGACCTCCTCGCCGTCGCACAGGGCGTCGACATCGGACTCGATCGCACCCTCCAGGAAGCGGTCCAGATACACCGGGTAGTCGGGGCTAATGCGCGCGGCCTCGGCCATGTAATCGCGCAGATGCTCGGCATCGTAGGCGATCATCATGCCGCGGCCGCCCAGCACGTAGCTCGGACGCACCAGCAGCGGGTAGCCGATGTGCGCGGCCACGGCCTCGGCCTCCTCAAACGAGTGGCCTGGCCCGCCGGCGGGTACATGATGCCCAGCTTGTCGAGCAGAGCGGCAAAGCGCTCGCGGTCCTCGGCAAAGTCGATGGCATCGGGCTTGGTACCCATGATGTTCACGCCGCTCTCCTCGAGCATGCGCGCCAGCTTAAGCGGGGTCTGGCCGCCGAGCGTCACCACGACGCCGTCGGGACGCTCAACGTCGATAACGTCCATGACGTCCTCGTAGGTGAGCGGCTCAAAGTACAGGCGGTCGGACGTGTCGTAGTCAGTCGAGACGGTCTCGGGGTTGCAGTTGACCATGATGGTCTCAAAGCCGCGGGCAGCCAGCGCATAGCTCGCATGCACGCAGCAGTAGTCAAACTCGATACCCTGGCCAATACGGTTGGGGCCGGCACCCAGAATCATCGCCTTGGGCTTGTCCGCCGGCGTGGTCTCGTCGGGGGCCACGCACTTCTTGGCATCCGGGCTTGTGCGGAAGATATTCTCGTACGTCTTGTAGTGGTACTCCGTGGCGCTCGAGAACTCCGCAGCGCAGGTATCGACCGTCTTCATGCTGGGAACCACGCCAAGGCCCTTGCGATAGGCGCGCACAAAGCGCTCGTCCGAGCCGGTCAGCGCGGCGATCTCGGCGTCGCTCGTGCCGTACTGCTTGAGCAGGCGCATCGCGTCGGCGTCGATATCCTCCACACGCAGGCCGCGGATGCTCTCCTGGACCTGCGCCATATCGTTGATACGGTTGAGGTACCACGGATCGATACCGCAGATGGCATGGATGCGAGCGATGTCCCAGCCACGGCGCAGGGCCTCGACCACAAAGAAGATGCGATGCTCGGTCGGGGTTGCCACGGCCTGAGCAAGCTCGTCGTCGCTCAGTTTATCGGCACCCTCTTTGCCACCGGCGCAAATGCCCTGGTGACCATCCTCCAGCGAGCGCATAGCCTTGCCGAAGGCCTCCTCAAAGGTGCGGCCGATCGCCATGATCTCGCCCACGGCCTTCATACGCGTGGTGAGCGTGGGGTCGGTACCCTTGAACTTCTCGAAGGCAAAGCGTGGCACCTTGACCACACAGTAGTCGATCGTGGGCTCAAAGCAGGCGGGCGTTGCCTTGGTGATGTCGTTGACAATCTCGTCGAGCGTATAGCCCACGGCCAGGCGCGCGGCGGCCTTAGCGATAGGGAAACCCGTGGCCTTGGAGGCCAGTGCGGACGAGCGGCTCACACGCGGGTTCATCTCGATGACGATCAGGCGGCCGGTGTTGGGGTTCACGGCAAACTGCACGTTGGAGCCGCCGGTCTCGACGCCGATCTTCTCCAAGATGGCGAGCGAGGCCACGCGCATGCGCTGATACTCAAGGTCGGAGAGGGTCTGCGCCGGCGCCACGGTGATGGAGTCGCCGGTATGCACGCCCATGGGGTCGAGGTTCTCGATGGAGCACACGATGATGCCGTTGCCGGCGTGGTCACGCATGACCTCCATCTCGTACTCTTTCCAACCCTCGATGGACTCCTCGACCAGCACCTCGTGGGCAGGCGAGAGCTCGAGGCCCTGGCTCACGATGGAGACGAGCTCCTCGTGGGTGTGAGCGATGCCGCCGCCGGCGCCTCCGAGGGTAAAGCTCGGGCGCAGTACGCAGGGATAGCCCACGCGCTCGGCAATGGCCTCGGCGTCTGCCACGCTGTAGGCATAGCCCGAGCGCGCGACCTCCAGGCCGATCTCGGCCATGGCCTCGTTAAAGAGTTTGCGGTCCTCGCCGCGCTCGATAGCGGCAAGGTCGCAGCCGATCATCTCGACGCCGTACTTGCCGAGCGTACCGTCTTTCGCCAGCTCGACGGCGGCATTCAGACCGGTCTGGCCGCCCAGCGTGGGCAGCAGCGCGTCCGGGCGCTCTTTCTTGATTACGCGCTCGATAAATTCGGCGGTGATGGGCTCGACATAGGTGCGGTCGGCAAGACCTGGGTCGGTCATGATGGTCGCCGGGTTGGAGTTGACCAGGATGACCTCAAAGCCATCCTCCTTGAGCACCTTGCAGGCCTGGGCACCGGAGTAGTCGAACTCACAGGCCTGGCCAATGACAATGGGGCCCGAGCCAATGACGAGGATACGCTTGATGTCAGTACGTTTCGGCATGTTAGTTCTCCTCGGTCTCGGTCGCAGCGGAACCATTGTCGGCAAAGTTCCAGCCCTGCAGGCGGTCCTTCGCGGTGTCGATGTCCAGGTAGTTCTCCTCGCCGTCCATGAGTCGCGTAAAGGCGGTAAAGAGATAGTGGGCATCGGTGGGTCCGGGCGAGGCCTCGGGGTGGTACTGCACCGAGAAGCACGGCGCGTCGAGCAGCTGGATGCCCTCGGCGGTGCCGTCGTTGAGGTTCACATGCGTCAGGCGAATGCGGCCGAAGCGCTCGTTCATCACGACTGGCGCGATGCCGCGGCGCACCCAGACGCGCAGATCCCCATCGGCCGCATGCTCGGTCTCGCCGCCGGAAAGCTCGGGGACAAGCTTGCCCAAGCTGGGGAACAGCAGACCAAAGCCATGGTTTTGCGCGGTAATCTCCACGCGACGGCTTACCAGGTTCATGACCGGCTGGTTGCCACCGCGGTGACCGAACTTAAGCTTTTCCATCTGAGCGCCGCAGGCCAGGCTGATCATCTGGTGACCAAGACAAATACCAAAGACCGGCACCTTGCCGATCAGCTGCTGCACCTGCTCGTAGGTCTCCACCACGGCGTCGGGGTCGCCGGGACCATTGGACAAAAAGACACCGTCGGGATTCATGTCGAGCACCTCACTCGCGGGCGTATCCCACGGCACGACGGTAAGGTCGCAGCCGGCGCGGACCAGACCCTCCAGAATGCCGCGCTTCACACCGCAGTCGTAGGCGACCACTTTGTGACGGGCAGGAGCGGCAGCCGTAAGCGCAAAGTCATGCGTGGCAGGCAGGTCGGCGGCCACAAACTCGTGAGGTACGGGGCAACTTACGGTCTTGACCAGGTTCTCGCCTACCAGCGTGGGCGCAGCGGCCAGACGCTCGGCAAGCTCGTCGACGTCGAAGATCTCGGTCGAAATAATGCCCATCTTGGAACCATTGTCGCGCAGATGGCGCACCAGAGCGCGGGTGTCGACACCCTCGATAGCAACGATGCCGTGGGCGCGCAGATACTCCGGCACGCTGACGGCCGAGCGCCAGTTAGAAGGCGTGGTGCACATGTCGCGAACGATCATGCCGCGCATAGCCGGAGCGCTCGCAGGGCGCACGGCGTCGCCGGGGAAGGCCGACTGGACGTCGGTCTCGTCGATACCGTAGTTGCCGATCTGCGGATAGGTCATGGTTACGATTTGGCCGGCATAACTCGGGTCGGTCATGACCTCAAAGTAGCCCTCGAGTGAGGTGTTGAAGCAGACTTCGCCGGTCGCGGTGCCCTCGGCGCCGCATGCACGTCCATAAAAAATGGTCCCATCCTCAAGATACAGGATGCAGGAACCGCAGGTGCCCTTGCTGGTTTTGGCCAGCATACGCTGGCAAAGCTCGCTGGGCGCGAAGGTGCGGGCGGCAGCGCCCGCGGTATGGTTGTTCGCCATAATTCTCCTTCCCGGTCTCACAGGACCGGCTTAAAGGTGTGTAGTTAGGCCTCGCGGTATTGTAACCGCAAGCATGCCTCATGGCGTTAATTTCATCGAAATGTTTACGAAATGATAATTATGACTTTCTATGCATAATGATTTCTCTGGGACGGGGATTAAAAAATCATCCCGCGGGGCTTGTGGCTCACGCGGGATGATGGCGTCTTACTTTTTCTTGTCCTGTTCCAGCAGTTCGGACGGTGTGCGATCGGGCTTGCCGCCGCGGAAAATCTCGCGGCCATGCAGACGATGCTCCAGGTCACGCTCGGCCTTTTCCTCGTCAATCTTGGTCTGGCTCACCACCGGATCCTCAATCAACGACGACACCGAGTTCACCTGCTTCTGAATGCGCTCGGCGATGGTGTCATCCATACTCACGATGCGCATCTTCCAGTCGGTACTCGTGGCGTTGGATGAGCTCTTGGTCCACACGAACGTCAAAATGGCGCTCTGGT
The DNA here is from genome assembly GCA_902493615.1 of uncultured Collinsella sp. Taxonomy (GTDB): domain Bacteria; phylum Actinomycetota; class Coriobacteriia; order Coriobacteriales; family Coriobacteriaceae; genus Collinsella. The sequence goes on from CABUQK010000009.1 coordinate 21,435, forward strand.
GGCCGCGCGCGGGGAACATGCCAAAGAAGGAATCGTGCTGAATGTTGCTATCCTCGTCGATATAGGCGTGAACGTTATACACCACGCGGTCGATTTTATCGTTGAGCAACGCGTTGGTCGCAAGCGCCGCGGCCTGAATCTGCCCGTTGGACAGCAGCTCGAGCTCGTTGGCAGACGATGTGTCCAACACCGTCACCTCGACCGTGCCCGTGCGTTCATCGGCTTCATCGACGGTAAAGTCGAGCGGGAACTGCGTGAAGCCATTGCCCCATTCGAGTCCGCCCTTGAGTGCTGTAGAAACGGTATCAACCGAAACGCTCTCGGACAGGTTGGCGGTATTCAGACGGCGCATCACGCCGTAGCCGATCTGCATGCCCACGATCAGCACCAAAATACCGATGACCACGGCCATCGCGGTCTTCGTAATGGTATGGCTCACCTGCGAGCCCGAAGGGTCGTCCTCGGACAGCGGGTCGATATGTTTTGCCTGGCTCGCGCGGTCCTCGCTGCGCAGCTGCGCTAGCGCCGCTTTGTCACCGCGCTTGGCCGCAGCCTCCTTCTCACGCATGCGCTCGGTACGCTTTTTGGCAAGCGTAGGATCCAAGACGCCGGATGCATCGATTTCGGAGAATAACTCCGTCACTTCTTCCGGAGTCAAAGGGTTCTTGTCAGCCATAAACTTCCTGTCATATCAATCAGTCGAGCTCGTGCGCACGCGCACCTTCGAACTGCATTCGATAGTAACGGGCATAGGTGCCGCCACGGGCGAGAAGCTGTTCATGCGTGCCACGTTCCACAACGCGACCATGCTCAACGGTCGCAATCTCATCGGCGTGTTTAATGGTCGAGAGACGGTGGGCGATGATAATCGTGGTGCGGCCGCGTGCCAGCTCTTCGAGCGACTCCTGCACCGCCTCCTCGCTCTCGTTATCCAAAGCACTCGTCGCCTCGTCCAAAATCAGGATCTTGGGGTTCTTGAGAAACACGCGCGCGATGGCAACGCGCTGCTTTTGACCACCCGAAAGACGGCTGCCGCGCTCGCCCACCACGGTGTCGTAGCCCTGCGGAAGCGATTCGATAAAGGTATCGATATTGGCGCGACGGGCCGCCTCGGAGATCTCTTCTGCCGTAGCACCCGGCTTGCCGTAGGCGATGTTCTCGCCAATCGTACCGTCAAACAGGTAGACATCCTGCTGCACCAGGCCGATGGCGCGACGCAGGCTCTGCTGCGTCACATCGCGCACGTCCTGGCCGTCGATGCTAATGGATCCGGCAGCCACGTCATAAAAGCGCGGCAGCAGCGAACAGGTCGTAGACTTGCCACCGCCCGAAGGGCCAACCAACGCGATGGTCTGCCCGGGCTTGATAGACAGGTCCATGTGGTCGATAACAGGACGCTCGTCGGCATCGCCCTCGCCCAGCTCAACATCCTCGTAGTTAAAGCACACGTCGTGATACTCCACGGCGCCGGCAGTCACCTGCAGATCCGTAGCGCCCGGCTTGTCCTGGATATCCGGCGCCGTCGAGAGCACCTCGTCCATACGCTTAAAGCCGGCGATAGCCTTCTGATACGTTTCGGCCGAATTGACGAGCGTCTCAAGCGGCGTGCAGAACAGCGAAATATAGAGTGCGAAGGTCGCCATATCGACCGCCTGTAGCTGTCCCTGGGCGACCAGCCATCCGCCCAGCAGCACTACGATCACATAGAGCACACCCGAGAGCAGGCCATACGTCGCGGTATAGACGCCCATGGCGTGATACATGTTCTCCTTGGACAAAAGGTAGCGGTCGTTAGAGGCACGGAACTTGGCACGCTCGGTCTCCTCGTTGGCAAAGCTCTTGACCACGCGCATGCCCGCCAGAGAATCCTGCAGCTGTGCATTAATGCCGCTGATCTTCTTGCGGTTGTCGCTAAAGACCTCGCGCATGCGCATGTTCTGCCAAAACATGACGACCGCAAACGCCGCCGTCACCACGGCCATGGCAAGCGCCAGCACCGGAGCGATGGTAAAGAGGATCACAAACGAGCCGATAATCTCGATACCGCAGATGATGATCCACTCGGGTACGTGATGCGCCGCCTCGCAGATATCGAACAGGTCGTTGACCACGCGGCTCATCATGTCGCCCGAGCTGTTGCGGTCGAAGTACGCAAAGCTAAAGCGCTCATACTGGTCGAACAGGTCCTCGCGCATTTTGGACTCCATGCGCGCGCCCATCACGTGACCCCAATAGCTCACAAAGTAGCGGCAGGCGCAGCGGACGGCATACATCAGCACCAAGCCCACCGCGATCATGCCGAGCGCCTGCATAATGGCAGCCTGACCCTGAGTAAATAGCCCACCGGTCAAATTGCGCAGGATAATGGGGAACGCCAGGTCAATGGCGGCAAGCACCAGAGCACAAACAGTATCAGCAACAAAAAGCCCCATCTGGGGCTTGTAATACGAAAGAAACCTCTTCAGCATGTGATCCTCAAAGAAATATCAGCAACGTAAGGCCCTGGAACAAAGCAATCAGTAGTACTTGTCCCAGGGCTATCCCCACTCGTTAAAGCTCCGTGCCCCCAAGGCGGTGTGCGATGCTGTCGCAGGCAAGCGCGCCTACGACGGTCTTGGCGTCTTCGATCTTGCCGTCGAGCACGGCATCGATCAGCTCGTGCAGCGGCACCAGGTCCACGTTGACAAACTCGTCATCATCGGGGTTGGGCGCATCAAACTCGAGCTTGGTAGCCAAGTAGATGTGGATGATCTCATCGCAAAAACCGCAGGACGTGACAATCGACGTCAAAAAGCGAATACGACCAGCCCTAAAGCCCGTCTCCTCATGCAGTTCGCGCTTGGCGCAATCGAGCGGGTCCTCGCCTGGATCGAGCTTGCCGGCGGGAATCTCGACCGTCACGCGGTCGATGGCGGTGCGGTACTGACGCACCAGTACGATCTTGCCGCTCTCGGTCAGTGCCACAACGGCCGCCGCACCCGGATGGCGAACGATATCGCGGGCGCTGCGGTGACCGTTGGGCAGCTCAACCTCAAGACGGTGGACGTCGAGGATCTTGCCCTTCCAGGCGCACTCCTCCGAAAGAATCTTCTCGTGCAGCTCGGCATCGTGCGGGTCGTCATCGCCCAGCACCAGCGTCGGCTCGTCAGCGACCTCGCCACCAGGCTCGCCCTCGGCGTGCCCATACATGCGGCTGTCCTCTTCGACGATCTGCGCGTCCACGAGCTCTTCGTTCTTCTCGTCCATCCGTCTCATTCCTCTCGGATTTTAGGCATCCCAGGCGTCGCGACCGCGCAGCGCGCGCAGGCCGATGTCGTGACGCAGGGTCTTGCCCTCAAAATCAATCTTCTCGCAAGCCTCGTAGGCAAGGTTGCGAGCGTTCTCGAACGTGTCGCCCAGAGCGGTCACGGCAAGCACGCGGCCACCATTGGTCACGAGCTGGCCGTCCACCACGGCAGTGCCCGCGTGGTACACGGTCACGTTCTCCATGGCCTCGGCATCCTCAATACCGGTGATGACCTTGCCTTTCTCGTAGCTGCCGGGGTAGCCCGCGCTCGTCAGGACAACGGCCACGGCCCACTCGTCGCGCCAGTCGAGTTCAATCTGGTCGAGCTCGCAGTTGGCACAAGCCAGCATGACCTCAACCAGGTCGTTCTTAAGGCGCGGCAGCACGACCTGCGTCTCGGGGTCGCCAAAGCGGGCATTGAACTCCAGCACCTTGGGGCCGGCAGGCGTGAGCATAAAGCCGCCGTACAGGCAGCCGCGGTAGTCGATACCCTCGGCAGCGAGCTCGGCCACGGTCTGCTCCATGACCGCCACCATGGTGGCGTGCTCCTCGTCAGTCACGATGGGCACCGGGCTGTAGACGCCCATGCCGCCGGTGTTGGGGCCCTTGTCGCCCTCGAGCGCGCGCTTGTGGTCCTGCGAGGTGGCCATGGGGCGCACGGTCTTGCCGTCGGTAAAGGCCAACAGCGAGCACTCGGGGCCGGTCAGCATCTCCTCGATGACCACGGTGTTGCCGGCATCGCCAAAGGCGCCGCCAAAACACTCGCGCACGGCCTCCTCGGCCTGCTCAAGTTCGGTCGCCACGATAACGCCCTTGCCGGCGGCAAGGCCGTCAGCCTTCACGACCAGCGGGGCACCCTGCTCGCGCACGTAGGCGAGAGCCGAAGCCTCGTCGGTAAACGAACCATAGGCTGCCGTCGGAATGCCCGCACGCTCCATGAGCTGCTTGGAGAACAGCTTGGAGCCCTCCATCTGGGCGCCCTCGGCACCCGGGCCAAAGCAGGGAATACCCGCCGCGCGCACGGCGTCGGCCACGCCCGCCACGAGCGGAGCCTCGGGGCCAATTACCACGAGTCCGCATCCGTGGCTCTGAGCAAACGCTGCCACGGCCGCAGGATCGCAGTCGTCGAGAACAACGTTCTCGCCGCAGCTCACGGTGCCGCCGTTGCCCGGCGCGATGTAGAGCTTGCCGGCGCGCGGTGATGCTGCGAGCTTAGCTGCCAAAGCATGCTCGCGGCCGCCGCTGCCCAACAACAGGATGTCGATGGTTTGAGTGTCCGCCTTCAAGGGTGCCTCCTCTATGGATGAATGGCCCGCTCCGCGCGAGCCCTTTGCAAGCAAATATACCCCTCGGCCGCCCGTCCGGGCTGCAAAGGGGTATATCGCAATAACCAAATAGTCCCGATTACTTCCAGAATCGGTTGATGATCTGCTCGCGACCAGCGCCAACGCCAATGAACGTCACGCGGGTGTGTGCCAGATCCTCGATAAACGCCACGTAGTCCTGAGCCTCCTGCGGCAGCTCCTCAAAGCTGCGGCAGCCGGTGATATCGCACTTCCAGCCAGGAAGCTCCTCGTAGATGGGCTTGGCGTGCTCAAAGCGCACCTGGTGCTCGGGCACGCTCGTGTAACGCTCGCCATCGACGTCATAGGCAACGCACACCTTGATGGTGTCGAAGGCCGAAAGCACGTCGAGCTTGGTCATGGCGATATCGGTGAGGCCGTTGACGCGCGAGGCATAGTTGGCGATGGGGCCGTCAAACCAGCCGCAGCGACGACGGCGACCGGTGGTCACGCCGTACTCGTAGCCCTCCTCAGTCAGCGTGTGACCGGCCTCGGACTCATAGGAAAGCTCGGTGGGCATGGGACCCGAACCGACGCGGGTGATATAGGCCTTCATGACGCCCAGCACGCGGTCGACGTTCTTCATACCGACGCCGGAGCCGGTGATGGCGCCGCCGGCGGTGCAGTTGGAAGACGTCACGTACGGATAGGTACCGTGGTCGATGTCGAGCAGCGTCGCCTGGGCGCCCTCAAACAGCAGGTCCTTGCCCTCGTCAATCATGTTGTTGAGCAGCAGGCTCGTCTCGGTGATGTAGGGACGCAGGCGCTCGGCCATCGGCAGGTACTCGTCGCAAATCTGGTCCACGGTGTAGGTGGGCAGGTTGTAGATGAGCTCGAGCTCGGGGTTCACGCGGGCGAGGGTGGTCTCCAGCTTGTCGCGGAACAGCGCCTCGTCCAGCATGTCCTGCATGCGCAGGCCAATGCGGGCCATCTTGTCCTGATAGCACGGACCGATGCCACGCTTGGTGGTACCGATGTTCTTCTTGCCGAGCTTCTGCTCAAAGGCGCCATCCAGATCGATGTGGTACGGCATGATGACATGCGCGTTGCCGCTAATCTTGAGGTTCTTGGTGGTGATGCCGTCGGCCTCGAACATGTCGATCTCCTCAAGGACAACCTTGGGGTTGACGACGCAGCCGTTACCGATCACCGACACGTGGTCAGAATACATGATGCCGGAGGGCACCTGGTGCAGGCCGTACTTCTTGCCGTTGACGACGATGGTGTGACCGGCGTTGTTGCCGCCCGAGTAGCGCACGACGGCATCGAAGTCGCCGGCGACCAGGTCGCAAATCTTACCCTTGCCCTCATCGCCCCACTGGGCACCGACCAAAACGGTTGACGGCATGTTTACTCCTTACATTCATGGACTGTCTACGCGCCACGCCGGCACGCAGAAGCACAAAACATTCCTAGTATACCCGTGCAACGGGCGCCTGTCCTACTCCTCGGCATGTGCCCCATCAAGCTCATAGAACTTGGTGGATGCCGGCAGGAACATCAGGTCGACGTCGCCGATCGGGCCCGAACGGTTCTTGGCCACGACGATACGCGTAACGCCCTCGTCGGGTCGATCGTCGCGCGAGGCTTCGGCCTCGTCGGCGGAGCGGTCCAAGAACATAACGATATCGGCGTCCTGCTCGATGGAGCCCGATTCACGAAGGTCGGAAAGCTGCGGGCGCTTGCCGGTACGAGATTCGACCTGACGCGAGAGCTGCGACAGCGCGATGAGCGGGATCTTGAGCTCCTTGGCCATGATCTTCAGACCACGCGACATCTCCGAAACCTCGACGGTACGGCTCTCGGAACGACGGCCCGGCGGAGGACTCACCAGCTGCAGGTAGTCCAGGATGATGATTGCCTTCTCCTTGTTATGGAGCATACGGCGGCTCTTGGCGCGAATCTCGGTCACTGTGGTGCCGGGCGTATCGTCAATCAGAATATCGAGCTTGGACAAGGTCTGCGTGGCCTCGTTGATATTGGCCCACTGTTCGGGGCTAATACGGCCCATGCGGAAGTCACTGATCGAGATCATGGCGTAGGCGCAAATCAGACGCTGGGCAATTTCCTTGCCCGACATCTCCAGCGAGAAGAAGCCGACGGTATAACCAGCAGCGGCAGCGTTGAGCGCCAGGTTCAGAGCGAACGACGTCTTACCTACAGCAGGACGGGCGCCGATGATGATGAGCTGGCCCTCGCGAAAACCCATGAGCATGCGGTCGAGTGACGGAAAGCCCGTGGGCACGCCCGCAGCCTGGCCACCGGCCTGGCACACTTCCTCGGCCTCGTTATAGGCCTCGACCATAAACTCGGTCAACGTCTTGTAGCTCGACTTGACCTCGCGCGCCGTAACCTTGAGCAGCTTGCTCTCGGCCAGCTCGACAACCTCTTTGGTGTCGGTGGGGGCGTTATATGCCAGCGCGTTGATCTCGTTAGTGGCGCCGATCAGCTCGCGCAGCATCGAGTCGCGGCGAACGATGGCGGCATGGTGCTGCCAGTTGACGAGCGACAGGGTCTGACCCATCAACTCCAAAATGTACGCCTCGCCGCCCACGGCATCGAGCTTGTTGATGCTTCGCAGGTAATCGATCAGCGAGATGGAGTCGATGGGAATGCGGCTGTTGTACATATCGACCATCGCAGTATAGATGGTCTTATGAATGGGCCGGTAGAAGTCATCGGGCTGCAGCTCGACCTGGGCCTCTTCGACCACCTCGGGCGATAGCAGCATAGCGGCCAGTACATTGGCCTCTGCATCTTGGTTTTGGGGAAGACCCAACTTTGAGCCGCGGTCCTCAACCGTCAGCCCGGTCTCCCTATCGTCATATGCCATGAGCATCCTCATTCATATCGCTTGCGAGCATCCATAGTATCAGCCACGGTCCCAAAACGCGCCGTGCGCCGCCAATCATCACCGAACCAAACGGATGAACGGTCCTGTATATAGGACTTCGACGCAACGTTCACCATGACACTCACTCGCGCAAAAAACAAAAGGGCGCCCTGGTTTCCCAGAGCGCCCTTCTTAGAACAAGATTGTTGCGTTGCAGCAAATGCTACTCGGCAGCAGCCTCAGTCTCGACCTCGGCGGTCTCGGCCTCGGCGACCTCAGCGGCCTCCTCGACCTCAGCCTCGGCAGCGAGCTCCTCGGCGGTAACGCCGACGAGAACGACAACCTCGGCCTTGATCTCGCGGTACAGCGAGATGGCAACGGTGTGGGCACCGGCAACCTTGATGGGCTTACCGAGCTCGACGCGCTTGCGGTCGATGTCCATACCGAGCTGAGCCTTGATGGCGTCAGCGATCATAGCGGCGGTAACGGAGCCAAAGAGGATGCCCTCGTCGCCGACCTTGACGTCAACGGTGACCGTCTTGCCCTCGAAGGCAGCCTTGGTCTCGTTGGCGGTAGCCAGACGGACGGCCTCGCGCTTGGCGATGTTGTTGCGACGCTCGTCAAGCTGCTTGAGGTTGCCCTTGGTGGCGGCAACAGCGAGCTTCTTGGGGAACAGGAAGTTCTCAGCGTAACCCTGAGCGACCTCTACGACGTCACCCTCGCCGCCCTTGCCCTTGATCTCATCGAGAAGAATAACCTTCATGATGCGTCTCCCTTCTTAGCCGCGGTCGCGGTTGCCACGAGAGGAAACCACGGGGACGGTGTACGGCAGGAGAGCCATCTCGCGGGCGCGCTTGATGGCGTTGGCGATGTCATGCTGATGCTGCGTGCAAGCGCCAGTGACGCGACGGGGCTTGATCTTGCCACGGTCGGTCATGTACTTACGGAGAAGCTGAGTGTCCTTATAGTCGATGAACTCAGTGTTCTCCTTGCAGAACTGGCAGTACTTACGACGCGGCTGACGTGCAGAAAAATCATTAGCCATGTCAAAATACCTTTCATTTGGCAACTTCGGCGAACCGAAGCCGCCTCTCACTCAAAAATAGGTGAACAACCCTTAGAACGGGATGTCCTCATCGTAGACGTCGACCGCGGGCGGCGTAGCCACCGGTGCGGCAGGACGTGCCGCGGGCGCGGGAGCTGCGGGGGCGTAACCGCCCTGATCGTAGCCACCCTGGCCACCACGGGAGCTCATAAACTCGATCTCATCGACGATGACCTCAAGCTTGCTCCGGCGCTGGCCGTCGCGCTCCCAAGAGCTGTAGCGCAGCTTGCCCTCGATCGCGACCTTGTTTCCCTTTGCCAGGAAACGGCTCACGGCCTCGGCGCGGGTGCCGAACATAGTGCAGTCGACAAAGTTGGGATAGTCCTCCCACTCGCCGGTCTGCGCGTTGCGGCGACGATCGTTCACGGCGACGCCAAAGGACAGAACCTGGGTTCCGCCGGCGGTGGCGCGCAGCTCGGGATCGCGGGTGAGGTTACCGGTGATGTTCACTCGATTGATGCTCATAACTCACTACTTCCTCTTGGGGCACAAGCCCAGTCCAAAACGACAGTCTTACTCCTGGTCGTCGCGACGGACGATCATGTGGCGGACCACAGCGTCGGTGATACGCAGGACGCGATCAAGCTCGGCGATCTGGGTAGGATCTGCGTGGAAGTTGATGAGGGTGTAGTCACCATCGGTGAGGTCGTTGATCTCGTAGGCGAGCTTGCGCTTGCCCCACTCGTCAACGGAGTCGACCTTGCCAGCGCCCTCAGCGATCGTGGTATCGATACGCTTCATAACAGCGAGACGAGTCTCGGGGTCGAGCGACGGGTCAACAAAGAACAGCAGTTCATAAGCCTTCATATTGTCACCTCCTCTGGGCAAATGTGGCTTCAGGTCGTGAAGGTGCGCCTGAAGCAGGAAAAGACTTGGTAATAATATCTTTCAACCTCCCAGGCCGCAAGAATATGCAGCTACAACCTCATGACCTCCACATATGCCCATACTCGCACGGTGTTTCATGCGCATTCCAACCAAATGCCGACCAAATGCTTGACGGATTTGTGGACAAGATACGACGCCGCGGGGACAAGCTGAGCCAGGCCGCAGGTCAACGGGCACATGGTTGTGGTCGCGAAATACATACCAGTGGTCCACAGCACCACCCAAAGATTTTTAAATTCATTGCCAAGTCGCTTATGAATACCCCTTTTGAACAATTGAGTTGATCAACCACGCTGGTCGGAAGCCGTTTTTTGGCACCTCAAACCCCACTGCAACGCCAAGCGCGGCCAAGCGTTTGGTTGATTTCCGATCTCAGCCGAACACATTGAGCAAATGGGCCGTTCCCGCAGTT
>CABUQK010000010.1 GCA_902493615.1 uncultured Collinsella sp.
TCTCGCGCTCCCAAGCGGCCTGCTCCTCCTCGGTGAACTCGGCGCGGATGGACTCCTTCAGAGCCTCGACCTTACCGATACGGGAGAGCTTGTCGGCGTCGCGAAGGGCGGCAGCCATCTCGTCGTAGTGGGCGAAGATGCGCTCCTGGACCTCCTCGACGGGCTGGTCGAGCGGGTACTCCTTCTTGACGATGGCGCCGTTGACCTGCTCCCACTCGGCGACGAACTCGTCCTGAGCCTGACAGAAGGCAGCAAGGGCCTCCTGGCCAAACTTCATAGCGGCGAGCATGTCGTCCTCGGAGATCTCCTCGGCGCCGGCCTCGACCATCGAGATGAAGTCGGCAGAGCCGCCCAGCTCCAGGTCCAGATCGGAGTTCTCGCGCTCCTCGTAGGTGGGGTTGACGATAAACTCACCGGTCTCCACGTTACGGCCGATGCGCACGCAGGCAAGCGGGCCCTCGAAGGGCACGCCGCCGAGCGTCATGGCCAGAGAAGCACCCATGACGTTGATGACGTCGAAGGGGTTGACCTGGTCAGCGACGAGTGAGGTAGCGACGATGTGCACCTCGTTACGGAAGCCGTCCGGGAAGCTCGGGCGAATCGGACGGTCGATCATGCGCGCGGTGAGCGTGGCCTTCTCGCTGGGACGGCCCTCACGCTTGAGGTAGCCACCCGGGATGCGGCCGGCTGCGTACATCTTCTCGTTGAAGTCGACGGTCAGCGGGAAGAAGTCGTAGTTCTTGCGCTCCTTGGAGACGACCACGGTGTCGAGCATCGTGGTGTCGCCCTGCTTGACCAGGCAGGCGCCGGTGGCCTGCTTGGCAAGCTCGCCGGACTCAAAGGTGTAGGTCTTGCCGTACAGCTCAAAGGTCTTGGATACGAGTGTCATTGTTCTCCTTTACCCCGCAGACCCCTTGCCTGCGGGCTTCTCATGTGACGCGGGCCCCCTGCCCCCGCCACGCTTCAGAGCGTGATTGTTCGCGCCCTTACACAAAAAGAGCGCCCCGCTGCGCAGGACGCTCTTAGCATGTACAAATCCTACTGGATGTTGTCGCGGATGCCCAGAGCCTTGATGAGCTCACGGTACTCGACGATGTCGTTCTTCTTGATGTAGGAGAGAAGACGACGACGACGGCCGACGAGCATGAGCAGGCCACGACGGGTGTGGAAGTCCTTCTGGTGGGACTTCATGTGCTCGGTCAGCTCCTTGATGCGCTCGGACAGGATGGCGACCTGAACCTTGGGGTTGCCGGTGTCGACCGGGGTGTTACCGAACTGGGCAGTCAGCTCCGCCTTGCGCTCTTTGGAAACAGTCATTGTTTCACCTTTCGTTTTGCGTCGCCATCGGGCGACTCGATTCGCCTCGGACTGGGAAGCCGCCGGTGGAGCGAGCAACCAAGGTCGAGGTACCAACAGGCCGATATGTTACCACAAGCAGCCCGCCCCTGCGCATCATCACCGACCCAACATGAATTCCATCGCACGGAGGCGCTGATCGGTGTGCGTCGCAGCCCAAACATGCGAAAGCCCGAGCAAGAATGCCGCCGTATGCGGGTCGATTCGCTCGGCCATGAGCGCATCGAAGGTCATGGACATGAGGGCGCGAAGCCATGCGACCTCACCAGTCGATACCAGCTCGGCACCCGGAACGCTCGACGCGCACGATCCGCACATGAGCCCGCCCGCCTGTGGTGAAAAATACGACAGCATGGGGTCTCCGCACAGCACGCAGGCCGAAAAATCTGGTCGATAGCCAACGTGCGACAGCAGCTTAAAGACATATGCCGCCACAAGTAAATCCATATGCGCAGCGTCGAGCCCGCTGCCGACCAGGGTAAGCGCCCGTTGCGTAATGGCAAAGGTAAACGGGTCCTCGGCGTCCTCGAACGAGCACACGCGTGCGACCTCGGCGATCGCGCTTGCGGCGCAAGTCGTCTCGTAATCGGGCGCAGCGCCGAGCGGCACCTCCATAAGCTCGGCCTGGGAAACCACGTCGAGTGACCGTCCATGTGCAAGCAGCATATCGACCGTACAGAACAGCTCGCAGCGCGCAGCCAGGCGTCCGCCGGGTTTGCGGGCGCCCTTTGCCACGGCACGAACCTGCCGCCCCCGCTCGTCAAGCATCGTCAAGATCAGGTCGGTCTCTTTGAGCTTAGTCTTATCGAGCACGAGCACTTTCGTGCGATATGTCCGGGAGCCTGCCATGCGCACCGCGCGTCCTTAGTCCTCGGCGTTGTAGCCAAAGCGGCGAATCTGGGCCTCGTCGTCACGCCAGCCGGCCTTGACCTTCACGTCCAGCTCCAAAAAGACCTGCGTGCCAAAGATGCGCTCAAGATCGCGACGGGCGTCGATACCGATATGCTTGATCATCTCGCCGCCCTTACCGATGATGATGCCCTTTTGGCCCTCGCGCTCGACGTAAATGGTGGCGTGCACGCGCAGCACCTTCTTGGTCTGCTCGAGCGCATCGCAGATCACGCCAACGGAGTGCGGAATCTCATCACGGGTGCGGCGCAAGACCTTCTCGCGCACAAACTCGGCAACGAGCGTCTCATCGGAAGCGTCGGTACCCATGTCCTCGGGGAACCAACGCGGACCCTCGGGCAAAAAGTGCGCAACGGTCTCTATAAAGGCATCGACGTTGAAGTTCTTGACCGACGACGTCACGATCTCGTCGTCATATTCCATGAGCTCGTGGGCTGCCTTGAGCTGCTCCATGACCTGTGCGGGGTCGGCCTCATCGGCCTTAGTGAGCACCAGGACCTTCTTGCAACGGGCGCATCTGACGCGCTCGGCAACCCAGGCGTCTCCCCTGCCGATCGGCTTGGTGGCATCAATCAAAAACGCGACGACATCAACATCGTTCAGCTCGAACAGCGCGCTCTTGTTGAGCTCGGATCCCAGGCCGTCCTTGGGCTTATGAATACCCGGGGTATCGACAAAGACCAGCTGGTAGCCGGGACGGTTGACGACGGCGCGCATGCGGCGGCGGGTCGTCTGGGCCACCGGCGAAGTGATGGCGACCTTCTTGCCATAGCAGGCGTTGAGCAGCGTAGACTTGCCGGCGTTGGGACGACCGACCAGGGCCACAAAGCCGCTGCGGAAACCGGGCTCCACGTCGCCAAAGCCCGCGAGGTTGTCGTCCTCGTCGCACAGGGCGTCGAGCTCCTCATCGCTCATGCCCTCAAACGGGTCGAACTCCTCGACTTCCTCGAGCTCCTCGGTATCCACCGCGTCCAGGGACTCGTCGTCCAAAATCTCATCGGCAGACTGCATATTGTCGGACATGGGAATCCCTTTCTAAATAAAGCCGAGCGCGTGGGCAAATACCAGCACGCCCACAATTGCGGCGGTGATGGAAAGAATGTAAACAGAGGCGGCGGCGATGTCCTTCGCACGCTTGGCCAGCGGATGGAGCTCCTGGGTCGCTAGGTCGACGATAGCCTCCATAGCGGTGTTGCACAGCTCGCCGTGAATCACCAGGCCACAACAGATGATAATCGTGGCCCACTCGGCAATGTCGAGGCCCACGATACAGCCGGCAATGACGGTGCACACGCCCGCCACGAGCATGACCTTGATGTTGCGCTCGGTCTTGACGGCGGTAACGAAGCCCTCCATGGCGTAGGAAAACGACTTTAAGAAGGACGGATGGTCCTTGTTCGATCCGGGAATCATAGACGGCTCCTAGTCGTGGGCGTGGTTGGTGATGGGGCCGACGTGGACTAGCTTAGGGTCCTCGCCGCGCTCGAGCGCCAGATCGCGCAGGATGGCGTCCTCGCGGGCCTCCATGACCTCGGCCTCGTCGTCCTCGATGTGGTCATAGCCCAGCAGGTGCAGCATGCCGTGAACGAGCATCAGACGGCACTCGTCAGCGGGGCTATTGCCAAAACCGGGGGCCTGACGGGCAATAACCTGCGGGGCCAAGATAATATCGCCGAGCTCGAGCGTCTCATCGGCGGGAATGTCATCGTCAAAGGCCGAATCGCACTCAAACGAGAGCACATCGGTGGTGCGGTCGATACCGCGCCACTCGTGGTTGAGCTCGTGCATCTCGTCCTCGTCGACATACGAAAGGGAAATCTCGACTTCACGCTCAACGCCCTCGGCGGCAAGCACGACCTCGCAGATGTGCTCCACCTCCTGCGCGTCGAGCAGCGTATCGAGCTCGGCATCGTTGCTGATCAATACACTCAACGGGACTCCTTTCGGTCGCGCGGGCGCTGCTCGCGCACGTCATCATAAGCATCGTATGCCTCGACGATACGACCCACCAGGGCATGGCGCACCACGTCGGCACGCTCGAGGTGCGAAAATGCGACATCATCGACACGGCCCAAAATCTTCTCGACATCCGCCAAGCCGCCACGACGACCCACCAGGTCGCGCTGGCTCAGGTCGCCGGTAATCACGAACTTGGAGTTGAACCCAAGGCGTGTCAGGAACATCTTCATCTGCTCGGGCGTGGTATTTTGCGCCTCGTCGAGCACCACGAAGGCATCACTCAGCGTGCGGCCGCGCATGTAGGCAAGCGGGGCGATCTCGATCACGCCGCGCTCCATAAGCTCATCGGTGCGCTCGCGATCCATCATGTCAAAAAGGGCGTCGTAAAGCGGACGCATGTAGGGATCGATCTTTTCCTCGAGGGTGCCGGGCAAAAAGCCCAGATTCTCCCCCGCCTCGACAACCGGACGCGTCAAGATCAGACGGCCCACCTCGTGACGCTTGAGCGCGGCAACGGCGAGCGCCATAGCCAGATAGGTCTTACCGGTACCGGCAGGACCCAAGCCAAACGTGATGGTATGCGAGCGGATGGCATCCACATAGCGCTTTTGCCCGAGCGTCTTGGGGCGAATGACGCGGCCGCGATACGAAAGCAGCACGTCATCGCGAAGCGACGTAGCCTCGTGCTCACCGTCGCGCAAGACAGCCAGGCAGCGAGAGACATCGTCGGCAGACAGCGTGCGCCCGGCGGCCGCCTCGCGAAAAGCGTGCTCGAAAAAGCGCGCCACGAGTTCGACCTCGTCCGGGTCGCCGCTCACGGAGATGCTATCGCCACGGGCGACCACATGAGCGCGAACCAAGCTCTCGAGCGCACGAAGGACGCCGTCGCCGGCGCCCAAAACGCGCGAGGGATCAATTCCCTCGGGAACGGTAAGTCTAATCTTCGAGGCTTCCATGAACCTCCCTGCGTGCATGGACCAAGCCGGAATCATCGACTCCGATGATAGCAACATCGAGCAGGCACGGGGCTGTAAGTCCACAGGTATCGTCAAGACGGGCATGATGGAACGAGCCGAGCGTCAGGTTGTCGCCATACTCGAGCACGGCACGCTCGACCGTGCCCACGCGACGGCGAGCGTCGGCAATAGCGAGCTCCTGTGCAGCGGCCCGCATACGGCGGCTGCGCTCGGCCATAACCTCGGGCGGAACCTGGTCGGGCATGTCGGCAGCAAGGGTACCGGGACGCTTGCTGTAGCGGAACACGTGCATACGCGAGAAACCCACACGGTGGCACAGCGCCAGCGACTCCTCGAACTCCTCGTCCGTCTCGCCAGGGAAGCCGACAATAACGTCGCAAGAAAGTGACGCCTGCGGCAGATTGGCGCGAATCATACGCACCGTGTCCTCAAAGGCCTCCGCACTATAGGGACGGCCCATGCGATGCAGGGTCGCCGTGCAGCCGGACTGCACGGGCAGGTGTAAAAACGGGGCGATACGCTGCGGGTAGCGCGCCATAACCTTAAGCAGGCGCTCAGAGATATCCATGGGCTCGACCGAGGAAATGCGCACATGCGGAATAGACGTGCGCTCCATGATGGCCTCGAGCAGCTCATCGATTTCGACATGCTCGTCGGTCGCGCTCTTGCCATCGTAGGCACCCAAGTTCACACCGGTCAGCACCACCTCGGGAACGCCGGCCTCCTGGGCCTCGCGAACTTGCTCGAGCACGGACTCGACGGGCACGGAGCGCTCGGGGCCGCGTGCCTTCCACACAATGCAATAGGTGCAGCGGTGGTTGCAGCCGTCCTGAATCTTCACGCCCAGGCGAGAGCGACCGAGCGCATCGACCACCTCGCCATCGCTGCAGGCGGGAACGCTATCGGACTCAACGCCCAGCACCTCGCAGGCACGTTCGGCGACATCGATCTTGGACGGCTCGGCGATAACGCGATCCGAAAGCTCCAGCAGCTCCTCAGGATGCAAATTGACCACGCAACCGGTCACGAGCACAAAGGGCTCGTTTGGATAGGCCAGCGCATGACGAACTGCCTTACGGGTCTTGGCCTCAGCCTCGCCCGTAACGGCACAGGTGTTAATCACGATCAGATCGGCATCCTGGGGCTCCACAATAGCAAAGCCCAGGCGCATAAGATCGGCAGTGATACGGTCAGACTCAACCCGGTTGACACGGCAGCCGAGGTTGACGACGGAAATATGGGGTGCGAGCACGCGGGCTCCTTAATCGAGGATATCGTCGAGGGCACTCTTGATACGGTCGGTCACCGACTTCTTACCGGAAGCAACGTCATCGCCCATCTCATCGGCAAAAGCACGGAGCAGCTCGCGCTGCTTATTGGAAAGATTGGTGGGAACGACCACGCGCAGTTGCACGATCAGGCGGCCACGCGAACCGCCACCGCCAATGCGCGGCATGCCGTAATTATTGACGCTCACGGTGTCGCCGTACTGGGCGCCGGCGGGAACCGTCACCTTAACGACCTCGTCGGGCATAATGCCCTCGACCTCGATCTCGCAGCCGAGCGCAGCCTGCGCAATCGAGATATCGCTCACCAGGTACAGGTCGTCACCGTTGCGCTTAAAGCGCTCATGGTCGGCAACGCGCACGTTGACAATCAGGTCGCCCGAAGGCTCGCCGCGAAGGCCGGCCTCGCCAAAGCCGCTCACGCGCAGCTGGCGACCGGTCGAAACGCCGGCGGGAATATCGATGTCGATCTTTTCATGCGAAGGCGTGCGGCCCTGACCGTCGCAGGTCTCGCAGGGATGGTCGATAACCGTGCCCTCGCCATGGCAGTCGGGGCAAGGCGAGGAAGACTGAACCTGGCCCAGGAACGAGCGCTGAACCGTCGTGACGTAGCCCGTACCGTGGCAGCGGCCGCACTGCTTTTCCTGTGCGCCCTCTGCCCTACCGGTGCCATTACAGTCCTCGCAAGGAGCAAGGCGGTCATAGCTGATCGTCTTTTTGCAGCCGAGCGCCGCCTCCTCAAGGGTCACCGAAAGCGAGATGGCCATGTCACGTCCGCGACGACGCTCACGACGGCTGCGGGCGCCACCGCCGGCACCGCCGCCAAAGAACGACGAGAACAAGTCGTCCATGCCCATGCCACCAAAGATATCGTTGATATCGACGTAGCCCGAACCACCAGGGCCGTCGGCGGTGCCGTAACGGTCGTAGTTAGCACGCTTCTGCTCGTCGGAAAGAACGGAATAGGCCTCGTTGAGCTCCTTGAACTTGGCCTCGGCCTCGGGGTCGTCCGAAACATCCGGATGTACGGTACGGGCCTTCTTTAGAAACGCACGCTTAATCGTCCGCGCGTCGGCATCCTTGTCGACGCCAAGCACCTCGTAGTAATCCCTATTTTCCGACACGACCGAATCCTTCCGACTTTCATTATTGTCACAGTGCGTCCTATACCCAAGCTGGGCCGACCGCAAACAGAGGGTTTGATGTTATTGCATTTGGTACGGCGAAAGCATGGCCCGTTGCGAGCAGCTCGCGAACCAAACCGACACGAGCGCGAACATGAAGCCGTTGGCAAAACCGTTGGCAAACTGCATCGCACCGCGCTTCCACCATAGCAGGCTGCGATGAAGCACGCCGTCCGAAAGCACCATGAACAGGCCCATGGTAAACGGAATAAAGCACATCACGGCAAAGGCAGAGAACACGCCCGAGATGGCCGAGAGTACCAAAAACGGCGCCACGATGCCCATCAGGTAAAAACCGGTACGAGCTTTGCCTTCCAAGCGCTCGGCCTCAACATGGGCGCGGCCCACCAGGTCGCCGCCCGCGGCACCGTTGGTGCCAGCATGACCCATGCCGCTAATGCGGACCTCGTCGCCATCGTGCGTGCCGGCAGGAAACTCAATCGTCTGCTCGGAGGTTACGCGAGTACGACCGCTGCCACCGCAATCAGGGCAGGGGTCTGCCACGACCTTACCGGAACCGCCGCACTCGGGGCAGACCGACTGGAACGTGCCCGCACCAAACAGGAAGGACAGGTCGACGTCGATGTGGCCGCGGCCACCGCAGCTCGGGCAGGTATGGGCATGCTCGGAGGAGACAGAACCCGAGCCGCCGCAGTGACCACAGGTATCGAAGCGCGTATAGCGGACGGTCTTGCGGGCACCGCCCTTGGCCTCCTTGGCGTCGAGTTTGATATCGACGACCACATTGGCGCCGTTCTCGGGATTGTAGGCAGCCTGTCCACGACGCTGCTGGCCCCAGGCACCGCCAAAAGGAAAGCCGCCCTCAAAAGGATTGCCATAACCCGTGCTGCCGGCGTAGCCGCCACCATAGGGCGAAGCCGTAGGAGCACCGGCAAAGGGATTGCCAGAACGCATGGCGTCGTAGCGCGCACGTTTTTGCTCATCCGAAAGCACGGCGTAGGCCTCGGAAACCTCTTTGAACTTTTCCTCGGCATCCGGCTCTTTGTTGACGTCCGGATGGAGCTTGCGGGCCTTTTGCTGGAAGGCTTTTTGAATATCACGCGAGGTGGCGTCCTTGGAGACACCCAGAATCTCGTAGTAATCTTTTTCGTTCATCGTCGCCATGCGCGGCA
Source organism: uncultured Collinsella sp. (assembly GCA_902493615.1). Lineage (GTDB taxonomy): Bacteria > Actinomycetota > Coriobacteriia > Coriobacteriales > Coriobacteriaceae > Collinsella. Next base: position 8,805 of record CABUQK010000010.1, read on the forward strand.
ACCTCCTGCTCACAGCAGCGTATATATTTCGGTAATTCTACCCGAGCGGCCTAAGCTAGATCCCAAAACAGCTCGAACAGAACATTTCCATCGAGCCAGCCCAGGTGTGTCGGCGCTAAACGAGCTCGAACATGGCCCGCGACAACATCTGCCGAAGTAAAGGGTCCCTCATGGACCCCGAGCGTCTCGGGCACCCAAGTGGCAAGACCCAATTCGAGTGCGCGATCGCAAGCGGCTGCCAGCTCACACGCTGGGATGACGCAAGCTGCACGAACCAACAGGTCGGACGCGACACCACGCGTCATGCGACAAGCGAGCATCAGGTCTTCAGCCGCAGCCTCGCGCTGCGACAGATATTCGGTCTCGAACGCCATCGCGTCATCGTCACGTTGCACCAGACGCACGCGGTACGCATCGCCTCGAGAAGACACGCCGGGGAACAAACCTGCAAGACGGTCGAAATCCTCGGCGTCGAGCATGCCCGCGGCAGAACGACCCAGGCCCAGATAGCCCCGTCCGGTCCAGTAGGCAATGTTATGGGCGCACTCATGGCCGTCGAGCGCGTAGCTCGCCACCTCATACGGGTGATAGCCGGCGGCACCCAGGAGCTCGCGTGCCAAGTCCATGCACGAAGCCTGAAAATCCTCGTCGGGCTCGAGCGACTCGTCGCGGCACGCCATGCGATAAAGGGGCGACCCCTCCTCAAGCGTGAGCGGGTAGACCGACACATGATGCGGGGCCGCCGCCAGCACGCCATCGAGCGTGCGCTTCCAACTCGCTGCGGACTGCCCGGGAAGTCCGCACATAAGGTCGCACGACACATCAAGCCCAGCGTTCTTGACCGTCGCGATGGCGGCGAGCGCCCGATCGGCATCGTGAATACGGCCGATGGCAGTAAGTTCGGCGTTATCGAGCGTTTGCACGCCCAGAGAGACGCGTGTGACACCAACCTTGACAAGTGCAGTAGCAAGCTCGGCGGTCAGCGACTCGGGATTGGCCTCGCAGGTAAACTCAACGGGGGCACACCACGCACGAATACGCCGCGCCAGCTCCACCAGGCGCTCCCCCGCCAGCGACGGCGTACCGCCACCAACATAGAAGGTGCGGATCTGGTCAAGGGCATCAGCCTTGCCAAAAGCATCGAGACGCGCGAACAACTGCTCAAAATAGGCATCGAGCGCAGCGCTCAGGTCGCACGGAGCAAAACTGCGCGAGTCAAAGTCGCAGTACCGGCACTTTTGAGCGCAAAACGGCACGTGCACGTACAGTGCGGTAACGGCCACCCTTAAGCCTCCAGAGGATGAGGGGGCACCGATTCGCCGGCGGCAAGGGCGGCCTCGCAGGCCACCACATCGCGCTCGATCTCATCGACCAGTGCCATAAACTCCTCGTAAGTGGAACAGCGCACCACATGGGCACGCCAACCGGCGGCATGGGGCATGCCTTTTAAGTACCAGCTTGCATACGTGCGGGCACGCGACATGAGCGGCAGGAGCTCATGCGTCAGCGTTAGGTGCTCACGCAGGGCGTCCAGGCGCTCGACCGAGCTGCGCGGCGGCACCGGTATGCCATCGAGCGCAAGAGCGCGAGCATCACCAAAGACCCAGGGATTACCGTAGATACCGCGCGCGATAAACACCGCGCTGGCACCCGAGTTGCGCAGATGCTCCGCGGCATCCTCGGCCGAGAACACATCGCCCGAACCAATCACGGGAATCTCAACGGCGTCGGCAACCTCATCGACGACCGACCAATCGGCCTGGCCCGTATAGAGCTGCGTGGCGCAACGACCATGCACGGCGACTGCGGCAGCCCCTGCGCCCTCAAGCATCTGGGCAAATGTCGCGGCATTGCGGTCCTCGGCATAAAAGCCTTTGCGAATCTTGACGGTCACGGGCACGTGCGCCGCGCCCACCGTGGCCTCGACGATCTTCTCCGCCAGGTCGGGCGTGCGCATGAGCGCCGAGCCCTCGCCCTTGGTAACAACCTTGCGGGCGGGGCATGCCATATTGATATCGATGAGCGACAGGCGATCGCCAACGCGCTCCTCGACGGCAGCGACGGCGCTCGCAAACTGATCGGGCCTGGAGCCAAAGAGTTGCACGCAAATCTGCTGCTCCTCGTCGGCCGGTAGCACCAGGCGCCAGGTCTTGTTGCTGGCATAGGCAAGGCCCGCCACGCTCACCATCTCACTGTAGGCAAGGTTGGCACCGCGACGGCGGCACATGATGCGGTAGGCAGGGTCGGTCACGCCCGCCATGGGAGCCATAAGGAACGGCTGCTCGGCATAGGCGCCCAGCAGCCGCTTGCTGTATTCGGAAAGCGCCATAGACCTACTCGTCCACCTTGAGGATCGCCATAAAGGCCTCCTGCGGGACCTCGACCGATCCGATGGCCTTCATGCGCTTCTTGCCCTCTTTCTGCTTCTCGAGCAGTTTGCGCTTACGCGAGATATCGCCGCCGTAGCACTTAGCAAGCACGTCCTTGCGACGCGCCTTGACGGTGGAGCGGGCAATGATCTTATTGCCGATAGCACCCTGGATGGGCACCTCGAACAGCTGACGCGGGATGATCTCCTTAAGCTTGTCGCACAGGCCACGGGCCAGACCATAGGCCTTGTCCTTGTGGACGATAAACGACAGCGCGTCCACCTCGTCGCCCGAAAGCAAGATATCGAGCTTAACGAGCTCGGAGGGACGGTACTCGTTGAACTCGTAGTCGAGCGAGGCATAGCCCTTGGTACGACTCTTGAGCTGGTCAAAGAAGTCCAGGATGAGCTCGGCGAGCGGCATGTCAAAGCGCATCTCGACCGATTTGCTCGTGAGATGGATCATGTCGGTTGTAATGCCACGGTGCTCGATAGCGAGCTGCATGACGGCACCCGTATACTCGGGCGGGCAGATGATCTTAGCCTTGAGGTAGGGTTCCTCGATACGCTCGATGCGCGTGGCCTCGGGAAGATCCTGCGGGCTACGGACATCAATCATTTCGCCGTCGGTCTTGTAGACGTGATAGTCGACCGAGGGACTCGTGGCAATGAGGTCCAGGTTGAACTCGCGCTCCAGGCGTTCCTTGACGACTTCCATGTGCAGCAGGCCCAGGAAGCCCACGCGGAAGCCAAAGCCGAGCGCCACCGAGGTCTCGGGCTCCCACACCAACGACGGGTCGTTGACGTGCAGCTTATCGAGCGCGTCACGCAGGTTCTCGTAGTCCTTGTTATCGATCGGGAACAGGCCCGTATAGACCATGGGCTTAGCCTCGCGGTAGCCGGGAAGCGGCTCGGGGCAGGGATTCGACGCCCACGTGAGGGTATCGCCCACGCGAACGGCCTCGGGGTCCTTCAGGCCCGTGACCACGTAGCCGACCTCGCCGACCGTCAGCGCGTCAACCGGGGTCTCGGCAGGACGCTTGACACCCACGCCGTCGACCAAAAAGTCGCCCTCTGCCTGCATCATGCGCAGGGTATCGCCCTTTTTGATGGAGCCGTCAAAAACGCGCACCGTGGCCACCACGCCGCGATACTCGTCAAAGTACGAATCCAGAATGAGCGCTTTGAGCGGAGCGTTTGCATCGCCCTTAGGCGGCGAAATCAAAAAGACAATGGACTCCAGCAGATCGTGGATGCCCTCGCCGGTCTTGCCCGAGACACACACGGCATCATCGGCAGGAATCGCCAGGTCATCCTCGATCTCGGTCTTAACCTCATCGGGATGGGCCGAGGGCAGGTCGATCTTGTTGATGGCCGGCACAATGTCCAGATTGGCGTTCATGGCGAGCGTCGCGTTGGAGACGGTCTGCGCCTCGACGCCCTGCGTGGCGTCGACAACGAGCACCGCGCCCTCACAGGCTGCCAGCGAGCGCGAGACCTCATAGGTAAAGTCCACGTGGCCCGGCGTATCGATCAGATTGAACTGATACGTCTCGCCATCGTCGGCGTCATAGGACACGCGAACGGCATTGGACTTGATCGTAATGCCGCGCTCGCGCTCGATATCCATGGTGTCGAGCAGCTGCGACTCCATGTCGCGCTCGTCGACGGTATGGGTGAGCTCGAGGATGCGATCGCTGATCGTGGACTTGCCATGGTCGATGTGCGCAACAATCGAGAAGTTGCGGATGTGGGAAATGTCAATTGAAGTATTCATGCGGACTATCTTACCCGAGCGGTACAAAAAATGGAGCCTGTTCCATAAAACAGGCTCCATTTATGCGCGTAATCTGTGTGGTGTGAAATTTACAACTTAGGCGTTGATGCTGTTCACGAGCTTGGCAAGACCGGACTTGCGGTTGGAAGCCTGGTTCTTGTGGATAACATGCTTGGCGGCAGCCATGTCGAGACGCTTGGTGACGGTCTTGAGGGCAGCCTGGGCCTTCTCGGCGTCGCCCTCGGCGACGGCGGACTGGACGTGCTTGGTCAGCGTCTTGAGCTCGGACTTGACAGCCTTGTTACGCATGCGAGCTGCCTCATTGGTGCGGATACGCTTCTTCTGAGACTTGATGTTTGCCACTTCTGGAGTTCCTTTCGAGTTCCTTGCAAAAAATGTATGACACCTCTGAGACACGGTGAGGTCATGCAAGCGCCTACTATAGCACGCTCCCTCTCAAAGGGATAGAACGAATTTGTCAAATAGGCAGGTATCATCACGATTTTCTCAAGATGTTCGTAATCCAGAGCAAAAGCGCGGTCTGAGAATCGGCCGAACCCTTGAGCGCGAGCTCCACATCGACCGCGCCCTCGAGCGCTGCGACGAGCTCTACCATCGAAAAGCGACGTGCCCAGGTCAGGTGATTCTTGACCTGCCAGGACTGAAGCTTGAGTGTTGCGGCCAGCTCACGACCCTGACCGCGCGCATCGAGCGCCTTGGCGACGATCAGCTCGCGGATGCGGCCGCACAGCAATGTATAAGTCCACACGTAGCTCTTAGCGGGCAATAGATTGAAAAGCTCGAGCGAGCGTCGCATGTCACGGGCCGAGACCGCATTGAGAAAGTCCCAGGGTTGAACCTCGGCAGTGCGCACAATCCAGCGCTCCACATCGGCAAGCTCAATCTGGGGCGCCTCGACCATCTGAGCAAGCTTAGCCAAGTCGTTATCGAGCATGCGAGTGTTTTCACCCGAACGCGAGACGAGCTCCTCGGCGGCCGCCGTCGAGATCGACTTGCCGTGCTGCGTCGCCATCTGCTGCACGCGGCGCGGTAGCTCCCAGCGCTTGGTGCCGGAGCAATCGATCACAGCCTTCTTGTCGATCTTGGCGATCGCCTTATACAGGCGCGTGTTCTTGGCAAGCGAGTCGGCGATGATGAGGCAGACCGTTGTGGGGCTGGGACTCGCAAGATACTCGACGAGCGGCTCCGAGACCGCCTTGGCGAGCTTTGAGCAACCGTCAAGGATTACCAGGCGAAACTCGCTGCCCATCGGAAAGGTGTTAAGCGATCCGATAATGGACTCGATATCGGGGTCCTTGGTCATGTCGCGCTCGTCGAGGTTGAACTCAACCATACCCGACTTTTCCAGACGCGCTTTCATACGCGAGACGGCGTGATCGCGCTTGACTCCGTCGGTACCGACAATCAGATATGCCGGCAGCAGACCGGTTTCGGACATTGCGCTCCCCTCCCGCAGGCCTTCGTATTCGTTCCGTGCCATTCTAGCCCAGGGACCCACCACACGCCAACGACGTCGTCACGGTCGCTGGCATCGCATCGCAAAGCCATTCGCAGTCGGCGTGACGGTAATGTCGCCGTGTTCGATGGTGCACGCGAACACGCCGCCCGCTTCCTTAACGGCATCGATGCAGGCATCGGACGGATGGCCGTATCGATTCCCCTCGCCCGCGCTCGCGAGGGAAAGCTCGGGCTTCAGGACGTCCAGCAACTCACCATCAACTGAAACCTTAGAGCCGTGATGCCCAAGTTTAAGGACATCGATATCCCCCACCTCCTGCACGAATTCCCGTTCTTGGTCAAGCTCGGCATCACCGGTGAGGAGTATGCGCAGGCCCTTGCCTTCCTGAACATAAGAGAGCAACAGGACAAGCGAGTCCTCATTTCCCTCGCCATCCACGGACTCGAATGGCCACACCACGCGGGCGCAAAAAGAGCCGATGTCGCCCGTATCCCCACGGCACCCCTGCCGATACTCCACGCCAGGTCGGTTCAATACCTCGGCAGGAGCATCCTCCAGCGCATCCGCCGCCACGGCAATCGTTCCGACCGAAAACTGTTCGAGCACGGCAGGCAGACCACCCCAGTGGTCCTCATCCCAATGCGTCACAAAGACGGCATCGATATGGTGCACGTTATTGCGAACCAACGCCGCCACCACGCGCTCGTCGAGCCCGCAGTCGACGAGCGCCACTGCGCCGCCCTGGCGAATAAGAATCGCATCGGCCTGGCCCACATCGAGCACCGTCACCGAAGGCGGCGCGAATCGATCCCAGTAGACGTACGAAATCGCAGCCAAGAGCACCAGGCATGCAAGCCCCACCGCCATAGGACGTGCGCGGGGACGCGGCCACCAGACCAGCAGAACCGCCAGCACACACGGCACTAGGTAAATCCACATGCTATCGGGCGGCACGCTCACGGATGCACCCGGCACGGCGGCAAACAACTGCTCAAAGAACAGTGCGCAACGGGCGGCAATCATGGGCACAACGAGCGCCCAAGTCCGCAACGGCGCCACGAGCGAAAAGGGAACAAGCACGATCGACACAGCAAGCAGTACGCTCACCACCGGACCGATGACCGCATTTGCCAGTGGAGCAATGAGAGAGAACGTACCGAAGGCGGGAATGGTAATGGGAAGAGTCGCCAGTTGCGAGCACAGCGTGACGGAAAGCATGCTGGCGACGCCCGATGGCACACCCAGCTCACCCAAAGCGTAGGTCGCATAGGGGCAAAAGCACAGAATGGCTAAAACGCTGGCACATGAAAGCTGAAAGCCCATCTCGAACAGCACCGTCGGCCGCAGTAGCACAAAGATGGACATGGTTACGAAGAGAGCCGATGCGCCGTGCCGGCGACGCCCCGCGCCGTTTACGACAAGCGTCGCGAACACCATGCAGCACGCGCGCACGGCCGAGGGAGACGCGCCCGTAAAGGCAGCGTAGCCCACAAGCGTTATCGCCAATATCGCCCGCTGAAGACCACGCGAACACCGAGTCTTTTGCAATACACCCTCGATTACAAACCCCACGATAGCCAAATGGCTGCCCGAGACGGCGATAAGATGCGCCGTTCCCGTCACCGAAAACCAGTCGCCCGCCGGTTGGGCGCGCAGCTCGGCCGAACGACCGCAGACGACACCGGCTATGAGCGCACGCGCCGGGTCGGTCGCAGGCGCGATGGACGCAAGCAGCCCATTTCGCAGTCGAAGCAGCGGCCCCGGAAAGCCCTCATCGACCGACACAATCCGAACGGCTTGAACCTTGCGCACCTCGCCTCGGAGCACGCGCGATCGTCCATATGCATCGTTCTCAAAACGTGAAACGCGACCGATAACACGCGCGTGCGCCCCGACCTTGAGCTCGAGGTCGCACGATAGGCGAACCGTTGCCAAGTTCTTACCGTCCGCATGTGACTCGCAGGTATAGGAATACACGTCGTCGTTTATGGATGGATCGCCCTGCACGACAAACTCGAGGCCGCTTGCCGCTCGACCGTCGAGCGCCTTCGAGGCGTTGAGCGCGCCCGCAGCCCACCACGCCGAGACGACCGCTCCCGCCACGAGACCAACGGACGCGGCATACAGCCACCGCTTCCAAGGAGCAAGCGGTGCACAAAATTGAGCCAGCACAACGAATACCGCCGCCGCAACGGGAATGGCCCATAGCAGCCCGACCGCCGGCGCCTGCTCCCTCAGCAGCGCATCAGCGGCCACGTTGAGCACCAAGGCGCAGCTCATGCACACGCCGGCACACAGAGCCATCGTCCACGGCATCAAGGGCCGCGGAGGCATCACATGCTCGCGCTCTGTCGCACTCATACGCAGATGCAATCTTTGATTTTGGCAAGCTTCTTCTCGCCGATTCCCGACACACGCATCAGATCGTCAACCGAGGCAAAAGCACCGTTCTTTGTACGCTCATCGATAATCGACTGGGCCATGGAAGGGCCGATGCCCGAGAGCGTCTGTAGCTCTGCCGCGCTTGCCGTATTGATGTTGACTAGGCCCGTTGCGCCACTCACGCCCGATGATGCGGAAGCCCCACCATCAACACCGGCTTCCGCAATGGACGCCTGCTGCTCCCCTACCGTTGGAACGTGGATTTTTTGTCCATCAGTGACCTTAGATGCCCGATTGAGCCCCGTAACGTCTGCCTCGGGCGCCAGCCCGCCGGCGGCATCAATCGCCTGAGCCACCCGCGCGCCGTCCTTGAGGCGATATACACCGGGCGACACAACGGCGCCATCGACATCGACATAGACCTCTGCCGCGGCAGAAGCCTTAGTCGAAGAGCCTTCGGATGTCTTTCCGCTCGAAGCATCGCCGGATCCCGGCTCCACTAACGAGCCCGTACCATCAGTGCGCTCAAACGACACACCGCCGGCACCGCCGCCAAGGTTCGCCATCGCCAAGCCGCTCGCCATCGCAATGACGCCCAGCATCGCCACCACCACAGCCTTATGACCGAGCAGCTTGCCTGCCCAGCGGTCCATCCGTTTGACCCGTTCGTGTTGTTCGCGCTGCGCCATAGCAAAACCTCCCAACAACATCGTGTCAGGAAAAGAGCCCTGCAACAGCCACGCTCCAAAACCGGTTTTAGCGGCCAAACCAAAAGCTGACCAAAACCTTGCACAAATCTGTCCATTTATTCAAGCACGCGTCAGCAAATGAACACTTAGCCGCAAAATGCCCAGATAGCAAAAGACCGACGATGCAGACGCATCGTCGGTCTATGCACAAAATTACTCGTGATCTTGGTAAATCTCACGCGGAGCAAGCTCCGAATGTTTGCGCTTTAAGGTCTTAGGGGCCTTATACGTGTTGCTCTCGAAGTCGATGTACTCGGTCTGCTTGAGCAGGCGCTCGATCATCTCCTCGTGATCGAACAACTCCCAGGCCTCATGCACAGCATCGAGTTTAGCGTGCGTCTCGGGACGGCGCGGCATAAATAGCGTGCAGCAGTCGGGAGCGGCCTCAGTCGAGATATCGAACGTACCGATCTCCTCGGCGCGCGCGATGATCTCCTGCTTGTCCGAACCGATGAGAGGGCGGAACACGGGGATCTTCACGGCCTCGTTGACGGCCATGATGTTCTCAAGCGTTTGGGAGGCAACCTGCCCAAGCGATTCGCCCGTAACGATAGCCTTGGCACCCTCGATGTGTGCAATGCGCTCGGCAACCGAATACATAATGCGGCGATACATGATCACGCGCAGGTTGCTGGGACAGGTAACCGAAATCTCACGCTGGCAGTCGCCAAACGGCACCACGTACAGGCGGCCGATCTGGACACCTGGCTCAAGCGCACGGATGATGTCCTGCACCAAATACTCGCTCGTATCGGGCGTCTGCGGACGACCGGAGAAATGTACCGGCACGCACACCGCGCCGCGACGCGCGAGCATCCAGGTCGCCACCGGAGAATCGATACCCGACGACAACAGCGTCACGACCTTGCCGGCAGAACCCACCGGCAGACCGCCCACGCCACGCTCGGAGCGCGCATACACGTAGACGCTACCCTGGACCACCAGTACGTGCACCATCGCATCGGGGTCGTGCATTTGAACCTTTTTATCGGGGAAGGCCTCGCACAGTACCTCGCCCACCTGACGATTGATATCAATCGAGGTGAGCTCATAGTCGGTATTGGAGCGCTTGGCGTGCACCTTAAACGAATCGAAAGGACCAAACTCGCGCAGCGCCTTGACGGCGGCGGCACAGTACTCCTGCGGGTCGCGGTTGGTGTGATACGCCAAAGACACACGAGCAACGCCGGGAACGGTGCGAATGACACGCGCCGCCTCATCGGCCTGATGCTCGTTAAAGGTCACGAGGATATAACCGGAAATTCGAGACACGGCATTCACGGAAAAGGCGGCCAAGGCCGCCTTGATGTTATCCATGAGGATATGCTCAAAATGTGCGCGGTTCTTACCCTTCAGTCCAACCTCGTGATAGTGGACCAGGCAGACGCGAGCCGCCATTTAGGCTTCAGCAACCTTGTGGCCGAGCGCCTTCTCGTAACGGGCCTCGTCGTAAGAGATGTCACCGTCGACAATCTCGTCCATAGCCATCGAGATAGTGTCGGCACCGGAAAGCCCGATGGTGATGTCATCGACATCCTGGACGGCAAGCACGCGGTTGTGCTGGCCACGCAGCATGCTATTGATGTCGCAGGCGCGCTTGGAGGCAAGCGAAGCGAGCAGGAAGCGGTTGTGATCGGTCTTCTCCAGAAGATCGTCAATGCAAGGCTTTACAACGGACACGGACCTCAGATCCTTTCATGCATATCGAGAACGCGAACGAGCTCATCGGTCGCGCGGTCGAGATCGTCATTAACCACGACGTCGTCGTAGCGGTCGGCAAGGGCAAGCTCATCGGCGGCGTTTGCCATACGCAGCTCGATTGTCTCGGGCGTCTCGGTACCGCGACCGACTAGACGCTCGCGGAGCACCTCAAGCGAAGGCGGCTTGATAAAGATCAGCACGGCCTCGGGGAAACGCTCCTTCACCTGCAGGGCGCCCTGGACATCGATCTCCAAAATCAGAGATGCGCCAGAGGCGAGCTTGGATGTGACCTCGCTCACCAACGTGCCGTAGCAGTTACCGTGGACCTCGGCCCACTCAACAAACTCACCATTTGCCACGCGGCGGTCGAACTCCTCGCGCGTCAGAAAAAAGTAGTTGACGCCGTCGACCTCACCTTTGCGTGGTGCTCGCGTGGTAGCCGAAACCGTCAGGCCCAGGTTCGAGCGGCGCTCGCGCACACGAGTGACGAGCGTACCCTTGCCTGCGCCTGACGGTCCAGAAATCACAAAGAGCTTGGAATCCTGAGCGCTCACTTATTTGGTCAGCTGCTCGAGGAGCTGCTCGCGCTGACGGACGCCGAGGCCCTGGACGCGACGGGTAGCGGAGATACCGAGCTCCTCCATGATCTTGGCGGCCTTGGCCTTGCCATAACCAGGGAGAGACTCGATGAGGGTGGAAACCTTCATGCGGGAAGCGATGGGGTCATCGGAGTTGAGCACGGACTCGAGGGACTTCTCGCCCTTCTTAATCTGCTCGCGAAGCTCAGCGCGGGCGTGACGTGCGGCAGCAGCCTTCTCAAGAGCCTGCTTGCGCTGCTCATCGGTAAGCTGAGGGAGTGCCATTCGTACCTCCAAAAAGTTAGGTTATATCTGATTCAATAATTGGCATTTTAGCACGTAGAACGTACAAAATGCCCAATCGCGGCTCCATAGGTTAGACGATACCCGCAAAAAGTGCAATATACTGCGCCCAAAGTTAAGCCCCTGACCTGCGATTCCACACAAAGGATGGGAAAGTTTACGCAGGCACAGGGGCTATTTTGTGCTAATGAGACCCAAAAGTGGTGACTTAGGGGAATCTTTTACGCGACGTTTTCGACCAGCTCGGCGACAATGGCGTCAAAGGCGGCAACCGGATCGTCGGCGCCGGTGATGGGACGGCCCACCACAATGTGGCTCGCACCGCGCTCGATAGCCTGGGAAGGCGTCGCCACGCGGGACTGGTCACCAAGGGCGGCACCCACCGGACGCACACCCGGAGTCACGATCAGGGCATCAGGGCCCAGCAGCTCACGCATGTCGTGAGCCTCCATCGGCGAGCACACGATGCCATCGATGCCGTTGGCCTGAGCGAGCTTTGCCAGGCGGGCGGCCTCCTCGGCCACGGGCGACTCGACGCCGATCTCGCTCAAGGCATCCTGATTCATGCTCGTGAGCACGGTGATGGCGACGAGCTTGGCGCGGTCCTCGCGCGCCTCCTCGGCACCCTCGCGGCAGGCAGCGAGCATGGCGCCCGAACCCAAGCCGTGAACCGAGAGCAGGTCGGCACCGGCAAGCGAGGCCGAACGGGCGGCACCGCGAACCTGATGCGGAATATCATGGAACTTAAGGTCAAGGAAGACCTTAAAGCCCAGGTCCTTAAAGGTCTTGACGATCTGGGGACCCTCGGCGTAATAGAGCGTCATACCAACCTTGAGCCAGGCGGCATGGCCCGAAAGCTCGTGGGCGAGCTCGAGCGCACGCTCGCGGTCGCAGTCGAGAGCGACGATTACGCGGTCGCGGGCATCGGTCTCTAGCATTCGAAAGCACCTACCAGTTCGTTGATGTCCTTCACGCCCTGGGACTCGGCCCAGGCCTCGAGCTCGTGCGCGATCTTGAGCGAAGCGCACGGATCGACGAAGTTGGCCATGCCGACCGACACGCAGGTGGCGCCGGCCAGGATAAACTCGGCCGCATCCTCGCCGGTCATGACACCGCCGACACCGTTGATGGGGATATCGACGGCCTGGGCAACCTCCCAGACCATGCGCACGGCGATGTGGTGGCACAGCGGGCCCGAAAGGCCGCCCTTGGGCTTTGCCACGCGGGACTTGCGGGTATGGACGTCGATGGCCATGCCCTGAATGGAGTTGATGACCGAAAGGCCGTCGGCGCCGGCAGCCTCGAGGGCCTTGGCAATCTCGGCGACGTTGACCGGCGCCATCTTCACGAACAGCGGCTTATCGGTCACCTTGCGGCAGGCAGCCATAACGGATGAGGCGCCCTCGGGCGTAGAGCCCATGGCGGCGCCGCCGGCGGCGATATTAGGGCAGCTCACGTTGATCTCGTAGCCGGCAGCCCAGGGGCACAGCTCGACATACATCTCGAGCGCGCGGACAAACTCGTCAACGGAGTGGCCGGCAACCTGACAGATGACCTGGCAGCCGTCCTTGGACAGCTGTTCGAGCCACGGGCCGGACTCGCGGGCAAAGGCAGCCACGCCGGGGTTCTGAAGGCCCACGGAGTTGATCATACCGCCGGGAACCTCGGCCATGCGGGGCGCGGGGTTGCCGGGCCAGGGCTCGGCTGCGCAACCCTTGGTGGTGATGGCACCCAGCTGGGAGACATCAAAGAAGTTCTGGAACTGCCAGCCGTAGCCAAAGGTACCGGCTGCGGTGTTGATGGGGTTTTGCATCTTGACGCCGCCGAAATCGACGGCCATGTTCACGGTACCCACTAGAAGACCACCACCTTGGAAGCATCGAACACGGGGCCGCACATGCAAGCACCCTTCATACCGTCGACCGTCTCGACATTGCAGGTGTTGCAGGCGCCAAAGCCACAGCTCATCATGCGCTCGAGCGACACCTCGCAGTACACACCGGCCTCAGCGGCAGCGGCGGCGACTTTCTTCATCATGACGGCGGGACCGCAGCTGGCGACGTAGTCGTAGCCGCCCTCGCCGAGCAGCTCGGCTGCCGGGTCGGTGCAAAAACCGTGCGTACCCAGCGTACCGTCGTCGGTGCACACGTTAACCGTGGCGCCCAGCGCGCGGAACTCATCGATGCCCACGGCCTTGGACGCGGTGCCAAAGCCCAAGCACACGTCGACGGCCACACCCTGCTCGGCAAGCTTACCGGCCAGGCAGAGGACAGGCGGAACGCCGATGCCACCGGCGACAAGCAGGGCCTTCCTGGTGCCCTCGGGTACCATCCAGCCGCGGCCACCGGGGCCCAGCAGGTTAGAGGTGGAGCCAGGTCCCATCTGGGACAAACGACGGGTATCGTCGCCCACGACGGCGTACCACAACTCGACGGTGCCGGCCTCGGCGTCGGCGCGGTAGTAGCTCAGGGGCACGCGAAGCAGCGAGGACGCATCACCGGGCACGGCGATGTTCACAAACTGACCGGGCTTGAGCGCACTTGCAAGCTTGGGGGCCGAGATGACGAGCGAGAAGATGCCGTCGGCGATCTCCTGGTTCGAGACGACCTCGAAGTCGTGCATGCGTGCAGTGGAAGGTGTGGGCATAGACGCTCCAATCCCCCATGCGATTGCATGGTCAAAACGAACAGAAAGCGCGGCACCGCAAGGGCACCGCGCACAAAAGCGATAAGGCTATGCTAGCAGATGCAGCCGTCGGCGAGCGTCTGCTTACCGCCGACAAACACATCGGTGGCACGACCGGTAAGCGTGCGGCCGGCAAAACCGGAGTTCTCGGCGCGCGACTCATAACCGTCCTCACCGACCGTCCAGGTTGCGGCGGGATCGAACACGGTCAGGTCGGCAACGGAGCCCGCCTTGACCTGAACCTGGTCGAGGCCCAGAATCTCACGCGGCTTGATGGCCATGAGCTCGACCATGCGGCCCACGCTCATCTTGCCCGTGTTGACCAGCTCGGTGAGCACGAGCGACAGGGAGGTCTCAAGGCCGATCATGCCAAAGGGCGCAAGCTCGAACTCGCGGGCCTTCTCCCACGGGGTGTGGGGAGCGTGATCGGTGACGATAGCGTCGACGGTGCCGTCGATGACGCCCTGACGGATGGCCTCGGCATCTTCCTCGGTACGCAGCGGCGGATTGACCTTGAGCGAGGTGTTGTAGGTCTCGTCCAGGTCGTTCTCGGTCAGGAACATGTGGTGCGGGGTAGCCTCGCAGGTAACCTGAACGCCAGCGGCCTTACCGGCACGCACGATCTCCAGACCATGGGCGGTGGAGATGTGCTGGATGTGCAGCTTGGCACCGGTCAGCTTGGCGATCTCGATGTCGCGGGCGATCTGGAGCTCCTCGCCGGCAGCCGGCCAGCCCTCGGGGGCCAGACGGGTCGAGACCTTGCCCTCGTTGATCTGGCCGTGGCCGACCAGGTCCTCGTCCTGGCAGTGGCTCATGAAGACCTTGCCGAACATCTTGCCGTAGTCCATGCAGCGACGGAGCATGCCCGCGCCCTGCACGCCGCGACCGTCATCAGTGAAGGCGACGGCGCCGTGGGCGACCATATCGCCCATCTCGGACATGGCCTCGCCCTTAAGACCGCGGGTCATGGCGCCCGACGGATAGACGCGGCAGTGGCCGACCTCGGCAGCGCGGGACTTGACGAACTCCACGACAGTGCCGTTATCGGTTACGGGATCGGTGTTGGGCATGGCGCACACGCCGGTAAAGCCGCCCTTGGCAGCTGCGCGGGTACCGCTCTCGATGTCCTCTTTGACCTCGTAGCCGGGCTCGCGAAGGTGAACGTGCATATCCACCAGGCCGGGGACGAGGTACTTGCCGGAAAGGTCGCGGACCTCGGCTCCCTCGACGGCGAGATTCTCGCCGACCTCGGCGATCTTGTCGCCGTCAATCAGGACGTCAACGACACCGTCAAGCTCGACGGACGGGTCGACGACGCGGGCATTCTTAAGAAGCAAGGCCATTATCGGCACCTCCAAGCAGCAGATACAGGATAGCCATACGCACGCAGATACCGGCGTAGACCTGCTCCAGGATGACGGAGCGTTGCGGGTGGTCGGCCATATAGGAGTCGAACTCGACGCCGCGGTTGATGGGGCCCGGGTGGCAGATGATCGCGTCGGGCTTCATGAGCTGCTCGCGGTCCTTGGTCAGGCCGAAGAGCTTGTGGTACTCCCGAATGGTCGGGAACGGGGCACCCTCGAGACGCTCCTGCTGCACGCGCAGCATGTAGACGACGTCCAGCTCGGGCAGGACGGAATCGAGGTCGCTCGTCACGTGGTCGCAGCCCAGGACCTCGGGCGCCGGCGGCAGCAGCGTGCCGGGGGCGACGGCGTAGGTCTCGCAGCCCATGATCTTAAGGGCGGGGATCAGCGAGCCGCAAACGCGGGAGTGGGCGATATCGCCGACGACGGCGACCTTCAGACCGTGGAAGTCACCCTTGTGCTCCCAGATGGTGTACAGGTCGAGCAGGGCCTGCGTGGGATGGTTGTGCTTGCCGTCACCGGCGCAGATGACGCTTGCGGGCGAGTTCTGCGTGACGATGTAGGGAGCGCCGGCGTGCTTGTCGCGCACGACAATGCAGTCGATCTTATAAGCGTTGAGGGTCTCAACGGTGTCGACGAGGCTCTCGCCCTTGACCGTGGAGGTCGAGGAGCCACCAAAGTTAAGGCTGTCGGCCGAAAGACGCTTCTCGGCGAGCTCGAAGGAGCTACGGGTGCGCGTCGAGGGCTCGTTGAACATGTTGACGATGGTCTTGCCCTTGAGCGTGGGGACCTTCTTGATCGCACGCTCGTTGACCTCGGAGAACGCCTTGGCGGTCTCGAGAATGAGCTTGATGTCCTCTTCGGAGTACTCGGTAATGTCGATCAGGTGCTTATGGTTGAACGCCACGGTACTACTCACCTCCCAGCGGCGCGGAGCCCACGTGGGAACCCGGCGCGACGTCGTTAATCTCGACAGCGGTGTGGCCGTCGACTTCCTTCATATATAGGTGCACGTTCTCCTCATGCGACGAGGGAACGTTCTTACC
The DNA here is from genome assembly GCA_902493615.1 of uncultured Collinsella sp. GTDB lineage: Bacteria > Actinomycetota > Coriobacteriia > Coriobacteriales > Coriobacteriaceae > Collinsella. Next base: position 25,238 of record CABUQK010000010.1, read on the forward strand.
GACAAAGTCCGGCGAGATGGGGAGCTCGCGGTGGCCGCGGTCAACGAGGACTGCCAGCTCGATGCGGCTCGGACGGCCCAGGTCCATGACGGCGTCCAGAGCGGCGCGAATGGTACGGCCCGTATACAGGATGTCGTCCACCAGCACGACGCGCTTGCCGTCGACGCTAAAGGGAATGTTGGTAGCGTGGATCGCGGGAGCGAAATTGGTCGCATAGTCATCGCGGTAGAAGCTGATGTCCAGGCTGCCGAGCGGAACGTCGACGCCCTCGATCTCCTTGATCTCCTCGGCGAGCTTCTTTGCCAGAAGGTCGCCGCGCGTGACGATGCCGACCAGAGCGAGATCTTCACAGCCCTCGTTGCGCTCGAGAATCTCGTGCGCGATGCGGGTCATCGCTCGATTGACGGCGGTCTCGTCCATGATGACCGCCTTGGGGGAAGTCGTGCCCATCGATCTCCTTCCTCACATGTCTTGACTGCTGACACAGTCAAAAAAAATAGATGCCCGACCGCTCAAAGCGGACCAGACACCCACAGGAAGGGCTGCTCTTTGGCAGCAATGTAATTCCATGTGGGTATCTCGTACCCCTTTAATGGTCAAAGGATAGTGTAGCCAACCTCGAGCTTAATTGCGAGCATAAATACAGAGCAATCCGTAAACGGAGCCCAATGCTCCATAAACCTATATATATTTGTGGGACGAGCTTGAAAACGCACGCACGAGCTGGCATAATCCCCTCTGCTGCACGCAAATCGGATCTACGTCCAGGGCCGTGGCGTGAGCACTATCGCCAAAAGAGGAATATCTCTGTGTAGATTACGCACAGGGAGCTGCTTCTGTGCTATAGTTCAGGCTTGTTTGTTAACGCGACATGTTCGTTTGTCGCCCAAGGAGGGTCAGTTATGTCCAAAGTTTGCGAAGTTTGCGGTAAGCACCCCGTTGCCGGTCGCTCCATCAGCCACTCTCACCGCGTCACCAACCGTAAGTTCCGCCCCAACATCCAGCGCGTCTACGTCGTCGTCGATGGTCACCGTCGCAAGATGAACGTTTGCTCCACCTGCCTCAAGTCCGGCAAGGTTGCGCGCTCCTAAATAAGGTCTTACCAACAAGTACCTCGGACTCTCCGGGTCAAAGACCTCGCGTTCACATA
>CABUQK010000011.1 GCA_902493615.1 uncultured Collinsella sp.
ACGACGCGAAGGACGTGAAGGTCCACGTCAAGGTCACCGACGAGAAGGGCGAGCTAAAGGCGACCGCCACCTACGACGGCGAGGCCGACGTTCCGACCTTCACCAACTCGAAGCCGACGACGGACGTTACCGTCGAGGCGACGAAGACCCTCAGGGGCAAGGACCTGACGGCCGACGCGTTCACCTTCGGCCTGTACGACCAGGCCGGCAACGAGGTCGCCAAGGGCACCAACGACCGGGGCGGCAAGGTCGAGCTGGCCGTCAAGAACCTGAACCTGGGCGAGTACGACTACACGCTCAAGGAGGAGAAAGCCGGCCAGACCGTCGACGGCGTGGCCTACGACGCCAAGGAAGTCAAGGTCCACGTCAAGGTAGAGCAGAACCAGGGCGACAACAACAAGACGAAGGTGACCGTCACCTATGACGGTGCCGCTACGGCTCCCACCTTCAACAACACCTACGACGCAAAGGGTTCCGTAATCCTGACGGCGACCAAGACCATCAAGGTTGCGGACGGCTTCGACCACACGACGAAGCCCGCGGACGGCGAGTTCACCTTCGACCTGAAGGACGCTGCCGGCAACGTGCTCGACACCGCGAAGAACGATGCAAACGGCAAGGTCAGCTTCACGCGCGAGTTCCAGCTCTCCGACTTGGACGGCGCCGCGAGCAAGGACTTCACCTACACCATCGTGGAGCGGCCGGGCGCGGAGCCGGGCATGGTCTATGACAGCCATCCCCTCACCTATACGGTGACGGTCACGGACGGCGGGAACGGAGCACTGAATGCGAAGGCGATCGTGACGAGCGCATCCGGCTCGGATACCTTCACTAACACCTACCAGCCGGCCGCGACCGGCCTGGCCCTCGGTGCGCAGAAGAGCTATGTGAAGAAGGACGACAACACGCCGATCGTCCCCAAGTGCGGCGAGTTCACCTTCGATGTGTACGAGGGCAACCTGACGGCTGAGCAGCTTGCCGGGGCCAAGCCCGTCCGGACCGCGACCAACGGCGCGGACGGAAGTGTTAACTTCGACGCCTTCTCCTACGCGAAGCCGGGCACGCACGAGTACACCATCGTGGAGCGGAAGGGTGATCTGGCCTACGTGACCTACGACGCCGCGGTGCACCATGCCGTGGCGACGGTTGCGGACAATGCCGGCACGCTGCAGGCGAGCGTCGCCTACGACGGCACGAATGTCACGAAGCCCAGCTTCACCAACACCTACGAGGCACAGGCGACGGACTCCGGCGCGATCGCCCTCACCAAGAGCGTTGACGTGCACGACGGCAGCTATCAGCTAAAGGCGGGAGACTTCGCCTTCGAGCTGGTGGGGTCTGACGGCTCGGTGATCCAGACCCAGAAGAACGATGCGCACGGCAAGGTTGCCTTCGACAAGCTGACCTTCGACCATGCGGGCACCTTTACCTACACGGTCCGCGAGGTGCAGCCGACGGGGGACGCGCCGGGCGTGCCGGGCGTGACCTACACCGGCAAGACGTACACCCTGACCTACGTGGTGAAGGACAACAACGACGGCAAGCTGGCGGTAGAGAGCTCTACGGTGAAACCGAGCGAGGGCACCGAGAACGGCGTCACCCCCAACACCATGACGTTTGCGAACAGCTACCAGCCGGGCGCGACCTCCTACCAGATCTCCGGCATCAAGGTGCTTGAGAATACCGATTCGGCCACCATGCGGACGCCCGCCGATGGCGAGTTCACGTTCGCGCTGATTGACGCGGCCACCGGGCAGGAGATTGACCGGACCACGAACGCGGGTATCGCGTTTACCTTCAAGGCCATCTCGTACACTGCGACTGGTTCGCATACGTACCAGGTGAAGGAGGTTGCGGGCCAAGATGGCACCATCACTTACAGCGATGCGGTGTTGGATGTGACGGTGAGCGTGACCGACGACGGCAGCGGCCAGCTGACCGCGACGGCGAACAAGACGGCCGCGGATCTGACCTTCACCAACACCTACACGCCGACGGCAACGACGGCGACGATTACCGGAACGAAGGCCCTGACCGGCCGCGACCTGGCCGAGGGCGAGTTTTCCTTCGACCTGAAGGACGCCGCCGGCAACGTGGTCCAGACGGTGCAGAACGGCGTCGACGGCACGTTCGGCTTCGCGCCGCTGCAGCTGGACAAGGTGGGGACGTACGTCTACACCGTGTCCGAGCGGGCAGGGGCGACGGCGAACGGCGTCACCTACGACACGACGGTCTTTACCGCGACGGTGACGGTGACGGAGAATGCGGAGACGCACGCGCTGGAGGCGCAGGTTGCCTACAGCAAGGGCGGCAAGGCTGCGGATGCGGTGGCGTTCAGCAACAGTTACGCGCCGGCCGCGACTGAGGTGAAGCTGGGGGCCTCCAAGGTGCTGAGCGGCGAGGACCTGAAGGAAGGGCAGTTCTCCTTCCAGCTGAAGGATGCCGACGGCAAGGTGCTGCAGACCGCAAAGAACGCGGCGGACGGCACGGTGGGCTTCGAGGCGATCTCGTACGACAAGCCCGGAACGTACGCCTACAGCATCTCCGAGGTGGACGACGGTCAGAAGAACGTGACGTACGACGCGGCCGAGCACCGGGTAACGGTGACGGTGACGGACGACGGTGCGGGCCATCTGGTGGCGACGGTAACCTATGACGGCGCCGTGGCGCCGGTGTTCAAGAACACGTACACGCCGCCGACCACCCCGCCGACGGAGCCGCCCACCAATCCGCCGAGCAAGTCACCGGTGCCGAAGGAGGAGAAGCCGGGTCTGCCGTATACGGGCGATACCAGCTTGTCGCCGATGGCCCTGGGTGGCATCGCGGGCGGCGCGGTGGTGCTGATCGCCGCAGGCGTTATCCTGCGGCGCCGGAACCGGTAGCTACGGCGGCCGAGAAGGGCTTTGATTGAGGGCGGGTGGTCGCAGGGCGCGGCCGCTCGCCCTTTTTGGTGAAAGGCTATGTTAACCCGCCGTTTGCACGTCCGGCTCCAGATGGAACTCGTACTCCGGCTCCATCATCTTCTTCCGGATCTTTTCGTAGCGCCCGTCGTCGAGCTGCTCGCGCATGAGCGACGTCCTGTCCCCGACGCGTGCGGCCTCGCGCAGCCATCTGAACCACATCAGGCAGCTGTGGAGCCTGCGGGTCGATACGCCCTTGAACCTCTCGAGGAAGTGGCCGAGCGAACCCTGCGCTTCAGCATCCTCTGGACCGTGTCCCGCTCGTACCCGGTGAGCCTGCCGTGGGTCCTCGGGACCGCCCTCGCGGCGCCCTTCCCGCCCTTTCCGGACATGGCGTCCTCCGATCTCCCGGGGCCGGCCGATCCGGCCCTCAGGGTATCGGATTCCCAAATTTATCCGTATATGTGCGGATGAATGCGGGAGGCGTTCGGATGAAGTTGTATTCAAGGAAAGAGACTGACCCTTTGTCGCATTCCGTGCGGGTTATATGCAGGTATGCCTGCGCACGCTATCATGTATGGGTTAGACCGCAACTATGTACCTCATACGCGAAGGGATGCGCATGTATCTGAAGATCGACATGTTCTAGCTGGGCTTACCCCTGCAGTGGCGCCGCGCGCCCCATCAACTCTGCCGATTTTCGCCTTCACGCACATAAAGGAGTCCCGCCATGCGCGACAAGCTCGAAAAGATCATTAAGGCCTACGAGGAGCTCGAGAAGAAGCTATCTGACCCGGCCGTCGCCTCCGATATCAAGGAGTTCACGCGTCTCAACAAGGAGTACGCGCACCAGTCCGACCTCATTGCCGCCTCGCGCGAGTACATCGGCGCGCTCGATGACATCGAGGCTGCCAAGGAAATGCTGCACGATACCACCGATGCCGATGAGAAGGAGATGCTCCAGATGGACATCTCCGAAAACGAGGCCAAGCTCCCCCAGCTCGAGGAAGACATCAAGTACATGCTCATCCCGAGCGACCCCAACGACGACAAGAACACCATCGTCGAGATCCGCTCCGCCGCCGGTGGCGACGAGGCGGCCATCTTCGCCGGCGACCTGTACAAGATGTATCAGCGCTTTTGCGAGTCGCGCGGCTGGAAGACTACCGTGCTCGACTCCAGCCCCAGCGAGGCCGGTGGCTTTAAGTCCATTGAGTTCAAGGTCGAGGGCGACCGCGTCTACTCCGTCATGAAGTACGAGTCCGGCGTGCACCGCGTCCAGCGCGTCCCCAAGACCGAGTCCCAGGGCCGCATTCAGACCTCCACGGCTACCGTCGCCGTGCTTCCCGAGGCCGAGGAGATCGACGTCCAGATCAACCAGTCCGACCTGCGCATCGACACTTACTGCGCCTCGGGTCCTGGTGGTCAGTGCGTTAACACCACCTACTCCGCCGTGCGCATTACCCACCTGCCCACCAACACCGTGGTGCAGTCGCAGGAGCAGCGCTCCCAGATCCAGAACCGCGAGGTCTGCATGCAGATGCTGCGTGCCCGTCTGTACGAGATGGAGCTCGAGAAGCAGCAGGCAGAGCTTGGCGCCGAGCGCCAGAGCCAGATCGGCCACGGCAACCGTTCCGAGAAGATCCGCACCTACAACCAGCCCCAGGACCGCGTGACCGACCACCGCATCGGTTTCAACTCCACCTACAACGGTGTCCTTCTGGGCGACCAGCTCGGCACCGTGATCGAGGCGCTCGCCGCCGCCGAGCGAGCCGAGAAGCTGGCACAGGCTGTGTAGGTTCCGCCGTTCTACCGAACGGCGGACCAGCCGACGCTGCGCGGGCCGCATTTGGACGATCTGACGTTCAACTTCAAGGGCGCGACCAGAAGGTCAGCGCCCTTTCGTTTCACGTCACCTTGTCTCAAATGCGGCCCGCTCGCTGTCCGTCCTCTACCTGCGGCGCTGCCTTGCTCCGGATGCGGTATGCTCAACCTGCGGGGTTTCCATGGCAGTCATTGGGGACGTTCTTAAATGACTAGGTTGGGCACATTGCTTTGAGATGTTATTTAATCGGCTTTGATGGGCATCAAGCCGGCTACCTGCTCAAAGAAATTAGCGGCATTCATCTGCTATCGAAAATAATGCTCGAAAAAGCGTCCGAGAAGTCGCGGGGCCCTTTTTGGTGCGTCGCCTGTCAAGCAATGTGGCAAGTTCTTGGTTAGATATTGGTCAGTTTTGGGGCAACCTTGCCAAAAGCTTGACGGATGCAGATTTAGACGTCGACGAATGAACACTTCGATTGCGATTCAAGCAAAATTCTGGGCTGATTCTCGATAATCGCCATCAATCGTCCCTTGCCAAGCGCTGGCCTCGCGTACAATCTGCTCCGACATTCGCGCGCCGTCCGGCGCTTAAGAGGGGAGGACCCCATGGCAAACGAGATTTGGACCATCAAGCGTTGTCTCGAGTGGACCAAGGAGTACCTGGCCGAGCGCGGCGAGGAGCACCCCCGTCTTTCTGCCGAGTGGCTGCTGTGCGCCGCCACGGGCCTGGCGCGCATTGACCTATATATGCGTATGGACGAGACGCTTAACGCGGCCCAGCTCGAGACCATGCATGCGGCCGTCGTTCGTCGCGCCAAAGGCGAGCCGCTGCAGTACATCACTGGCAGCACGCAGTTTCGCATGATTGACGTCGCGTGCGCCCCCGGCGTGCTCATTCCGCGCCCCGAGACCGAGATGCTCGTCGAGGAAGTCCTCAATTATCTGGATGCCGAGGTGCTGAGTCCCGAGGCTGCTGCCCGTCAGCGTGTTGAGCTGCCTTGGAACGATGAGGTCGAGGAGGCACGCAAGGCCGAGGCCGCGCTGGCAGACGAACGCGCGACCGCCGAGCGCCGTGCCGCTAACCTGACGGCTGCCGATGAGGCGGCGCTAGGCGGCGACGTACTGGGCAGCCGTGCCTATGCCGAGGAACTGGCCGATCGCGAGGCCGAGGAAGCCGCCGCGCAGGCAGCAGAAGCCGAAGCCGCGGAAGCCGTCGAGTCCGAGCTCGACGAATACGGCATCGCCATCGAGGGTGCCGACCAGGAGACGGCTTCAGCTCAGGATGCCGCTGCGCCTGCCCCAACCGAGCCCTGCACTGCCCGCGTTCTCGAGGTCGGCTGCGGCACGGGCTGCATTTCGCTCTCCCTTGCCTGGGAGCGCCGCGGCCACGTTACCTGCACCGCCACCGATATCGAGCCGCGCGCCATCGATCTGGCTATCAAAAACCGCGACGCCCTCGGCCTCACGGCAGATGAGGTTGCCTTTAGCCTCACCAACCTGGTGAGTTCCATTCCCCGCGAAGAGTGGGGCACCTTTGATGTACTCGTCTCCAACCCACCTTACATCCCGACCGGCGTCATGCGCTCGCTGCCGCACGAGGTCAAGGACTTTGAGCCCGACCTGGCGCTCGAGGGCGGCGCCGACGGCCTCGATGTCTTCCGCCGCCTGCTCAATGCGGCGCCTTACATGCTGCGCGCCGGCGGCCTGTTTGCCTGCGAGCTCTACGAGGGTGCCCTCGATGCCGCGGCCGAGCTCTGTCGCCAGGCAGGCCTTTCGGACGTGCGTATCGTCCACGACCTCACCGATCGCCCCCGCATCGTCCGAGCCATCGTCACTGAGCCCAAGCAGCGCCAGTAATATTTATTAATTGGTTAACAAAAACTATAAAGTAGTTTATAATTAGGACGGCTGAAAGAGGTCGGCCCATGCAACCTCCTACCTTTCGGGAAATCATTGCCCTACTCAAGCACGATGGATTCGTGAAGGTCGCGCAAGTCGGTAGTCATGCTAAGTATGTTTCTGCCGATCGTGTTGTCACCGTGAACGGCTCTGGTGGTGATCGACCAAAGAAGGGCACGTGGGCAAGTATTCGTCGCCAAGCTGGATGGTAGTTGGAGGCAAAATGAGGCAGCGATTTACCTATGACTGCGTTCTCATAAAAGAAGACGACGGTTACTGCGCCAGCTTCCCGCAGATTCCCGGCGCCTTTGCCGATGGCGATACGCGCGAAGAAGCGATTGCCCATGCCATCGAGGCGCTGATGGCGTTTTTGGCCGACGACCTCAACAACGGTTTGACTCCGGCAGGGTACGAACACTCGGCCGAGGTCGTGGCCCTTTCAGTCGAAATCGACCACGAGGACGCTCGGGAAGCGGCGTGCCGAACATTTAAAGATGCAGCGCTGGACCTCAAAGTCTCCGCTCCGCGGATTACCGCGCTGGTCAAAGCCGGAAAACTCGATGTTGAACTCGTCGGCGGCCGTCGGATGATAACGATAGACAGCATCGAGCGCTACGCCGCCCAAAAACGCCACGCCGGCAGGCCAAAGAAGTTCGTCGCAGTCCAATAACCCCCTCACTTTCACCGACTACTAGAGCCGCTCACCAAACCAACATGCGCTCTGGGCAAATAGGCTGATTGTTTCGTGCGAGAATGCCTCTCAGTAAACAAACTTTCACCAGAGCGTAAGGGGCTGGCATACACATGCAGACGGTCTATCGGGTATACGAGGGAACGCGCGAGCCGCATCGGCTCGCCGTCGAGCGCACGGCCGAGGTGCTCGGCCGCGGCGGCCTGGCCTTGATCCCGACCGAGACCGTCTACGGTGTCGCCGTGGCAGTCAACGCCTTCTCGGACGCCGTGCCCCAAGATACAAGCGAATTTCCATCGTGGCCGCGCGATCCGCAGGCTGTCGTCAATGGCGCCGCGGTCCCTGCGCTCGGTACCGGCTACCGCCGCATCTTTACCCTCAAGCAGCGCAAGCTTACCCAAACGGTCGCCTGGCTGGTTGATAATGCCGAAGCACTCGACCGCTATGGCGTGGATATCCCCGAAGAGGCTCGCGTACTCGCGCGACGATGCTGGCCGGGAGCCCTGACTATCGTGGTCAAGGCGGCCCCCTGCGTGCCGACCTTTATGCGCGCCGCCGACGACACGGTGGCACTTCGCGCTTCGGCCTCGCCCGTGGTGCAAGCGCTCATCCGCGCCTGCGGCAGCCCTCTTGCCTGCACCAGCGCCAACACGCACGGCGCGCCCGCGCCGGCAAGCTTTGCCGACGTTGAGGACCGCATTCTGGAGGGGGTCGATGTGGCCGTCGACGCGGGCGAGACCCCGTGCCGCGACGCTTCGACCATCGTGGCGTTTAAGCATGGCGAGCTCCGGATCCTGCGCCAAGGCGCACTTCCCGCATCAGAGATCGAACGGGTCCTGTCCGACCCGATGCAATAGAAAGGTGTAAGCGATGTCGTTGAATCTGGGCAGCCTGGGCATGGAAGATGCCTCGTTTAACTTTGGCGGTTCCTACATCATGGCGCTCGACTGCGGCACCACCTCGGTACTTGCGACCATCGTCGACGAGTACGGCTGCATCGTCGCGCAGGCACGTCGTAGCGTCAAAACCAGCTTCCCGCGTCCCGGTTGGATAGAGCAAGACCCCATGGAGGTGCTTGCAAGCCAGATCGGCGTGATGATGGAGGTCCAGTTTAAGAGCGGCATCCATTCTGACCGCATCGCCGCCATCGGTATCTCCAACCAGCGCGAGACCACGGTGGTGTGGGACCGCATAAGCGGCCAACCCATCTATAACGCCATCGTGTGGCAATGCCGTCGCACCGCACCTCTGATCGACGAGCTGGTCGAGCGGGGCGCAGAAGAGCTGGTGCGCTCCCGCACGGGACTCACGCTCGATCCGTATTTCTCGGCTTCCAAGGTGCAGTGGATCCTCGACAACGTCGACGGTGCGCGTGAGAGCGCGGCGGCGGGCGACCTCATGTTCGGCACCATCGACACCTGGCTCATCTACAACCTCACCGGCAGTCAGGTCTTTGCCACCGACTACACCAATGCCAGCCGCACGGCGCTCTTTAATATCCATACGCTCGATTGGGACGACGACCTGCTGGCGCTCTTTGACGTTCCACGTTCCATGATGCCCGAGGTTCGTTGGAGCTCGGGCGACTACGGCCGCGTCGCGAGCGACATCATGACCAACATGCCGCCCATCATGGGCGTGGCGGGCGATCAGCAGGCGTCGCTGTTCGGCCACTGCTGCTTCCATCCCGGCCAGACCAAAAACACCTATGGCACGGGTTGCTTTATGCTCATGAACACCGGCGACGAGGTCGTCGAATCCAAGAACGGTCTGGTCTCCACGATCGGTATCGCCGCGGACGGCAAGATCAGCTATGCGCTCGAGGGTTCTATCTTTGCCGCCGGCTCAACCATGAACTGGCTGCGCAACAACATGGGCATCATCTCGAGTGTGAGCGAGTCCGCGCAACTCGCCGCTTCGATCAACGACAACGAGGGCTGCTACTTCGTCCCCGCCTTCGCTGGCCTGGGCGCTCCCTGGTGGGACCCGCGTGCCCGCGGTATCGTGTGCGGCCTGACCGGTGCCTCGAGTCGCGCGACCATTGTGCGTGCGGCCTGCGAGTCCATGGCCTACCAGAGTTATGACGTGCTGCGCGCCATGGAGCAGGACGTGGGACTTTCGATTGAGCGCCTGTCCGTCGATGGCGGCGCCTCGCGCAACGAGTTCATCATGCAGTTCCAGGCAGACTTGCTGGATATCCCCGTACTGCAATGTGAGTCGGTGGAGACAACGGCGATCGGTGCCGCGTATCTGGCGGGCCTCGCGGTTGGGTATTGGGAGGATCTGGAGGAGCTGGAGCAAAACACCCAGATCGTCAAGACATTCCATCCCCATATGTCCGTTGAGCGTCGCGAGCACAACCTGGACGGCTGGCACGATGCGGTCAGGCGTTCGCTCAGCACCGCTCAATAGGGCTGCGACGGGGCACTCGATACAACAAACCGTTAAACTTATGCACGGCGCGAGGCAACAATGTCGCCAGGCGTCTTGTCAGCAAGGCCATCTTCCGGCCGCAACGAAAGGGGCAATCAACCCATGACCGTCACCTACGATGCGTCCCGTGTGACGCTTGTCGACCACCCGCTCGTCCAGCACAAGCTGTCGATCCTGCGCGACAAAAACACCGGCACCAACCAGTTCCGCCAGCTTGTGCGCGAGCTCGCACTTTTTGACGGCTACGAGGCCATGCGCGACCTGCCCATGGAAGACGTCGAAGTCGAGACCCCCATCACTACCGCCACGTTCAAACAGCTCGCCGGCAAGAAACTCGCCATCGTGCCCATCCTGCGTGCGGGCCTTGGCATGGTCGACGGCATCCTCGACCTGGTGCCCTCCGCTCGCGTGGGCCACATCGGCATGGAGCGCGACGAGGTCACCCACGAGCCGCACGAGTATTACTGCAAGATGCCCAAGGATATCGACCAGCGCATCTGCCTGGTCGTCGACCCCATGCTCGCCACGGGCGGTTCGGCCGAGATGGCCATCAGCTACCTGCGCGAGCGCGGTGTCAAGGATATCCGCATGCTGTGCATCGTCGCCGCGCCCGAGGGCCTCAAGTCACTGACCGAAAAGGACCCCGACGTACATATTTATACGTGCGCCATCGACGACCATCTCAACGAGGCCGCCTACATCGTTCCCGGCCTGGGCGACGCCGGCGACCGCATCTACGGCACGCTGTAATCTCTGGGCCATACCGGCTAACGTCGAAAATACGAAGAAATGGTGCGCGCGGGCGAGCAAAAGACGTCCACGCGCACTCCTGTTAACGGACGTTTTGCCCTGCAGGGTTCGAGAAAAACGTATTACCGTACCTGCGGCATAAAGAAGGTCTTAAGAAAACGAACAGGTGCGTATTAACCGATGCTTTTTCGGTTGTACTTTAGCGATTGGCTCGTACAATAGTCACCAATGTTTGGCGGGAACTGTTCTGTGAGGCGTTAAAAAGGAAAGTGAGGACGCCAGTGTTTCAGATAGCCGATCTGCTCGCTATCGTTGCAGGCGCCATCGCGGGCGCAATTGCCTTCCTTCCCTTTGTCTTTACGCTCAAGCCGGTTCTTGACGATAAGCAGAATGCGGACATGCTCAAGGGTATGGTGAGTCTCGCGGTCTCGGCAATCGCGTTGCTTGTCTTTACCTTGGTTGTGTTTGTGTTGTTCGGAGAGGCATTTCGCATGTTCCTCCTGGGCGAGGCGATCGGCTTCGTGGCCTTTATGGCCGCCTGCACGGTTCGCGTCGCCAAGGCGCTGCGAGATCCTCATGAGGTCGAAAGGTAAGTCGTGGAAATTTTTGAAAAGCTGCCTGATGAGATTAATCATCTGGTCAGCGAGTTCAGCTCCACCCCTGTCGTGGGCGATCTGAGCTGCGGCATCACGCAGTACTCGTTTTGGCTGATCGTCTCCACGATCGTGCTCCTGATCGTCCTGGCCGTGTTCAAGAAGAAGCAGACCCTGGTTCCCAAGGGCTTCTTCGTCAACGGTTTCGAGTACATCATCGAGTACGTCGAGAACGATATCGGCAAGGGCGTCGTGGGTGAGAACTGGAAGAAGCACTTCCCGTTCCTGTGCTCGCTTTTCCTGTTCATCCTGATCAACAACATGATCGGCCTGATCCCGGGAATGAAGCCCGGCACCGGCGCAATCGGCTCCACCGCCGCGCTCGCCATCTTCGCCTTCGTGTACTTCATCTACTACGGATGCAAGGCTCACGGCGTGATCGGCTACATCAAGAGCCTCGCCCCGCAGGGCGTGAGCTTCCCGATGAACGTGCTCGTGTGGGTCGTCGAGCTTTTCTCGACCTTCCTGCGCCTCATCACGCTCGCCGTCCGTCTGTTCTGCAACATGTTCGCAGGACACGTGGTCATGGGCTCGTTTGCCATCATGGCGAGCATGTTCATGCAGCCGCTGCTTCAGCAGGTTTCCGCGGCCCACGCCGTCGGCGCCCTGCCTTCGCTGGCCTGGCTTGCCATCCTCATCCTGATCTATGCGATCGAGCTTGTGGTCGGCGCCATCCAGGCTTACGTCTTCACGGTCCTTACCGCCGTGTATGTCTCCGAGGCAGAGGAGGTCGCGGAGGAGGAGTAGTCTTCCGTTCACGCCTTAAAGGTAAGGTAATTCGTTAAACCGTCGGTGCCCGTACCCATGGAGCCCGGCAGTTATAAAAAGGTTATCCTGCGTGAAATAAGACACGCACGACAAAGGAGGAATCGTGGGAGTTATCGGTTACGGTCTCGGTGTTATCGGCGCTGGTCTTGCTATCGGCCTGTCTGCTCTGGGTGCTACGGGTGCTATGGCCCGTCAGCCTGAGGTCCAGGGCCGCGTGTTCACCGTCTTCATCATGGGCTCCGCTTTCGGCGAGGCTCTGGCTCTGATCGGCTTCGTTGTCGCGCTGATCGTTAAATAGCACGGAGCGTCAAGTATGAATCTTTCATCCCAGAAGAGCGCGATCGCACTCTCCGCGTCCGCGGCCGCGCTGCTCATGCCGGTTTCCGCGTTCGCCGAGGACGGCGCTGCCGGTGCGGACATCCTCATCCCTAAGATGGCGGAGTTCATCCCGGCGCTTATCGCCTTCCTGATTATCTGGATCGTGCTGGCCAAGGTCGCCCTGCCGGGCATCATGAAAACCATGGAGGAGCGCGGCAAGAAGATTGAGGAGAGCCTCGACGAGGCCGAGAAGACCAAGCAGGAGGCTATCGCCAAGCGCGCTGAGTCCGACTCGATCGTCACCGACGCCCGTCGTCAGGCTGCCGACATCGTTCTCGAGGCCCGTAAGGACGCCGAGTCCGAGCGCGCCCGTATCATCGAGGCTGCTCACAAGGAGGCCGAGGAGATCATCGCCAAGGCCCATACGACCGTCGAGGACGAGCGCAAGTCCATTTACGCCGGTGCCGCGAGCTCCATCGCCGACCTGTCCGTTGCCGTCGCCACCAAGATCGTGGGCGAGGCACTCGAGGACGATGCCGAGCAGAAGAAGCTCATCGAGCGCTACATCCAGGAAGCAGGTAGCCTGAATGCCGACTAGCCGCTATCAGGACAAGGTGCTCGAGACCTACGCGCGCTCCCTTCTGGAAGCCGCCAAGGCCGAGAACCATGTGTTCGAGGACCTCGAGATGATCGAGCGCCTGGCTTCTGCCAGCCCCGAGATCATCGCCGTGCTCGACACCATGTCCAAGCGCGACCAGCTCGACCTTCTTCCCAAGGTGGCAGCTGCCTTTAAGTATGTTGCCGAGGAAGACGAGGATGTAGTGGGCGTGACCGTCACCACGGCGATCCCGCTCGACGACGAGCTGCGTCAAACCATCACTAAGAAATGCGAGCAGGACTTCGGCCGCAAGGTATTCCTTATCGAGCAGGTCGACCCGTCTATCGTGGGCGGCCTGGTGCTCGAGGCCCGCGGCGAGCGTCGTGACATTTCCGTCAAGACGCAGCTGCGCATCGCGCAGGAGACCCTCGCAAACTCTGCTAATTCGTACGGAGGTGAAGCCTAATGTCCGAAACCCTCAATGCCCAGGATATCGCCAAGAAACTGCAGGAGCAGCTCACGAGCCTCTCCGCGACGGTCGATACGCATGAGGTTTCAACGGTCGACGAGGTAGGCGACGGCATCGCGCGCGTCTCCGGCCTCAAGAGCGCCATGGCAGGCGAGCTTCTGGAGTTCAAGAGCTCCGATACCGGTGAGACCGTCTTCGGCCTTGCCCAGAACCTTGACCGTGACGAGGTCGGCGCCGTTCTGTTTGGTGCCGTCGACTCCATCAAGGAAGGCGACGAGTGCCGCACCACTGGCCGCATTATGGATATCCCCGTGAGCCGCGCCATGCTCGGCCGCGTCGTCAATCCGCTCGGCCAGCCCATCGACGGCCTGGGCGACATCGTCGCCACGCACCGTCGTCCCATTGAGTTCAAGGCCCCCGGCGTCATCGACCGTACCCCGGTGTGCGAGCCGGTTCAGACCGGCCTGTTGGCCATCGACTCCATGGTGCCTATTGGTCGCGGTCAGCGAGAGCTCATCATCGGCGACCGTAAGACCGGTAAGACCGCCATCGCCATCGACGCTATCCTCAACCAGCGCGGCAAGGGCATGGTCTGCATCTATGTCGCCATCGGCCAGAAGGCCTCCACGGTTGCCAACATCCGCGAGACCCTCGCTCAGCACGGTGCGCTCGACTACACCATCATCGTTTCGGCCACCGCTGCCGATTCCGCCCCTATGCAGTACATCGCGCCTATGGCCGGTGCCGCTATCGGCGAGTTCTTCATGTACAACGGCGAGGACGGCAAGCCCGCCAGCGAGACCAACCCCGGCGGCCACGTGCTCGTCATCTACGACGACCTGTCCAAGCAGGCTGTGGCCTACCGTCAGATGTCGCTGACGCTGCATCGTCCGCCCGGACGCGAGGCCTATCCTGGCGACATCTTCTACCTGCACTCTCGTCTGCTTGAGCGTGCCGTCAAGATGTCCAAGAAGAACGGTTACGGCTCCATGACGGCACTGCCGATCATCGAGACCCAGGACGGCGACGTCTCGGCCTACATTCCGACCAACGTCATTTCCATTACCGATGGTCAGATCTACCTGCAGTCCGAGCTCTTCTTCCAGGGCCAGCGCCCGGCAGTCGACGTGGGCATCTCCGTGTCCCGCGTCGGTGGCGATGCGCAGACCAAGGCCATGAAGCAGGTCGCCGGCAACCTCCGTCTGGATCTCGCTTCCTATCAGGAGCTCGCTGGCTTTACGCAGTTCGGCTCCGACCTCGACGAGGCTACTCAGAAGCAGCTGACCCATGGTGCCCGCATGACCGAGCTCCTTAAGCAGCCGCGCTACAAGCCGTTTGAGGTTGGCGAGCAGATCGTTACGCTGTTCGCTGGCAACGAGGGCTTCCTGGATGACCTGGAGATTGCCGACGTGCTGCCTTTCCGTGCCGAGCTCATCGAGTACATGGACAATGGCTTTGGCTCGCTGCTCGACAAGGTTCGCGCCAAGAAGATCGATGATGACACCAAGGCTGAGCTCTTGCGCGTCATCGGCGACTTCAAGCAGCAGTTCATGGCCAAGCACCATTCGGATGTTTCTGGATCAGAGGAGAACTAAGCCCCATGGCCAACCTTCGCGACATTAAGAAGCGAATCTCCTCGGTTACCACGACCAAGCAGATCACGCGCACGATGGAGATGGTCTCTACGGCCAAGATCCGTCGTGCTCTCGATCGCTCCAAGCAGGCCGAGCCCTATAAGGAGGCGCTGACCGACGTCATGTTGACGGTCGCCGGCGACGCCTCCTGTTCGGGCACCGATCCCATGCTGCAGAAGCATGAGAGCGTCAAGCATGGCCTGATTGTCGTTATTGCCTCGGACCGCGGCCTTGCCGGCGGTTTCAATACGACGGTGGAGCGCACGGCCGAAAAGCTCGCCGCTTCTTGGGCGAACGACGGCATCGAATGCGAGATCATCGCGTGCGGGCGTAAGCCGGCCACGTATTTCCGTGACCGCGCAAACGTTGTCATGCACTTTGAGGGCAACTCCTCTGAGCCCGATTTCAATCAGGCCCGCATGATCTCCTCTCATATCTGCGATGCGTATCGTGCCGGTGAGCTTGACCGTGTCGAGCTTGTCTACCACCACGCCAAGAACCGCGTGGATCAGGAGCTTCGCGTCGAGCATCTGTTGCCGCTCGACCCCGAGATGATCGCTATGGCCCACGGTCCGCGTAAGAACGAGACCGACGCCCCTAAGCGCATCTCGTCCACGTTCGAGTTCGTGCCCTCTCCCGAGCATGTTCTCGGCAAGCTTGTGCCGTCTTATATCCTGACGGTCATCTACCAGGCCCTGATCGATTCGGCGGCTGCCGAGCAGGGTGCACGCCGCAAGGCCATGCACTCCGCGACGGAAAACGCCACCGCGATCATCTCGACCCTTACCCGCACGTATAGTCGCGTGCGCCAGGCTTCGATCACGACCGAGATTAACGAGATCGTCGGCGGAGCCTCAGCATTGGAGGAACAGTAATGGCTAATAACACCGTAAAGCTTGCGGTCGAGGAAGCCACCAAGAAGACGACTGCCGGTGATGGTCGCATCGTGCGAATCATCGGCCCTGTCGTCGACGTCAAGTTTGACGGCGCGGTGCCCCCGATCTACAACGCGCTCACGGTCGAGGCCGAGACCCCGATCGGTCATCTGAGCACGATCCTCGAGGTCGAGAGCCAGCTTCCGGGCGGCGTCGTCCGCACGGTCGCCATGTCCTCGACCGACGGCCTGCAGCGCGGCCTCATCGCCACCGACACCGGTGAGCCCATGAAGATGCCCGTTGGCCCCAAGACGCTCGGCCGCATTTGGAACGTCATGGGCAAGCCCGTCGACGGCAAGCCCATGCCCGAGGTGGAGGAGTTCTACCCCATCCACCATGCTGCGCCCCGTTTCGACGAGCTCACCACCAAGACCGAGATCTTCGAGACCGGCATCAAGGCCGTCGACCTGCTCGAGCCCTACATCCGTGGCGGCAAGACGGGCCTGTTCGGCGGCGCCGGCGTCGGCAAGACCGTTCTGATTCAGGAGCTCATCAACAACCTCGCCCAGGAGCACGGCGGTACCTCGGTGTTCACCGGCGTCGGCGAGCGTACTCGCGAGGGCACCGACCTGTTCCTCGAGATGAGCGAGTCTGGCGTTATCGACAAGACCTGCTTGGTCTATGGTCAGATGAACGAGCCGCCCGGAGCGCGTCTGCGCATCGGTCTGGCCGGCCTTACCACCGCTGAGTACTTCCGCGATCGTGGCCAGGACGTTCTGCTGTTCATCGACAACATCTTCCGCTTCTCCCAGGCAGGTTCCGAGGTTTCCGCACTGCTGGGCCGTATGCCGTCCGCCGTTGGTTACCAGCCCACGCTGGCAACCGAGATGGGCGACCTCCAGGAGCGCATTACCTCGACCAAGACGGGCTCCATTACCTCCGTCCAGGCTGTCTACGTCCCCGCCGACGACCTGACCGACCCGGCGCCTGCCACGACGTTTACGCACCTCGATGCCACCACGGTTCTTTCGCGTAGCATTTCGTCGCTCGGCCTGTTCCCGGCTATCGACCCGCTCGCGTCTTCCTCCGACGCTCTCGATCCCTCGATCGTCGGCGAGGAGCACTACCGTGTCGCCGTCAAGGTCCAGGAGCTCCTGCAGGAGTACTCCGACCTTCAGGACATCATCGCAATTCTGGGTATGGACGAGCTGTCCGAGGAGCAGCGCCTTACGGTCAACCGTGCCCGTAAGATTCAGCAGTTCCTCTCGCAGTCCTTCCACGTCGCCGAGAAGTTCACCGGCAACCCCGGTGTCTACGTCCGCGTCGAGGATACCGTCCGCTCTTTCGCCGAGATTGTCGATGGCAAGGCCGATGACCTGCCCGAGCAGGCTTTCCGCTATGCTTCCACGATTGAGGACGTGCGCGAGCGCGCCCGCAAGATGGGGGAGAAGTAGGTTATGCGTATCCGCATCGTGTGCCCCGTGAGCTGCGCCTATGAGGGCGACGCTGCGTTTGTGTCGATTCCGTCCACGGATGGCGAGTTTGGCGTCCTGCCTGCTCACTCCAGCGAAATCTGCACGATCGACCGCGGTTACGTTCGCGTTTCCGATAAGGCCATGGGCACTGTTGACCACACGTTTGCCGTGGCCGGCGGCTATGCCCAGGTTGCGGACGATGTCGTGACCGTTCTCGCCGAGCGCGCTTGCGATTTGGCGACCGTCGATGCCGACAAGCTTAAAGCTGATATTCAAGGTTTTGAAGAGAAGCTGGGTAATTTGTCGGAGGATGATGCACGCCGCGCCTACCTCTATAATGAAATCGCATGGTGTAAGCTCAAGCTTGCCCAATAGTCAAACGATTTAGCGTTCGACCATTTGCGAACACATCATGCCCGGGATGGCCCAGCCATCCCGGGCATGCTTTTTGAAAGGGTAGACCTTGGATATTATCCGCGTTGAGGGTGGCCACGCCATCGGAGGCTCCGTGCCCGTTTCGGGTGCCAAGAACTCCGCACTCAAACTCATGGCGGCAACGCTTCTGGCGCCGGGCAAGACGACGCTGCAGAACGTGCCCGATATTTCCGATGTCCACGTGATGGGCAAGGTGCTCAAGGGCATGGGCGCTACGATCGATGTTCTCGACGAGCACACGCTCGAGATTGATACCTCTCAGGTCGATTCTTGGGAGGCCCCCTACGAGCTCGTTGCCAAGATGCGTGCTTCCACCGCCGTGATGGGACCCCTGCTGGGTCGCTTCCATCGCGCCAAGATCGCCATGCCGGGCGGCTGCAACCTGGGTGCTCGCAAGATCGATATGCACATTCTTGGTCTTGAGGCCCTGGGCGTTGAGTTCGATACCGCCCACGGCTACATCAACGCTAATGCGCCCCAAGGTCTGCGCGGTACCACCGTCACGCTCGAGTTCGCCAGTGTCGGTGCGACCGAGAACCTCATTATGGCATCCGTGCGCGCGAAGGGCACCACGGTTATCGACAATGCCGCCCGCGAGCCCGAGATCGTCGATCTCGCCAACATGCTCAACGAGATGGGCGCCAAGATTGTTGGCGCCGGTACGCCCGTCGTGACTATCGAAGGCGTGGAAGAGCTCCATCCCGTTACCCACCGCGTGGTGGGCGACCGCATCGAGGCCGGTACCTTTATCGTTGCCGGTGCGTTGATGGCCGACGATCGCGGTGTCGATGTCACGGGCTTTTGCCCCATTCACTTGGGCATGGTGCTCAAGAAGATGGAACTCATGGGTATCGACTGCGAGCGCGTCGAGGATGGCGTTCATGTGAACCGTGCCGAGCGTATCAAGCCGGTCGACATCCAGACGCTTCCGTTCCCCGGTTTCCCGACCGACATGCAGGCGCAGATTATGGTGCTCTCCGCCCTTGCCGACGGCAGTTCCGTTATTACCGAAAACATCTTCGAGAATCGCTTTATGTTTGCCTCTGAGCTGGTGCGCATGGGTGCCGACATTCGTATCGAGAGCCATCATGCCATGATTCATGGCGTCAAGGGCTTCTCGGGTGCACAGGTTACCTCGCCCGATCTGCGCGGCGGAGCGGCCCTCGTCGTAGCGGGCTTGATCGCCGACGGGACGACCGAGGTTTCGGCTATCCATCACATCAAGCGCGGCTACGAGCAGTTTGTCGAAAAGCTGCAGGCGCTCGGTGCGCATGTCGAGCATGCTACCGTCCCCGATCCCGTCATCTACTAATACAGGTTGCCTATGTTTAATAAAAAGCCCCTCGCGGATACCACCACCCGAAGACCCTCAACTGGTGCGCAGGCCAAGATCTACAGTCGCGATAACGTGGCTCGCTATTCCGAGCGCGCTCGTCAACGTCGCCGTAGCCACACGATTCGTCACGTCGCGCTCATTGTCGTGCTTGGCGTGCTGCTGAGTGCCACTACCGCTGCCGGCCTGTGGTTTGCCACCATTATGGGCAAGCTCGGCGATTCTAATGTCATTACCGACAATCTGCGTCGGGTTCTGGTTGACACCGATGAGGCAAAGGATCCGTTCTACGTGCTGCTTCTTGGCACCGATGGCCGTCCGGGCGAGGATACGTATCGTGCCGACTCGATTATCCTGGCACGCATCGACCCCACGCAAAAGCAGGCGACGCTCATTTCCGTTCCGCGCGACACCAAGGTCGAGTACAAGGGCGAGACCATGAAGATCAACGCCTGCCATACCGTTGGCGGCGCCGAGGCCATGGTCGAGGCGGTCAACGAGCTGTGCGGTGTTCAGATTTCCCACTATGCCGAGGTCAGCTTCGACGGTATGCAGGCGCTGATTGATTCGGTTGGCGGTATCGACATTAACGCAACCGATGATGTTGACGACCCCGAGCACCTGGATATTAAGATTACCGCTGGCCAGCAGCATATGGACGGTGCCACCGCCCTTACCTATGCCCGCTGCCGCTACACCTATGCCGACGGCGATTACACGCGCATGCGCCACCAGCGTCAGGTGCTTGGCGCCCTTGCCAACCAGATTCTCAATAACTTCGATGCCACGAAGATCTTTGGCCTGGTTAATTCGCTGTCCGATATGCTCGTAACCGATATGAGCGTTCAGGATATCGTGGCTACGGTCAACGCCATGCGCGGTATGGATGTCGACGGTATCTACTCGGCCAACCTGCCCTCGTACGCCGACGACAGCACCATGATCGACGGTGTGAGCTACGTCTTTGTCTACGAGGACGAGCTCAAGGAAATGATGGAGCGCGTCGACGCCGGCAAGGACCCCAAGGGTCCCAACACCATGGGCCTTTCCGACGGTTCCAGCTCTACGATCGGCGACCTGAACAACAACACGTCTGACGACTACGCAAACGGTACCGCAACCTCATCGGTCAGCTCTGACGATTCCGATGACTCAAGCGATTCGAGCGATTCGGACTACTACGAAGAGCCCACCGGCGACGGCAACGGCTACGAAGCCAACTACTAGAGTTACGCGGTTTTACCAAACCGCGTAACCAGTTGACGCTGCAAACCCGCCAGAGCGGCAATCTGCCTTTCAACTTCGGCGGCATGATCAAAAGATCAATGCCACCTCGTTTCAAGGCACCTTGCTCGCTCTGGCGGGTTTTCGCTGTCGGTGCCAAAACATCGGCGTAACACTTGGCACATGGGTAGTCATTGGGGACGTTCTTAAACGACTGGTCAAAGGGGGCACTCTTGATGCACTTGGCACTTGGGGACGTTCCTTTTGTACCGGCAGTTTGGGACACTCCTTGCGTTAATAGGCTGGCGCGCGTCAACCTGTTCTCATTGCAGCAAAAAAATTGCCCCGTTCTTGGTTGAGGACGGGGCAATTCGTCTTTTGGACTTGTGCAGCCAGGCTTATGCAAAGCGGGCGACGAGCTCCTGGAGCACGTCGGTCATCTTGACGAGCGAACTGACCGGGACGAACTCGTTGACGCCGTGGTAGCAATAGCCGCCGGTGGAAAGGTTGGGGCAGGGCAGACCGCGGAACGACAGCTGGGCGCCGTCGGTGCCGCCACGAATCGGCAGCACTTGGGGCTCAACGCCGCAGGCAAGGTAGGCTTCCTTGGCAACATCAATAAGCTCGGGATAGTCACGAACGATCTCGGCCATATTTCGATACTGCTGCTTAATCTCGACCGTCACGCGCTCCTCACCCAGACGCTGGTTGAGCATCGAGGCGGCGGCATCAATAAGGTCGAGTTTCTGCTGGAACTTGGCGACGTCATGGTCGCGGACGATATAGCGCGCTGTGGCGTGATCGACGGTCGCAGATACACCCTCAAGGTGATAAAAGCCCTCGTAGCCTTCCGTATACTCCGGGCGCTGCGCGTAGGGGAGCAACGCGTTGAAGTCGCAGAACAGATTGCCTGCGTTGACCATACGGCCCTTAGCGTCGCCCGGGTGAATGGACTGGCCCTCAAAGCGGACGGTCGCCTCGGCGGCGTTAAAGCACTCCCACTCCAGCTCGCCGATGGGGCCGCCGTCGACCGTGTAGGCGTACTTGCAGCCAAAGGTAGCGATATCCAACAGCTCGGCTCCGTGGCCGATTTCCTCGTCAGGGCAGAAGCAAATGCCGAGTGCGGGATGGGGCAAAGAAGGGTCCTGAGCGATACGCGCGACAAGCGACATGATCTCGGCGACGCCTGCCTTGTCGTCCGCGCCCAGCAGCGTGGTGCCATCGCTGCAGACCAGGTCCTCACCCGCGAGGTCGTTCAGGGCGGGAAGCTTGGCGGTACTCATGGCAACGGGCTTACCGTCAACCGTGCCGCAGACCAGGTCGCCGCCTTCGTAGTGTACGATGTGCGGCTTCACGCCGGCGCCCGGTGCAACTTCGGTGGTATCGAGATGGGCGATCAGGCCCAGGGCGGGCTTGTCCTCAGCGCCCGCACTTGCGGGGATATGCGCGCAGACATAGGCGTGCTCGGTCACGTGGGCATCTTCCGCACCAAGCTCGCGCAGCTCTTCAGCCAGCACGTTGGCAAGGTCAAACTGAACGGCGCTCGAGGGTACCTGGTCGCAGTTTGCATCCTCGGACTGCGTGTTGATCTGGACGTAGCGCAAAAAGCGCTCGAGGACATCGGGGCTCGTGGTGGTGTTTTCCATAAAGACCGCTCCAATCTTGGTCGTCGTGTGCAACAAGAACTCTAGCACGGTATGCCACGGCATACCACGACGCTTGGATGGGGTAGAATCAGCCATTGAATGCAGAAGGGACGGAAGATCATGGATACGACAAATAGCTCGCGCGAACTACATCTGACGGTGGCGAACGAAGACTACTTGGAGTGCATGGTTCGCATTGAAAGCGAAGAGGGGGAAACCAACGGCGTGCGATCGGTCGACATCGCGCAGCGCCTTGGCGTCTCCAAGGCATCGGTCAATAAAGCGGTTTCGGCGCTCAAGGCATCCGAGCTTGTCGAGCAATCGCACTACGGCAAGGTGATCCTGACCGATCGCGGCCGCGAGGTTGGCACGGCTATCTGGTACCGTCATCGCCTCATCCGCACGTTTTTGGTTCAGGAGCTCGGTGTCGAATTTGAGCGAGCCGATTCCGAGGCCTGCATGATGGAGCATGCGCTATCCGAGGACACGATGAGCCGCTGGCTCGCCTATCTCGAAAAGCAGGGAATCAGCGTCGAGGAATAGCGGGATATATATGGATACGAGTTATTACAACCGCTTTGGTGCCGAGGAACTTACGCGCCGCTTGTCGAGCGAGACCTTGTTGGCGCAGGGCCCCATGGGCAGTGTTCTGTTGAGTGAGTACGATGCCGCCGACATTCCACCGGCGTTTTGGAATCTGGCAGAGCCGCAGACCGTTTCTCGTATCCATCGCTTGTATGTCGCCGCCGGCGCGCAGGTGCTCATTACCAACACCTTTCAGGCATCGAGCTATGCCCTCAAGCACGACCAGATTGCGCCGTCCGTGGCGGAGGTCAATCGCGGGGCCGTCGACGATGCCCGCCAGGCGCACCCTCAGCTGCTGCTAGGCTCGATGGGCCCGATCGGTATTGAGTGGTTTGCCGAGGACTCTGCCGAGTATCGTGAAATCCGAGGCATTGCGCGCGAACAGGCGCACGCCTTGCTCAATGCCGGCGTTGACGGTCTGCTGATCGAGACGGTGACGTCTATCCGAAATTTGCAGCCCATACTTGCCGGCGCTCGAGATGCCGCCGACGGCATGCCTGTTCTGGTGAGTTTTGTCGTTGACGATAAAGGCGACCTGTTGGGCGATGGCCTCAACATCGAGGCAGCCGTTTTGTACGCCGAAAAACACGGCGCAAACTCGGTTGGTGTTAATTGCTGTTCGCTTGCGGCCGCGAACACGGCGGTGCCCAGGATGGTTGCATCGGCGACTACTCCCGTCACGGTGCGTCCCAACGTAGGCGATCCGGTCCAGACTCAGGATGGCCCCGTATGGCACGAGAACCCCGAAGCTTTCGCGCGCGCATGCATCGAATGGAGACATGCCGGTGCCGCAATGGTGGGCAGTTGCTGTGGAACCACGGCAATCACTACGGCCGCGATGGCCGAGGCGCTCGATATATAAAGGGCAAAACCGCTCCATACGAGGCGTTTATTTATTGCTTGCATGTCCTCGGCAGCATTTGCCCAAATGGTGAATGCTGGTGCCGGCAGGTTGCCGAGTGCATGTTGCGGGTATACCCCATGCGTACCATGATCCAAACACTGTGAGGTGTCTGCGCGTGTGCGCGATAATTCATTTTGGAACTGACGGTTGGCGCGCTCGCGTCGATGAGGACTTCACTGCCGATAACGTTGCCCGTATCGCCGATGCCGTCGGCGAGTTGTGGCAAAAGACCAATCCGGGCAAAACGGTATATATAGGGTTCGACACCCGGCCCCTGGCACGCGAGTTCGCTGAGCTTGCGGCGGGCGTGCTAGCAGCGCACGGGCTAGACGCCGTGCTCGCTTCGCGACCTGTTCCGACCCCTGCCCTTACGTGGGCGGCGGCTTATGACGGTGAGGCGTGCGGCGCGCTCATGGTGACGGGGTCCCATCATCCGCAGGGCTATCTGTGCCTCAAGATTCGCATGGGTGACGGCTCAACCGTCAACCAGGATGTCATCGAAGAGCTCGAAGAGACCATGGCTCCCGAGCCAATGGGGATCGAGGGGCAATATCGCACCGCGGATATCATTCCTGACTATATGCAGGCGGTGGCATCGTTTGTCGATGCCGAAGCCATCCGCGCCGCGCACTTGCGCGTGGTTGTCGATCCCATGGGCGGCGCAGCCCAGGGCTATCTAGCCGACTTGCTGCGCGAGCTTGGCGTTGAGGTGCACGAGATTCACGCCGGGCAGGCGTCTGATCAAGAAGATATCTGCCCCGACCCCGTTGAGCCGTGGGTGGACGCTTGCGAGCGCACGGTTATCGAGGACGGAGCTTGCGCTGGCCTGGTGACCGACGGCGACGCCGACCGTATCGGCGCGGTTGACGAGCGCGGCAGATATATACATCCGCATCAGATCATGGCGCTCGTTTTGGGCGACTTGGTTCAATTTCGTAATTTGGAGGGGCGCGTCGTCGTCAATCTTTCGTGCTCGACGCTCGTGCGTCGCATTGCCGAGGCGCTTGGCTGCCGCGTGACCGTCAAACCAGTCGGTTTCAAATATATAGCGGCAGAGATGAAGAAGGGCGGCGTCCTCATAGGCGGCGAAGAAGCCGGTGGTATCGGCATCGCCGCGCATATGCCCGAGCGCGATGGAATCCTCGCCTGTCTGATTCTGTGTGAGCTTATGGCAAAGACGGACGCGCCTTTAGGCGTTCTGGTCGACCAACTCGAGGACAGTTTTGGTAAGACGAGTTACGGTCGACGCGATTTGCGCCTTGAGGCCGAAGATGCCGAAACGTTACGAACCCTGCTGCCGGGCGTAAACCCCAAGTCGATTTGTGGCAAGGCGCCGCAAAACGTTAGTCATATGGACGGCTTGCGTCTGTCATTTGAGGATGATACGTGGCTGCTGGTCCGTCCTAGCGGGACCGAACCAGTGGTGCGCGTCTACGCCGAGGGGTTCTCGGTGGAAGAACGTGATGAGTTGCTCGATGCTGGCTGTGCTTTAGCTAGGGGGACGTATCCGCTTTAACCATGAGACTGCCTTATATAAAGAGATGCTCGGCGAGCGGTAGTTAACGGCTGGCAAACGTTAGTCGGATCACAAGATGTGTAGGAAATGTGTATGCCCAGATTCCCGCCCCCGGGGCCCCTCCGGTCTGGCAATATATCTCCTTGCCGCGCGGC
>CABUQK010000012.1 GCA_902493615.1 uncultured Collinsella sp.
CGTTCTCGCTGTCCATTCGGACGGAGAACTGCAAGACCGCCTCGTCGCCCTTGATGGTCGATTGCTTGAACAGGGCGTGTGCGCTTACCGGTTGCGTTGTGATCAGCGCCACGGCTAGTCCTCCTTCTTCACGCCGAAGATGATGCTCATGACGTGCTTGGCGGCCTGCTCGGCCTCTTTGCGGCGCGCCTGCTCCACAAGCTCCCGGTTGGTGTTCTCGTTGACGACCTGGTAGCCCTTGGCGCGCACGTCCTCGGGGTAGCTTTCAAGCGCGGCCTCGGCCAGGGCGATCATGGCCCACCAAGCGCCCGCGTCCTTCTCGTCAGCCTCGGCCTCGCCGCCCGCCACCATGAGGGCGTTCACGGCGATGCAGCTGGTGAGGTCGATAAGCGTCTCGATGCTGTCGGTGCGGCTCATGCCGTCGTTCACGTTGTTCTCGAAGTGCTTCATTTCTTCTCCTTCACGTACTCCTCGACGAAGTACTCGATGTAGATGCTGATAAACGGTTGCGTCCCGTGGCAGGGCCTCGGGCGCTTGTCCACGGTGCAGGTGATCACCTGCTGGTCGTCCTTGAATGCGAGGCCGTTGAGCGAGTCGCAGACGAGCTTGCCCACGTTGTCCCAGTCGGGCTTTCCCATGTCGGAGCGCCCTTCCCAATACTTGGGGTTGCTCTTAGCGAGCGGTCGGTAGGTGGATATGCGCATCCTCACGGGGCCGTCGTGCCCGGCGAAGGTCTCGCCGTATTCGGCCCGCCACGCGTCGCGCACCTCCTTCTCGGCCTTCAAGGTCTTGGTGGGGGTGTAGGTGCGGCGGTTGCGGTAATCGGTGCGGGGGCGCTGCTTGCCCACGACCTCGCGAACCGGAACCACGACCCGCGCCGTCGCCGCCAGCGTTTGAACCCAGCTCATTCGCTGAAACCGTCCGACTGGCTGCGGTGCTTGTTGAAAGCGCCCTTCAGCTGCGGGTAGCGGGCCTCCATGATGCGGGCCAGGCTCGGGGCGATGCCGTTCTTGCAGGCCACGTGCAGCTCGTTGCGCACCATGTTCACCAGGTAGTTGACCGACACGTAGCCCTTGCGGTTGAGCCTCACGGCGTTCTCGACCATGAAGTTCCAGGCGCCTGGGTTGTCCTCGATCCACTTGCGGGCCTCTTGGAAGTCCTGCTCGCCTGCGGAGCCGAGGCCGAATATCTCAAGCTGGTTGCTCTGCGGCTTGGGGCTGTAGCGCTCGTCGTTACGCATGGACGACACCCGCCGTGGTCTCGTATGCCTGCTGGGCCGTTGCCACAGCGCCGTCCATCGTGGGGATTACCCACGCCCACAGGACGATGAGGAAGATGATTGTGGCGGCTAGGAAGCCGACCAAAACGCCAGCCTTGAACTGGGAGGCGTCCTGCATCTCCTTCGCGGTGGGACGGGGCTTGCGCTCGAATGGTATGATGGTCGAAGCATCGTTCTCGATGCGGTTCATGCGGGCGCTCGGAGTGTGGTAGCTGGGGGCGCTCGCTTTCTTTTTGCTTTGCATTTCGTGCTCCTTTCTGATGTTTCCGCAGGTCATAGCACGTGTGGCTTTTGGTGTGCCTATTTTTGCTTTTTCTTGGCGCGGCTCTTTGCGCTGTAGTAGCGCTGTCGCTCCTGGTTGTTCCTCTTCTCCCTAACCGCCTCCTCTCGCATGGCGTTGGCCTGCTCGGCTAGGTCGGACATGTGAAGTTCCTTCGTGCACTCGATGCACCAGCCGTTGATGCGGTTCAGGGGACGGAATGTCCATCTGCCGCAGTTTGGGCACTGGCTCCGCTTGCGGAGTGAGAGTCCGCAGTGTTGCGCTTGCCACTTAACCGAGTCTTCCGAACGTCCCAGCGCCTTGGCTATCGCTTTAGCGCCTTCGCCCGCGTGCTCTTCGAGGTACTTGAGTTCACGTGTCGACCACTGCCTCATCGCGCCTGCTTCTCGCCTTTCTGCTCGCTTTCCCGGTACGCCTTGACCAGCACGTTGCACATGTGGTCGAATGCCAGCTCGCGCGGCGTTTTGGGCTTTTCTGCCTGCTGCTTGGTGGGCGTCTGCTGTTCGGCCATTTAGGCCACCGTCCTGTTCTCCGTAAGTCCAAGCAGGTAGTCTGCGGAGCAATGGAAAAGCTTCGTCATGGCTACGAGCTTCGAGCCGGGGATTTCACCGCCACTTTCGTAGCTAGCAACAGTGGCGCGGCTTTTGAGTCCGAGCTTCGTTGCCAAATCTTCTTGGCTAAGACCGATTCGAACTCGCTCGCTTGCGATCGGGTTCATATGCACCTCCATTTCACTATTTGTGAACTTCACAATTAGTGAATATAGAAGAACTTCTGACCTTTTGCAAGTAAGGAATTCACTATTTGTAAATTTTTTTGTACAATGTGCCTATAGAAGCAAGGAGGGCACAGTGGGCACGCAATTCCGTCTCAAGGAAACAAGACTCAAGTATGGGAAGAAGCAGCCCGAAGTGGCCGCTGTTCTCGGTATAGGTGTTCCCGCTTACTCGATGATGGAAAGCGGGCAACGCGAAATCAATGGATCAAAGCTCATAAAGCTTGCAAGGTATTACGAATGCTCCGTTGACGAACTATTGGGTACGGGGCCTTGGGATACTGGCGAACGGAAGGAATAACACATGGGAATGTTCAACAAAAGCGCCGCTAAGAAGATGGCTAGCGATGCGGACGAGTTCATCGTGAGCGACGGGAAGGTTCACGCCCTCGTGTTCCAGGTCGCGGGCAAGGCCATGTATTCGACCGCCACGCAGCTTGAGGACAAGGTTACCGAGCGCATCGACGGAACGTTGTCGCGCATCCAGGACAAAGGTTGTCAGGTCGTCGATGTCAAGATGGCCGTCAGCGCCAACACGCGCGACAGCGACATGATGCTGTACTCGTTTACCGTCTTATATAGGTAAAGAAAAAAAGAAGCCCCACGGGGTCACAGCGTTGCAGCGCTACCCGTGGGGCTTTCCACAGAACCTCTGAAAGGAGGCCATTTCATATTATGCCAAAAACAGCGGTGATATATGCCCGCTTTTCATGCAACAAGCAGCGCGAGGCCTCGATAGACGACCAGCTGCGCGTGTGCCGCGACTGGTGCAAACGCGAGGGCTATGCCATCGCCGCCGAGTACTGCGACTACGCCATATCGGGCCGCACCGACGACCGCCCCGAGTTCCAGCGCATGGTAGCCAACGCGGGTGAATCCGACATAGTGCTTGTGTACATGATGGATCGCTTCTCCCGTGGGGAGTACGACGCGCCCATATACAAGCGCGAGCTTGCCAAGAAGGGCGTGAAGCTCGTGTCGGCGCTTGAGGCCATACCCGACTCGCCCGAGGGCATCATCTACGAGAAGCTGCTGGAAGGCCTTGCCGCCTGCGAGTCGAAGAAGACCGCCATACGCACCAAGCGCGGAATGGAGGGCAACGCACTCCGTTGCAAGACCAACGGCGTGCGCGTGTTCGGCTACCGCAAGTCGGAGGACGACGAGTACGAGATAGACGAGCATGACGCCGCGTTCGTGCGCGAGGCCTTCAAGCGGCGCGTCAACCGCGAGACCGTGAACTCGATAGCTCGGGACTTCGCCCAGCGAGGCGTGAAGACCTCCAACGGCAACCCGTGCGGCTACTCGATGGTTTACCAGATGCTCCACAACAGGCGCTACACGGGGCGCTACGAGTGGGGCGGCATAGTCAAGGAGGGCGGAATGCCCGCGATCATAGACGAGGTGACTTTCATGGACGCTCAGCAGGTGCAGGGAACCAAGAAGCGCTCTTCGGAGGACTGGGGCGATTTCGCCTTGGCGGGTAAGGCCATATGCGCCGGCTGCGGGCGAAACCTGCAGGGCGTGAGCGGGCGCGGGCGGCACAACGTCAAATACGAGTACTACAGCTGCGTTGACGGCTGCATGAGAAACGTTCGCCGAGAGGAGCTTGAGGGCGCTATCGTCGGTGCCCTGCGCGAGCTGCTTTCCGACCGCGAGGAGGCCTTGAGGATAGCCCGCATGGTCGCCGACAGGGCAGACGGGGCGGAGATTGCCACAAGGCGAAAACAGGCGGCGGAATCCCTTTCAGCTGCGGAGCGCGGGCTGAAGAACATCCTGAACGCCATCGAGCAGGGAATCATAGCGCCGGGCGTGAAGGAGCGCATAGCCGAGCTTGAGCAGCAGAAGGCTCGCGCCAACTACGACCTGCAGGCCATCCAGGAGCAGAAGATAGACCCGGAGCGCTTCGCGGACTTCCTGCAGTGCGGCGCGAAGCTCGATGACGCAACGCTATTGAAGGCGTTCGTATGGCAGGTGAGCGTATCCGACGAAGACGTGCTCGTGACACTGAACTACGACACGGAAAGCAACGAACCCGCCAGACTTGACATCCAGCGGGTTCGAGGAAAATCGGAATGGTGCCCCCAGCGGGATTCGAACCCGCGATATCCACCTTGAAAGGGTGGCGTCCTTGGCCGCTAGACGATGGGGACAGCGGGAAAAAGTATAGCAGACTTTTTTAGCCGTTCACATATCGTTGGCAAACTGAAAAACCACCACAAAGGTGCCTGTCCCCTTTGTGGTGGTTGGGGCGTTAGGGGAGGAGCTTCATGGCGGCGTCGTGGGCGGCGTGCTCGTAGGTGTCGTCGAGGGGTTTGAGCGGCAGCAGGGCTGTGGCCTGCGCATCGCCGCGCCGCTCGAGGGCGTGCGCGATCAGCCAGTCGGCGAGTTCGGGGTTCTTGGGCAGCGCCGGCCCGTGCAGGTACGTGCCGATGACGCCCTTGTAAATCAGACCCTCAAGGCTATCGTCGCCGTTGTTGCCGGTGCCCGCGACGACGGACGTTCCGAGCGGCGTTGCCTCCGCGTCGAGCAGGGTGCGACCTCCATGGTTCTCGAATCCCACAAAGGGCTCAGGTGCCAGGCCGGTTTTGACGGCTACGTTGCCGATCAGGCGGTCGGAGCCACGTACGGTTTCGGCGGCAATGACCCCCAGACCCTCGATGCGATCCTCGCCCATATAGTACGAACGGCCGAGCAGCTGATAGCTGCCACAGATGGCAAGCAGCGAGCCGCCGTCCTCAACATAGGCCGCGACCTTGTCTTTTTGGGCGAGCAGCTCGTGTGCCACGGCTAGCTGGTCGCGGTCGGAGCCGCCACCCATCATGACGATATCGGCATCGGTCAGATCAAGCGTTTCGCCCATACGGACCTCGTCTACACGCGCGGGAATGCCACGCCAGGCGCAGCGGCGCTCGAGCGCGATAACATTGCCGCCGTCGCCGTAGAGGTTAAGGGCATCGGGATACAGGTAGACGATGCGCAGCGGGCGCGAAAGCTCGACTGGCGCGATGCCGACAGGAAGAGCGCCGCCGTCGGCACGGGCTACGGCGCGCCCGGCAACAGCGTCGGCGGTGGCGCCTTTCAGTCCGTCGAGCTCCTTGACCAGCGGCGGGAAGGCCGTGTAGTTGGCGACGGCGTAGAAGGTGTCATCGGCGGCCTCGTCTGCCACGGCGCCAATTGCCTGCGCGACGTCCGAGATAATCGCGGCATCGATGCCGGCGTACTTGAGGCGCACCTGCATGTCGTGTGCGCGCGTGCCGCCGGCAAAGGCGACAAGACCCGGCGTGTCGGCGATGCGCTCAAAGTCGACGTCGTAGATCCACGATACATCGTGGCCGTCGGCATCGTTGTCGTTAAGGAAGAAAGCGCAGAGTCTGCCGCCTGCCGTCTTGATGGACTGGATTTGTCGATCGAAGCCTACGGGATTCTTGGCCAGGTTGGCCTCGACGGTGCGGCCGGAGATATCCCAGCGGCCCATGCGTCCGCCGGCGGGGATGTAGGCATCGAGCGTGGGCTGTAGAAACGCCGTGTCCACGCCCAACTCGTGTGCGGCAAAGAATGCGGCGGCAACGTTGTAGACCATGTACAGGCCGTTGTAGCGCGTGGCGATGTGTGCGGCTGGCGCGCTGGAATCAGATCCAAACACCAGGTCAAAGCCGTAGCCGTCGCAGCCGAGCTCCACGCCCGTCACGCGACGGACAAGCGCAGGGCGGGCCCAGCCGCACGAGGGGCAATGGTAGGCGCCGAGCTGGCCGTATTGCACGTAGTCATACTCCAGCGGCGCGTTGCACTGTGAGCAAAAACGCGAGTCGCTAATGCGGTCGGACTCGGTGTTGGTGGCGCCATCGATGCCAAAGGCAATACTCGCGTTGGGAACGCGCGCGGCGATCGCGGCACACAGCGGGTCGTCTGCGTTGTAGATGAGCGTTGTTGTCGGAGAGAGCTCCAACGCATGGGCGATGACATCCTGGGTATGGTCGATCTCGCCGT
Source organism: uncultured Collinsella sp. (assembly GCA_902493615.1). Taxonomy (GTDB): domain Bacteria; phylum Actinomycetota; class Coriobacteriia; order Coriobacteriales; family Coriobacteriaceae; genus Collinsella. Next base: position 6,322 of record CABUQK010000012.1, read on the forward strand.
AGCGGTCTAGCTGGTCGCGGAACAGGTTGAGCAGCACAAAGTACGTCGGCTTGAGCTTGGGCAGAACGCGTACGGTGTAGAGCTCGTCGCACTCAAAGACGCCTACGCGCTTGCCGCCGCCGACTCGCTTGAGGCCGCTGCGCGCTTCGAGCAGTGCGCCCACCACGCCCGGCTCCATGTTGTTGCCAGCGCGGTTGCATACCACGGTGGCGCCGCTGGCAGCAACGGCATCGGCGATGAGGTTGGAGGTGGTGGTCTTGCCATTAGTGCCGGTGATCACCACGCTGCGGTCGACCAGGCTCGCGAGGTCGCTTAGCAACTCGGGATCGATCTTCATGGCGATGCGGCCGGGAAGCACGCCACCCTGGCGTTTGAGGACAGAGCGCAGTCCCCAGCGAGCGATATCGCTCGAGGTGCAGGCAAGAGATGAGCGGAGGTTCATGAAACCGTTCCTAACGTAAACGACATGGTCGGGTCGAGTGCGTCACTAAAAACCGTAGCGGCGCGCAAATTCCTGGGCAAGCTGCGACACGTCTTCGCAGGCATTGGCCCAAGGGGCAAAGTCGGGAGTGTCCGAGATAATACCGTCCGCTTCCCAAACGGCCTGGTGCGAAAGATCCCAGGGATCGTGTGGCTCGGGCCGGCAGGGAAGGTACGGTGTCTGGTACATGGGGTTCAGTAAGAAGAACGCACCGCCCTCGCAACGATTGGCAAACTCACGCAGCGCGCGTGTCGCCGGGCGCATCTTGTTTGTTTTGAACAGCAGAATCGTGCGGGCGAGCAGATACCAAGGAGAGTTCTCAAGTGCGTCAGCCCCGATCTCTTCCTCGAGCTGGTGGGCCAGGGCAAAAAAGCCGTCCTGGTCTTCCAGACGAGCGAGGGCGAGCAACACGGTGCCTGCGGCTCGGGTGGGGTAGCCTTCCGCCTTAAGGACGCGGCGGGCGTAGTTGGCGGCAGCACGGTAGCGGGCGCTCGCCATGCACAGCTGCGAGATGGCCTCGAGCGTGTGGAGCCACCCGATAAGTGCCGGCTCGCTCACGGTGAGATCTGCCGCCGTCACACCGTCCGTCAAAACCTTGTTGGCCCAGTAGTGTGGGGCCTCCATATCGAACCCGGGCACACTTTGCTGCAGGTAATCGGCCGTGGTCGCCTCGAGCTTCATCAGGTCGCCCAGACAGGCGTCAACGGGCGTGTCGGCCAGGATGATGGCGAGCAGCTGCGCGTCGACGGCCAGTGCATCGACGCGGACAATTTTGAGCAGCTCATCGCGCATGTCGTCGAACAGGCGATTACGCGTCTGTTCGAACTCCTCGTCACTGCCCATGTCCTCGATGCGATGGAGCTCGTCGAGCAGGTGGCGATGAACACCGGCATAGGACAGCAGCGCCTGGGCATGCTCGGTCTGCGCATACTTGTGAGGGTTGACGCTTACGTCGTTATGGACAAGCTCGCGTGCTGCATCGGTGAGCTCGGGGTGCGATGCCAGATAGGTGCGCTCCAGGTAGGCGGGGATGTAGACGCTCGGATCCATTAGAGGTCTCCTCCCTTAAACGGCAAACCCTGCTCGGCCGCCCGCAGGATGCGCTCATCGATTTGGGAACGCACGATATCGTTGGTGGCGACCCAGGCGGCAAAGCTGGCGTTGTCGGGGGCGCCCAGGCCCTCCTGCAGTACCGGCGTCGCCTCGGACAGCGCAAGGACAAGCTCGTCGGTGGAGCCCACACCCACGTTGACGCGGGCATAGACGCCATCGGGAAACTCGGTTTGGAAGTAGAGCGCCTCGGCCGCGTGCGGGCACGAGCGTGCAAGGATGCGCAAATAGTGCTCGGCGCCCTCGTAGTCCAGCTCGCGCCAGGCTGCGCTCATCAGTGCGATGAGCGTCCATGGGTCCAAGTCGCGCTCCGCATCCTTGGGACGACGGCGCAGCGGCGTGTTGGCGAGATAGGGGACGGAGTGGATAGAGCGAAAGCGCTTGAGCTCCTCGGCGGGGTATTCGAGCTTTGCCATGGCGAGCATCGCGGTGTGGCGGACACCAGCGGGGTCGTTGGGTGCAAAGTCCAGGCTGCGGTTTGCGGCTTCGAGCGACATGCGGTAGCGTCCGCTAATGAGGGCGCGCGATGCCAAGGCGGCAAGCCAGCGCAGATAGGGGCGGCGCGTAAGGTCGCCTGCGGCCTCGCGCTCGTAGGGGTCCTGCGCCGAAGCGATCTTGAGCGCCAGATCGTGCTCCACCTCGTCGCACTTGGACACCAGGTACTGCACGTATTCCTCGTTGGATTCGGCGGTGAGTGCCGTCAGCATGCGCTGGGCATCCCAGTTGGCCGGATCGAGTGCGGCCGCCTCGCGGAGCATGTTCTCGGCAGCTGCCTCTTCCTGCTCTGCCTGGGCATCGTCGGGGATAAAGGGAATGCGGTAGTCGACGGCCTCGACCACCTTGGCAATGAGGTGTCCGGCGCGGTCGCGGTCGTGCACGATGAGCGGTGCGGGGTCGCGGGTGAATTGTTCCATCAGACGCTCTACGGCGGCAGCGTCGGTGAGCGGGATATTGTCGCGGCGCAAGGCCTCAAGAACGAGGCGATGGCAATCCTCTTGAATGGGATCGAATGCCATGGGGCCTCCTTTGCTGCGGTTAGGGTTCAGATGTTTCTATATAAGGTTCTAGTTTACCCGCATGTGGCACACCGGGGGTGCCGCACTTGGACTTGCACCTTTGCACCACGAAGTCGGATGTCGCACAAATGTCGGCACCATGGACGGCCGAGTGGTATCACGGTGCCGCAAACGGTCGATTTTTGGCGGCGAACGGTGCATATTTTGGAGGGGCACTGTCCTGCCCGGGATATGTAGTCAACCTTGATAAAACGTTTGCCCAGCTTGGGAGTATGAATGCCGCACAAGGGTCTTCAGGGATAGAAAAAACGTTTCATCATTGGCGGCTTTAGGTGAATAACTGACCAACCAGAACGGTAAAATAGTGTTTGTCTGAGCGTTGAGACGTTTAGACATCGCGCATTGTCATCGCCGGCAACGCGCAAACCGGTCCTAACGGAGCCAATTGGGTGCTCCGTTATATACGCAAGTCTAAGAGGGGCTTGTTTAGGAGGCACAGTATGGGACGTTTTACCAATCCTCGCGATCTGTACTTTGGTGAGGGCGCTCGCCACGAGGTGAAGAACCTCAAGGGCAAGAAGGCCATCATCGTTTCTGGCGGCAGCTCTATGCGCCGCGGCGGGTTCCTGCAGGACGTCGAGAACGACCTTAAGGAAGGCGGCTTCGAGGTCAAGCTGTTCGAGGGCGTCGAGTCCGACCCGTCCATCGAGACGGTCATGAAGGGCGCCGAGGCCATGCGCGAGTTCGAGCCCGACTGGATTATCGCCATCGGTGGCGGCTCGCCCATCGATGCCGCTAAGGCCATGTGGGTCTTCTACGAGTATCCCGAGGAGTCCTTCGACAACATCATCCAGCCGTTCAGCTTCCCCGAGCTGCGTCAGAAGGCTCATTTCTGCGCCATCTCCTCTACCTCCGGCACCGCTACCGAGGTCACCGCGTTCTCCGTCATTACCGACTACGCCAAGGGCATCAAGTACCCGCTGGCCGACTTCAACATCACCCCTGATGTCGCCATCGTCGACCCCGAGCTCACCTACACCATGCCCGCCAAGCTGTGCGCTCACACCGGCATGGATGCTCTGACCCACTGCATGGAGGCCTACGTTTCCACCTGTGCCTCTATGTTCACCGACGCCAACGCTCTGCACGGCATCCGCGAGATCGTCGAGTGGCTGCCCAAGTCCTATGCTGGCGACCATGAGGCCCGTCAGCACATGCACGAGGCTCAGTGCATCGCCGGTATCGCCTTCTCCTCGGGCCTGCTTGGCATCGTTCACTCCATGGCTCACAAGACCGGTGCTGCCTTTGAGAACGGCCACATCATCCACGGTGCTGCTAACGCCATGTACCTGGGCAAGGTCATCCAGTGGAACTCCAAGGACCCGCGTGCTGCCGAGCGTTACGCTTACGTGGCCAAGGAGATCCTGCACCTTCCCGGCGAGACCAACGAGGAGCTCATCGCTGCGCTCGTTCAGAAGATCCGCGACCTCAACGACCAGCTCAACATTCCGCAGTCCATCAAGGATTACGCGAATGGTGGCGTGAAGGTCGACGCCGAGAACCCGCAGATGGTTTCCGAGGAGGAGTTCCTCGCCAAGCTGCCCGAGATCGCCGCGAACGCCGAGCAGGACGCCTGCACGCCCGAGAACCCGCGTGAGACCAAGGCTGCCGACTTCGAGAAGATTCTCAAGGCCTGCTACTACGACACCGACATCGATTTCTAATCGACTCTTGTTATCGTAACGAGGGGCTCCGCACGTATCTGTACGGAGCCCCTTTCTTTTTTAGAGAATGGGATAGTTATGGCTGCAATTTTCAATAGCCCCAGCAAGTACATCCAGGGTCCGGACGAGCTCGCCAAGCTCGGCTCCTATGTCGAGCCGCTCGGCGCTAAGGCCCTCGTCATCGTGACACCTTCGGGCAAGAAGCGCGTCGGTGCCAAGATCGAGGGCGGCTTTGCCGAGGCTAAGGCCGAGCTGCTGTTTGAGGACTTTAACGGCGAGTGCTCCAAGGGCGAGGTCGATCGCCTGGTTGCGCTCGCTCGCGACAACGGTTGCGATATCGTCGTCGGCGTCGGTGGCGGCAAGATCCTCGACACCGCCAAGGCCGTCGCCTACTACCTAGAGTCCCCGGTTATCATTTGCCCCACCATTGCTTCGACCGATGCCCCGTGTTCGGCGCTTTCGGTGCTTTATACCGATGACGGCCAGTTCGATAAATATCTCTTCCTTAAGGCAAACCCCAACATTGTCCTGATGGATACGACGGTTATCGCGGCGAGCCCGGTGCGCCTGACGGTTTCCGGTATGGGCGATGCGCTCGCAACCTACTTCGAGGCCCAGGCGACGCACGATGCCGACGGTGGCACTTGTGCCGGCGGCAAGGGCGGCATGGCCGGCCTGGCGCTCGCCAAGCTCTGCTACGAGACGCTTATGGCCGATGGCGTCAAGGCCAAGGTTGCGCTGGAGAAGGGTGCGCTCACGCCTGCCGTCGAGCACATCATCGAGGCCAATACGCTGCTTTCGGGCATTGGCTTTGAGAGCTCGGGCCTTGCTGCTGCTCATGCCATCCACAATGGCCTGACGATGCTGCCCGAGTGCCACGGCATGTATCACGGCGAGAAGGTCGCCTTTGGCACTATCGTCCAGCTGGTACTTGAGGATGCCCCGACCGAGAAGCTCGAGGAAGTCTTGGGCTTCTGCATTGAGCTTGGCCTGCCGGTCACGATGAAGGAACTTGGCGTTGCCGAGCTTACGCGCGAGCAAGCCATGATTGTTGCCGAGGCCGCCTGCGCGCCCGATGACACCATGTGCAACATGCCGTTTGAGGTGACGCCCGAGATGGTCGCAAACGCCATCCTGGGCGCCGACGCGCTGGGCCACTACTATCTCATGGATGAGTAAATCAAGCTAAGGAAGGGGCAAAGCCAACAGATGGCTTTGCCCCTTTTTGCTATGGTGCAAAGGGGTCAGGTTGCTTTGCACCAATTGTTGTTGATGAAAGGGCGGATTCTCGTATGGCGCTTCCCATGGTTTATGGCGGTCCCGGTCGGTATGTTCAGGGGCCGGGTGAGCTCTCGCGTCAGGGCAGGTATTTGTCATGGTTGGGCTGTGCTGCCTATGTCCTGTTTGACCAGGGCACCGAGGATCGGCTGTGCAGGCAGATCGTCGATGGGTTTCTGGATGAAGATCTAAGCGAGCCGTTCTTTAAGATTTACAACGGTCCGTGTACGGAAGATGCCGTTGTAAAAATGGCTAAGGAAGCCCGGGCCGAGTATTGCGACATGGTGGTGGGCATTGGCGGCGGCAAGATGCTCGATATCGCCAAGGCCGTTGCGTTTTATGCCGAGTTGCCGTTGTGCGTATGCCCCACGGCGGCTTCGATGGACGGTCCGTGCAGCGCGATTTCGGTGCTGTATCACGAGGATGGGTCGTTCGACCGCTACCTGATGCTCGAGAAGAATCCAGACTTGGTCGTGGTCGATACCAACGTGGTCGCGGCGGCCCCGCTGCGTATGACGGTCGCTGGTATGGGCGATGCGCTGGCAACGTACTTCGAGGCGCGTTCGTGCGCCGCGGCGCACGGCGCCAACGAGCACGGTGGCGCGCCGGGGCACTTGGCTCTGGTCGCGGCTCGCGCCTGCTACGACACGCTCATGGAGTGCGGTGTCGCTGCCAAGCGCGATCTCAAAAAGGGCCGTACATCGCCGGCAGTTGAGCGCCTGATCGAGTGCAATATTCTGCTCTCGGGCGTCGGCTTTGAGGGCGGTGGCTTGGCGTTGGCGCATGCCATCGCCAACGGGTTGACGATTCTGCCCGAGTGCAGGGCTATGCACGGTGAGGCCGTGGCATTTGGCCTGGTGGTCCAGCTGCGCCTAGAGCGTGCGCCCGAGCTTGATCAGGTGCTCGAGTTTTGCCAGCGCGTTGGTCTGCCGACGACGCTCGAGGAGCTGGGTCTTGGCGAGATTTCCGATGCCGATCTGCAGGGTGTTGCAAATGCGGTCTTTAGAAACGAGCGCAATATGGCTAACGAACAGGCCAAGGTGACCAAACAAAAGCTCGTGCAGCTCATGTGCGAGGCATAGCTTGGCACTTGATTGACCTTGTGCAATCGAGGCGGCGATAGGCCATAGGCTATTTGCCCCAAAGGTGCACCGCGTGTAATTTGCCCAAGGCGTGGGCCGATAGCGTATCATTATCTCTTGCTTGTTTGCACTGCTCAGGGAGGGGCCGCGCATGGCGCAGGAACACGATCTGTTTGATGACATTATCGAGATCAGCAAGGGTTTCGACTTTCTTAAAAACCCGCTTGGCGGTGTGACCGATGCGCTCGATCCGTCGGCGCCGCAGTGGAATCCTGCCGACTACAAGGAGCGCCCGCGCGGCAACACCATTCCGTGTCTGACCTGCAAAAACGAAAAGAGCGGCTGCACCGCGTGCATGGACGTGTGCCCGGTCAACGCTATCGAGGTCGAGGAAGACGCCATCGAGATCCTCGACTCCTGTCGCAAGTGCGGTCTGTGCGCCGCTGCCTGTCCGACCGAGGCGATCATCTCGCCGCGCCTGGCGCCCAAAAACCTGTATGACGATATCGTCTCTGCTGCTACGAGCCACGAGACCGCCTACGTCACCTGCACGCGCGCCCTCAAGCGCATGCCGCGCGAAAATGAGGTCGTCGTTGCCTGCGTGGGCGATATTACGGCAGAGACTTGGTTTTCGGTACTGGCCGACTATCCCAACGTGAGTGTGTACCTGCCGTTGGGCGTGTGCGATAAATGCCGCAACACCGGCGGTGAGGACATTCTGGGCGAGGCCATTGCCACTGCCGAGGAGTGGGCTGGTACGGGCATGGGCCTGGAGGTCGACCCCAAGAGCCTCAAGTGCCATAAGCTTCGCGAGTACGAACGCAAGGAGTACATGGAAAAGATTGCCCGCACCACGGGCCTGACGGTGACCAAGCTCAATCCGGCGACGGCGGCGCTGGCCTCGGTGACGCAAAAGCTCAAGGCCCATCGCCATCAGATTACCCAGCTGGAGCGCACGCTCAACACCATGTGCGGCACCACGACGACCAAGCGTCGCCGTTCGCTCACGCACGGGCGGCAGCTGGTGCTCTCGACACTGCAGAACCATCCCGAGCTTGCCCAGAACATGCAGGTGAGCACGCCGGAATGCGATTTTGACAAGTGCACGTCGTGCGGCGAGTGCGTCAACGTGTGCCCCACGTTTGCCTGCGATTTGGTGGGAAGCGGTCGCTTTGCGCTGGAGTCCACGTATTGCTTGGGCTGCGGTGCCTGCGTCAAGGTGTGCCCCGAGCATGCGCTCAAGTTGGTTGAGCATGACGCGTCCAATCTGGTCGTCGTCGATCCCGAAGCCGAGGAAAAGGCTGCCCAGAAGGCCAAGGCTCACGAAGAAGCTGAGAAGGTCAAGGCCGAGGCAAAGGCCAAGCTGGACAAGATGCTCGACCAGGTGGAAAAGCTCGCGGACTAGCTAAAAGAGCGTACATGATGGCCGGTGGGACAGGTGCTGCCCCGCCGGCCAAAAAAGTTGCGGTGGAATAGTTCCTGTTTTGCCCTTAAGCTGGCCATCCTAGGAACTATTCCACCGCAACTAATAGATGGTTAGCCCATGCTGCTCTGATGGGTCTCGCTGCCGTTATTGCGGCGGGTGACCGTTTCGTGGAGTAAAAAGAAGCTGGGAACCTGCTTTGTCTCGGTGTATTCCATAAGGATGCCGTCGGCGTTGTAGGTCTGTCCGCGTATAACGGCGAGTGCGTTAAAGTCGTCGAGATCGAGCACGCGCGCATCTTCGGGCGTGGGATGCTCAATCGTTACATCGCGTTTGCTCGTGGCAATCTTAATGCCAAGATCTTCTTCGAGGTAACGATAAATCGAATCGTTGACAATCTCGGGTGTCAGTCCCGGTACCTGTGAGCTTAGGTAATAGGAGTCGTCAGAGCACACGGCATGTCCGTTTGCATAACGGATGCGTTTGGCGCGCGTGAGCTCGCAGCCTTCGGGAAACCCGGTAATCCTGGAGAGTGCCTTGCTACAGACGAGGAGCTCAAAGACAGTGGTAACCGTTTTGAGCTCAAAGCCTCGGCTGACTGCGATTTCCTTAAAGGTCTCGAGTCCGCCGCCGCCACGACTCGTCTCGTCACTGATGTTGCGAATGACGCGCATGCCTTTGCCTTGCTGGGGGAGCACGTAACCATCTGCCGCAAGCATCGAGATGGCGCGACGGACCGTCATGCGCGAACAGCCAAACAGTTGCGTGAGTTCAGTCTCCGAAGGCAGATAGCTTAGATAGGCGTATGTGCCGTCGTCAATCGACTGCTTCACGTTGTCATAAATGGTTTGGAAGATGGCTCGCGCCATGACGGTCTCCTAGAGCTGAGTGCGCGAGCGGTGGATGAGGACTGCTCGCGCAGGTGTCGATCGATTTACTTGCTGGGGTCGATTATATATTTACCCATGGCACGCAGAGCTGGGTCTGACAGGATGGCGCCGAGTTCGTCGAGGGAAGCCACCTTGGCGACCATCGAGGATACGTCGAGCCTGCCAGAGTCGATGAGCTCGAGCGCGCGACGCTGCGTATAAGGGTTGATGTAGGACGAGGTAAGCACGAGCTCCTTCTGGAAGACCTCGAAGGGCTTGACGGTGATTGTCTCATCGGGCTTGGTGAGGCCGAACATCATGACCGTAGCCTTGTGGCCGGCGATCTGGATGGCCTGCTCGATGGTGACGGGTTTGCCAACACACTCGATAACGACATCGACGTTGCCGACGCCCTCCTGCTTCAGGCGGGCCGGGACGTCCTCGTGGATGGAATCAATTGCCAGGTCGGCGCCGAGTTTGAGCGCAACCTCGCGCTTGCCTTCGACAGGCTCGAGCAAGACAACCTTGGTGGCGCCGGCGTTTTTAGCAAGCTGCATCATGAGCAGACCGATCATGCCACCGCCGATAACAACAACTGTGCTGCCGGGCTTGATGTTGCACATATCGATGCCGTGCAGGCAGCAGGCGACGGGCTCGGTCATAGCACCCTGCTCAAAGCTGGTGTGATCGCCCAACTTGTAGACTTGCTGCATATCGACGGAGCAGTACTCGGCAAAGCCGCCGTTAACGGTGGTGCCGTAACCGGTCATATGCTCGCAGTAGTGGTTGATTCCGTCGCGGCAGGGTTCGCAGCAGCCGCAGGGATGGTTTGGGTCGATGCACACGCGATCGCCCGGTTTAAAGCCAGCGACGTCGCTGCCCACGGCCTCGACAACGCCCGCAAACTCATGACCAAGGATCGTGGGCGGGGTAACGTCGGCCGCGCCCTTGTCGCCTTCATAGATATGCACGTCGGTGCCGCAGACGCCGCAAGCTTTGACGTTGATCAGAACGTCGCGCTTGCCCACGGCCGGCTTTGCCGATTCCTCGACTCTGAGGTCGTGCTTTCCATAGAAGACCGCGCTTTTCATGGTGACTCCTTAACGTGGCGGTGAATATTGTAATGAAGTATAGGCATGTCTACAGGTATAGACAAGCACATCTAGACAAGTTGAAAAAAATATATTTTGCGGCCATAAGCTATGTTAGATTTAGCAGGGCAAAATACTGGACTTATACCGTTTACGGCCAATAATCGACCGCTGACCGAACATAGAAACCGTATCAACTTGTCTAGATAAGTGATATGATAAAAATGGAAGCGCAAGAAGCCGGGGACACGGGCCCACCCGTCCAATTGCACGAGGTACACGCAAACGGCGCGTCTGCGGTCTCGAGTGAAGCCAAAACCGCAGTCGCTCCGAATGAAGAGAGGGGGATTCCCCGTCATGATGCAAAAGATACAACGTTTCGGCGGTGCAATGTACACGCCTGCAATTCTTTTCGCATTTTCCGGAATTGTCGTTGGCCTGGGTACGTTGTTTACCACCGAGGCGATCTTTGGCGAGATGGCCACAGCGGGTCATCTTTGGTTTGATTGCTGGAATGTGCTGCTCCAGGGTGGTTGGACGCTCTTTAACCAGATGCCGTTGCTGTTTTGCGTAGCGTTGCCAATCTCGCTCGCGAACAAGCAGAACGCTCGCTGCTGCATGGAGGCTTTGGCCATCTACCTTACCTTCAACTACTTTGTAAGCACAATCTTGGGGCAGTGGGGCCCTGTCTTTGGGGTCGACTACTCTGTCGAGGCGGGCAGCGGTACTGGTCTTGCCACTATCGCAAGCATCAAAACGCTTGATATGGGCATCATGGGCGCGCTTATCATTTCTGGTATCGCCACGATGCTTCACAACAAGTACTTCGACACCGAACTCCCTGAGTGGCTGGGCGTGTTCTCGGGCTCCGTGTTCATCTATATGATCGGTTTCTTCGTTATGGTTCCGGTCGCTCTTATCGCCTGCCTGGTGTGGCCGCATGTTCAGGCTGCTATCTCCGCCTTCCAGGGATTCATCCTTTCCGCCGGTACGTTTGGCGTGGGCGTCTTTGCTTTCTTCGAGCGCGTGTTGATCCCTACAGGCCTGCACCACTTTATCTATACGCCGTTCTATTATGACAACGCGGCGGTCAACGGCGGCATCTTTGCTGCTTGGGCCAACATCCTGCCCCAACTGGCTGCCGATCCGAGCATTGCTCTTAAGGATGCCGCACCCTGGGCTGCCTATACCTGCCCTGGTTGGACTAAAGTCTTCGGCTCGCTTGGCGTCGCCATTGCGTTTTATATGACCGCCAAACCCGAGCGCAAGCAGCGCGTCAAGGCTCTGCTCATTCCCGTCACCCTTACCGCTATGCTTTGCGGTATTACCGAGCCGCTTGACTTCACCTTCCTGTTCATCGCGCCCGGCCTGTTCGTCGTCCACTGCGTGCTCGGAGCGCTTGGCTGCATGGCTCAAAACCTCTTTGGCGTCGTTGGCATTTTCGACGGCGGCATCATCTCGATGCTCTCGTGGGACTGGCTGCCCCTTTGGGCCGCACACGGTCTGCAGTACGCCATCTCCATCCTTGTCGGTCTGTGCTTTACCGCTCTTTGGGTCGTGGTCTTCCGTTTCCTGATCGTCAAGTTCGACTTTAAGACTCCCGGTCGCGAGGATGATGATGTTGAGGTCGAGCTCAAGTCCAAGGCCGACTACAAGCAAAAGCAGAGCGGTGCTGCTGGCAAATCGGTCGCCCAGAGTAAAGATGATGAGCGCTTGGTGCTTGCCGAGAACATCCTCGATCTGCTCGGTGGCACGGATAACATCATCGATGTAACTAACTGCGCTACCCGTCTGCGCGTTAACGTCAAGGACAAGAGCGTCGTTGCGCCCGAGGCTTCCTTCAAGGCGATCGGTACGCATGGTTTGGTGGTCCAAGGTCAGTCAATCCAGGTCATCATCGGCCTTACCGTCCCGCAGGTTCGTGAGAAGTTCGAGAGCCTTCTGAAGTTCGAGAGTCTTCTGTAAACCATCGTCCATCGAAACAATCGGCCTTGCAGAGCCGGTATGCACCGCAAGGCCGATTCTGGAGATAAAAAACTCCACTTCTAGGTAACAATTCCAAACCGTACAGGCCGCGTGCGGGGATGGATTGAGCAAGCGGCCAGAATGAGGAGGACATCATGTCCAAGAAAAACTATGCCGTGACCATTGCCGGCGGTGGCTCTACCTTCACTCCGGGCATCGCTCTGATGCTGCTTGAGGAGCGCGACCGCTTCCCGGTCAACAAGGTGACCTTCTACGACAACAACGCCGAGCGCCAGGAGACCGTGGCCAAGGCCTGCGAGATCTACTTCCACGAGAACGCCCCCGAGGTTGAGTTCAACTACACCACCGACCCCGAGACCGCTTTTACCGGTACTGACTTCGTTCTCGCTCACATCCGCGTCGGCCTGTACGCCATGCGTGAGCTCGACGAGAAGATTCCTCTCAAGTACGGCTGCGTTGGTCAAGAGACCTGCGGTGCCGGCGGTATCGCCTACGGCATGCGCTCCATCGGCGGCGTCATCGAGATCCTGGACTACATGGAGAAGTACAGCCCCAACGCCTGGATGCTCAACTACTCCAACCCCGCGGCTATTGTCGCAGAGGCTTGCCGCGTGCTGCGCCCCAACAGCCGCATCATCAACATCTGCGACATGCCGATCGACCTCATGGATAAGATGAGCCGTATGTGCGGCATCAAGGATCGTCGCGAGCTGCAGTACAGCTACTACGGCCTCAACCACTTTGGTTGGTGGAGCAAGATCTACGACAAGGAGGGTAACGACCTCATGCCGCAGATCAAGGAGCACATGGCAAAGAACGGCTACTTGGACGGCATTGAGCACGAGGCCGGTAAGGAGCAGCACGTCGAGGAGAGCTGGATTCACACCTTCGGCAAGGCCAAGGATGTCTATGCTGTCGATCCCGAGACGATTCCCAACACCTACCTCAAGTACTACCTGTACCCGGACTATGTTGTCGAGACGTCTGACCCCAACTACACTCGCGCCAATGAGGTTATGGACGGCCGCGAGAAGAAGATCTTTGGCGCTTGCCGCGACATCATCGCCAAGGGTACTGCCAAGGACGGCGGCTTTGAGCCCGACGTACACGCCAACTACATCGTCGACCTTGCCTGCGCGCTGGCCGAGAACACGCTCGAGCGCTTCCTGCTGATCGTCCCCAACGATGGTGCTGTGCCCAACTTCGACCCGACGGCCATGGTCGAGGTGCCTTGCATCGTCGGTTCCAACGGCTTTGAGAAGATCTGCCAGGGCCCGATCCCGCAGTTCCAGAAGGGCCTGATGGAGCAGCAGGTTTCCGTTGAGAAGCTCGTTGTCCAGGCTTGGGTCGAGGGCAGCTATCAGAAGCTCTGGCAGGCGCTCACGCTCTCCAAGACCATTCCTTCGGCAAGCGTTGCTAAGCAGATCCTGGACGAGCTCATCGAGGCCAACAAGGATTTCTGGCCCGAGCTTAAGTAAAGACTGCTGACTCGAACCCTCACGCATCTCTGCTTCATTTGCGCCGCCGCGGTGTCCGGATTCGCCCGGATGCTGCGGCGGCGCTATACTTATGAAGTTTGAAGTACCTGTACCAAAAGGAGCTGTCGTGTCCCTTTCCATCGGTATCGTGGGCCTGCCCAACGTGGGCAAGTCGACGCTGTTCACCGCGCTTACCAAAAAGACCGGCCTTGCCGCCAACTACCCGTTTGCCACGATCGACCCCAACGTGGGCATCGTCGACGTGCCCGATAGCCGTCTGCAAAAGCTCGCCGACATCGTCAACCCGGGCCGCATCGTGCCGGCTACGGTCGAGTTTGTCGACATCGCTGGCCTGGTGAAGGGCGCCAACGAGGGCGAGGGCCTGGGCAACCAGTTCCTGGCCAACATTCGCGAGACCGACGCCATCTGCGAGGTCGTGCGCTACTTTAAGGACCCCAACGTCATGCGTGAGGTGGGCCGCACGGGCGAGTTCGTCGATCCCGCCGGCGATGCCGACACCATCATGACCGAGCTCATCCTGGCCGATATGGGCACGCTCGAGAAGCAGCTGCCTAAGCTCGAGAAGGAGGCCAAGCGCGACAAGGAGCTCATGCCCAAGTTCGAGGTGGCCAAGCGCCTGCTTGCCTGGCTCAACGAGGGCAAGCGCGCCGCATCCATGGAGATGACCGACGAGGAGCGTGCTGCCGCCAAGGGCCTGTTCCTGCTCACCATGAAGCCCATCCTGTATGTGGCCAACGTGGACGAGGATATGCTCAACGACGATCTGGCGCCCATCGATGGTGTCAAGCCGCTGCCGATCTGCGCCAAGATCGAGGCCGAGCTTTCCGAGCTCGATCCCGAGGACGCCGCCGACTACCTGGAGAGCCTGGGCCTGGAGCAGCCCGGTCTGGACGTGCTCGCGCAGGCTGCTTACAAGCTGCTCGGCCTGCAGTCGTTCTTTACGGCCGGCGAGATGGAGGTCAAGGCCTGGACGGTTCGTCGGGGCGCGACCGCCCCGCAGGCCGCCGGCGTCATCCACACCGATTTTGAACGCGGCTTTATTAAGGCCGAGGTTATTGGCTACGACGACTACATCGAGCTCGGCGGCGAGCAGGGCGCCAAGGCCGCCGGCAAGCTGCGTATTGAGGGCAAGGACTATGTCATGGCCGATGGCGACGTTGTGCACTTCCGCTTCAACGTGTAAGGACGACGCATATGTTTAAATATGGCAAAAAAGCTGGCTACATGGGTATTGCGCTGCTCGTACTTGCGGTGATTCCGCTGGTGGTTGCAGCGTGTGTTATCCCCAACATTGGCCCCGAGGTGGCAACGAAGTTTAACGCCGCCGGTGAGGTGACGCGCTGGGGCAAGAGCTACGAGTTGCTGGCACTGCCGGTGCTCAACCTGCTGCTGAGCGTGGCGACGTACTTTACGGCGGGACGCCAGGCAAAGAACAACGAGGACTCCGCTGTGATGGCACGTCTTGCGTGCGAGCGCTACCTGCGCAACGGCTGCATCACGGGCGTGTTCCTCAACGTAATCAACGTCTACTTTATGTATTCGGCGATTACTGGAACGGGCTTTGGCTTTGGTTTCTAGCTTGTCCTTTTAGGCAACGAGCCTGCACGCATATTCAATGGCTGCTGCGAGGCCGCCGCTCGATCGTGGTTTAAAGACCATGTCGGCGGCGGCCTCGTTTTCGTATCCGGCGCCGCGAAGGGCAAGTGCGATACCGGCTTCCAGGAGAAGGGGCAGACCTCGTTGGCTGGTTGCGATTACGACAGCCTGCTTGAGCGAGCAGCTGTGCGCTTGGCATTGGATGGCAAGTTCACCTTGCGCCGGGCAAGGGACCAGAACGGCGGCGACGCGACTTGATAGCAATGCAAATGCTGTGCGCTCATCGGGCGAAAGGCATTCTGCTTCAACGACGACGAGCTTGGGCGGTGCGCTGTTTGTGCGAAGCGTGGCTCGGTACATGCGGACCGAAGAACCCGACATAGAAAACTCCTGTGTATTCGGCAAAACGTAAACTATAGTTTACGTTTATGTTCGGCTCCATTTCAAACTCGGCTGCATGGACGAACGTGCGAAACAGATTCTTGGCAGGCGGGTCGAAGAGACGCGCAGGGACCTTGGTATCTCCAAGGTTGATTTTTGTGTGGCGACAGGAATCAGCCGACCCTACCTCGACCGAATCGAAGATGGGACGGCAAATTTCACGCTCAAGGTTCTATTTAAGATCGCACCCGCACTCGGCATGACGGTATCAGAGCTTCTCGAGGGTATCGAATAGGGCGTTCCCCGCTGCTAATTGGCGCTCTTTGGGCGGGTCCCCCTGGTTGCGATGTGCAAAATCGCGAGTATTCAGCACCTGTTCAGCCGTAGATGGTAGCTCGGGCGGCTGGCTTTGCTTTTTGACAGTAGTTAATCCACACGCTTAATAAAAATGTGGAATAAATATTTACTAGACGGCCTCTTCGCCCTAAAAGTTCGTCTAATAGTCGGCCGATTCTATGCCTCCGGCGGAGAAATTGCAGAATACTCCGATTTTTGCACGGCCCGAGGGGGACCACCTGTCGTTTGAGGCTGCGATAAGTGGAACTGCCTTAGGGATTACGCCATCGGGATGCGGTCGTGGTTGACTTGGCTGTAGAACAGGCGCTGGATCTCGGCGGCATCGCGTGACTGGCCGAGTGCCCACATGGTCTTGGCCACGAGCGTCTCGGTGGTCATGTCGTCGCCGCGCAGAATACCCGGATGATCGGCGTAAGCACGGCCGACCTCATAAACGCCCAGATCGAGGCCCTCTTCGGGGACCTGCGTGGTCATAACGACAGTGCGGCCCGAATCGACCCAGCGGAAAATAGCCTCTTGGAACGACTCGCCCGACTCACCAAACTCGGGGATACCGCCAATGCCAAAGGTCTCCAGAATCACGGCGTCGTAGCTATCGGCAAGGGCGTCGAGGACGCCCGGGTTTACGCCGGGCGTAAGCTTAAGGACAAATACGCGCGGGTCGATGCTGTCGTAGAAACGCACCGGGTTTTCGCCCTGACGAGTGCCGTGAAGCCCATTGCGCACGATGCGGTCATTGCGGATATAGGCGATGGGCGGATAGTTGACGCTAATGAACGCGTTAAAGCTCATGGTGCGCTGCTTGCGGGCACGCGTGCCGGCAATGGCAACGCCGCCAAACACGATCGAGACGTCGTGCGAGTGCTCGTCGAGCGCATAGAGCAGGCTCTGGTACAGATTGAGCTTGGCGTCGGTAAAGGGATTGCCCATGGGCTTTTGCGAGCCGGTGAGCACGATGGGCTTGGGGCTGTCCTGAATCAGGTAAGAAAGCGCTGCTGCGGTGTAGCTCATGGTGTCGGTGCCGTGCAGAATCACGAAGCCGTCGCGGTCGGCATAACCCTCGACGATGACGTCGCGGATACGCATCCAGTCGCTCGGGCGCATATTGGTGCTGTCGATGTTCATGGGCTGCACGACGTTGAGCTCGCAGAGGCCCGAGATCTCGGGGACGCTCTGGGCGAGCTCCTCACCGGTCAGGGCGGGGGAGAGGCCGTTGCCGTCCTCGGTCGATGCGATGGTGCCGCCCGTGGCGATGAGAAGGATGCGCTTCATGCTGGTATTCCTATCGTATTTGCCGCCGCAGAGGCGGAGTCGTTCGGCAGTATTGTGGCACAGGGCGTCCAATGTTCAAACGTATTACATCATCTGTAACGTTTGGTAACACTTCAATTGCCGTCAAATAGGGGCCCAGGTCGTGCGTTTGCCGTGCGCTGATGGCTGCGAGGGACGAGAAACCCCATATAACGTGTACACTATGGAGGTTATTTTCGTTCATTCACGCGGGTGGGCACCGGCTCCCCGCCAACAAGAGGGGGAACCATGGATCAAAAGGCTTCCGCAAAGGTCCTCGTACTCGACTTTGGTGCGCAGTACGGTCAGCTCATTGCCCGTCGCGTCCGCGACCTCAACGTGTATTCCGAGATTGTCCCCTGCGACATCTCGGCCGACGAGATTCGCGAGATGAACGCCTCTGCGCTCATCCTTTCTGGCGGCCCGGCCTCCGTGTACGCCGAGGACGCTCCGTCCATCGACCCCGCCATCTTTGACCTGGGCCTTCCCGTCCTGGGCTTTTGCTACGGCCATCAGATCACGGCCGTGACGCTCGGCGGCAAGGTCGGTCACTCCGAGGTGGGCGAGTACGGCCGCGCCACCATCACGCGCACGGCCGGCGCCAAGCTCTTTAACTCCACACCCATGGAGCAGACTGTGTGGATGAGCCATCGCGACGCCGTTTCCGAGGTGCCCGAGGGCTTTACCGTTACCGCCAGCACCGACGTGTGCCCGGTTGCTGCCATGGAGTGCCCCGAGCGCAAGATCTTCACCACTCAGTTCCACCCCGAGGTCAAGCACTCCGAGTATGGTCAGCAGCTGCTGAGCAACTTCCTGTTTGAGATCTGCGGCCTGGAGCCCAACTGGAGCATGGACAACCTGGTCGAGACCATGACGGCCGAGTTCCGCGAGAAGGTCGGCAACGACCGCGTGATTCTGGCCCTGTCCGGCGGCGTCGACTCCTCCGTCGTGGCTGCGCTGGGTGCTCGTGCCGTGGGCAAGCAGATGACCTGCGTGTTCATCAACCACGGCCTGCTGCGCAAGGGCGAGCCCGAGCAGGTGGAGGAGGTCTTCACCAAGCAGTTTGACGTCGACTTTATCCACGTCCACGCCGAGGACCGTTATGCCGAGCTTCTGGCCGGCGTGACCGAGCCCGAGGAGAAGCGTCGCATCATCGGTACGCAGTTCTGGAAAGAGTTCTTCGCCGTGGCGCAGCAGCTCGAGACCGATGGCAAGCCGGTCAAGTACCTGGCTCAGGGCACCATCTACCCCGACATCATCGAGTCCGGCGCTCGCAAGACGGGCGGTAAGACGGCCACCATCAAGAGCCATCACAACCTGATCCCGTTCC
>CABUQK010000013.1 GCA_902493615.1 uncultured Collinsella sp.
ATGAGGGTCCGGGCATCTACGTCATGGACGGCGATGTCGCATATGTCATGGAGGGCGACCAGGCCGAGCTCAACGATTTTATGGGTCAGTGTATCCAAGATGCCTATGAACAGACCTGCTTGCCCGACCCGCAGACTGCACGCGATAGTGGGTCTGCCCGTATATGGCTCTTCGAGGATGAGATGCCCTGGAGCGGCGAATCGGGAAGCACGGGTTCGGCAAGTAAATAGAGACTGCAACCACCACAAAGGTACCCGTCCCCTTTGTAGTAGTTCTCGGTTTGTCTCGATCTGTAACATCTTGGCCGCTAAAAGTGGGCCTGGTGTAACAGATTTAGATTTTCGATTCGGGTGTCTTCTGTTTGTCTCAATCTGTAACAGATAGGGCCCTATTTGCCGAGTAGTTGTTACAGATTTAGATAAACGGGCGCCGCTGAGCATTTCATCTCGATCTGTAACATCTAGGATCAAAAATGGCTGCTAGATGTTACAGATCGAGACGGTAGTGCGCCTGGGCAGCGGCGGGCTGACATTTCAGTACCTTATCCATCAATCACTCAGAAAATCTTATATATAGAGACTTAGATTTGTGTATAAGATCGTACAAAGCTGGCAACAATACTTCTCGAACAACGTGAAGCCGCCCCGTAGGGCGGCCACCCCAAGAGAGGTGATTCCATGAGAATCGATAAGCTAGCAATGACGTCGCGCGAGGCGCTGCAGACCGCCATGAGCACGGCTGCCGACGCGCAGGCCGGCGCGGTAGAGCCGATTCACCTGCTGTCCGCCCTGCTCGGTGCCGGCGAGCGCAATATCTCCGTGATCATAGAGCGCATTGGTGCCGACCCGGCTCAGCTCGCACGCTCCACGCAAGATGCCATCGACCACGCGCCCAAGGTTTCGGGCGAGGGCCAGCAGATGGGCCTGTCCAACGAGCTCGTCCGCGTCATCGAAAAGGCCGAGAAGAAGGCCACCAAGATGGGCGACAGCTTTGTGGTGACCGAGCATCTGCTGATGGCACTTGCCGAGGACAAGGGCGAGGCCGGCCGCGTTCTGCGCGACGCAGGCGTCACCAAGGAGCGCATCGAGCAAGTCTACGAGGAGCTGCGCGGCGATGACCGCGTGACGTCCGCCGAGGACAAGACGCAGTTTGAGGCGCTGGAGCAGTACGGTCGCAACATCTGCGACCTCGCCCGCGCCGGCAAGCTCGACCCGGTCATCGGCCGTACCGATGAGATTCGCCGCACCATCCAGGTTCTGTCCCGTCGTACCAAGAACAACCCCGTGCTCATCGGTGAGCCGGGCGTCGGCAAGACGGCCATCGTCGAGGGCATCGCCCAGCGTATCGTGGCTGGCGACGTGCCGAGCACGCTGCGCGACCGCGACCTCATCGAGCTCGACATGAGCGCGCTGGTCGCCGGCGCCAAGTACCGCGGCGAGTTCGAGGACCGCTTGAAGGCCGTGCTCAAGGAGGTACAGAAGTCCGAGGGCAAGGTCATCTTGTTCATCGATGAGCTCCACACCATCGTGGGCGCGGGTGCCACCGAGGGCTCCATGGACGCCGGCAACATCCTGAAGCCGGCGCTTGCCCGTGGCGACCTGCACGCGATCGGCGCGACCACGCTTGACGAGTACCGCAAGTACATCGAGAAGGACGCGGCGCTCGCGCGTCGTTTCCAGACTGTGATGGTCTCCGAGCCTACCGTCGAGGACACCATCTCGATCCTGCGTGGCCTCAAGGAGAAGTACGAGATCTTCCACGGCGTGCATATCACCGATAGCGCGCTCGTGGCGGCTGCCGACCTCTCCGATCGCTACATCGCCGACCGTTTCCTGCCCGACAAGGCCATCGACCTGGTCGATGAGGCCGCAAGCCGCCTGCGCATGGAGCTCGACAGCATGCCGGTTGAGATCGACGCCACCACGCGTCAGCTCACCCAGCTGCAGATCGAGGAGCAGGCGCTCATGAAGGAGACCGATGACGCCTCCAAGGAGCGTCTGGAGGCCCTGCGTCAGGAGATCGCCGAGGTCCAGGAAAAGCTCAACGTGCAAAAGGCCGGCTGGCTCAACCAGAAGAACGCCATCGATCACGTGCAGGAGCTCAAGGGGCAGCTTGACGAGGCCAAGAGCGAAGAGGAGCGCGCGACGCGCAACGGCGACCTGGGCCGTGCGTCCGAGCTGCGCTACTCCGTGATTCCGGGCCTGCAGCAGCAGATTCAGGATTCCGAGGCCGCGCTCGAGGCACAAAAGCAGCAGGACGGCGAGGGCCTCAACGAGCAGGTGACCTCCGATGAGATCGCCGAGGTCGTGAGCGCCTGGACCGGCGTGCCCGTCTCCAAGATGATGCAGGGCGAGCTCGACAAGTTGAAGGGCCTGGAGGGCGAGCTGCATAAGCGCGTCATCGGTCAGGACGAGGCCGTCTCCGCCGTTGCCGCGGCCGTGCGCCGCAGCCGTGCGGGTCTCTCCGATCCGGACAAGCCCATCGGCAGCTTCTTCTTCCTGGGCCCCACCGGCGTGGGCAAGACCGAGCTCGCCAAGGCGCTTGCTGAGTGCCTGTTCGACGACGAGCGCGCACTCGTGCGTATCGACATGTCCGAGTACATGGAGAAGTTCAGCGTCCAGCGTCTGATCGGTGCGCCCCCGGGATACGTGGGTTACGACGAGGGCGGCCAGCTCACCGAGGCCGTGCGCCGTCGTCCGTACTCCGTGATCTTGCTCGACGAGATGGAGAAGGCTCATCCGGATGTCTTTAACGTGCTGTTGCAGGTGCTCGACGACGGCCGTCTGACCGATGGCCAGGGTCGCCAGGTGTCCTTCAAGAACACGATTATCATCATGACGTCCAACGTGGGCTCCAAAGCCATCGCCGATCTGTCCGGTAAGGACGAGGAGGAGATGCGCCATCAGGTCGACGCCGCCATGGCTCAGACCTTCCGCCCCGAGTTCCTCAACCGTATCGACGATATCGTGGTGTTCCATCCGCTCGGTATGGCGCAGATCGAGAAGATCGTCGACATCCAGCTCGCCGACGTCCGCGCGCGTCTGGCCAAGGAGCGCATGACGCTTGCCATCACCCCGGCGGCCAAGCAGATGCTCGCCGTGGGCGGCCTGGACCCCGTGTTCGGTGCCCGTCCGCTCAAGCGTCTGGTCCAGCGCGAGGTCGTGGACGCCATCGCCGCCGCCATCATCGACGGCACGGTGCGCGAGGGCGATCAGGTGACGGTCGATGTCGACAAGGACGGCGGCTTTACCGTCGTGTGCGATAACACGCCGGCGGCCACCTACGAGGTCCCCGACGCCGAGTAGATTTTGGGCCATGCCTTAAAATCTGTCAGTCGTCTCTAAACGCCAAGGGCGGCGGATCCAATTGGGTCCGCCGCCCTTTTTCGTGCGACAATCGATGATGTTGAACACGATTGCATGGCAAGGAGATATGCAGATGAAAGACGAGATCAAGACAAGCGCGCCGGCGACCGATGCCGCACCCGCCGCGCCCAAGCCTGCGCCTAAGCCGGCGCCCAAGCCGCGCGACCCCTACATCCGTGCCGAGAACGAGGACGACGACGGCTACGATCCCTACAGCGATCGCCGCCCCGAGCGCGAGCCGATGTTCGAAGCCGATCCGTGGCGCTGAGTGCCACCCAAAAGGCCACCAATAAGTTGCGGTGAAATAGGGACTGTTTTGCAGTTTGGCCAGCAAAAACAGTCCCTATTTCACCGCAACTGCGTTGGGGATTTTTCTACAGGGGGGGGGGTAGTCAAAAAAGCCCCGTCCCAAATTGACTGCTCGGGGAGTCGCATTCGAGCTTGGTTGTCCTCTCAGCCACTCGGTATCCTTCGGAGCAGTAATAGTGAAAAAACTTGCTTAAGTGTTAATCAAGCTACACACAATCTTGCTCTCTAATTAATCAAGAATCAGTATAATTTTGATTAGCTAGAGAGCAAGATTGGAGAATCATGGCATTCAACGACTTGATCGCCCAGAAAATAAAGGACTTTGAACAGCAGGGGGTTCCGCAGGTCTTTGAGCGAGACCTTGATCTGGGAAACCCACAGGAGCCAAAGCGCGACAACATCGTAAATGTGGTTGTGGGGGCCCGCCGTTGTGGAAAGACGTATCGCCTTTATCAGGAGATGCGGCGGCTTCAGAGTCGGGGCATCGAGCTTGACCGGATGCTTTACTTCAATTTTGAGGATGAGCGCTTGCGCCCGTATGAGCCATCGCTGCTGGCGGACGTGCTCGACACGTTCTATGCGCTGTATCCTGTTGCTCGAACCGAGGGCGCTTACATTTTCTTTGACGAGATCCAGGAAATTCCCGAATGGGGTGCGTTTCTGCGGCGTGTAGTCGATACGGAGAAAGCGACCGTCTATGTGACGGGATCTTCTTCCAAGATGCTGTCCTCAGAACTTAAGAGCGAGTTCAGGGGTCGTTCTCTTGTGCGAGAGCTTTTTCCGTTGAGTTTTTCGGAATACGTTCGATATAAGACGGGGAGCGTTCCCGAGCCAGATGCGACTTTTTCCCCGAGCGATGCAGCGCTGCTTCGACATCATCTGATCGGGTATCTTGAACAAGGGGGATTCATCGCGACGCTTGAGCAGACGCCCGCAGACGCGATTCAGCTGCTACAGGAATATGCTTCGCGAACGGTCGCTATGGACGTCGTTGAACGTTACGACGTCAAGAACCCTCGCCTGGCGTCGCTGTTCTTGACGCGGTGTATGGCATCTTCGGGACGAGAGCTGTCAGTGAACAAAGTGTACAACGAGTTCAAGAGCAGACAGATACCCGTCAGTCGTAATTCGCTCAGCGATTTACTTGAGTATTATGAGGACGCCTACCTGTTATTTTCTGTGCCGGAGTTCACGCGTTCACTGGCAAATAACATGCGGTCTGCATCTAAGGTCTACGCTGTCGACCCTGCGATGTTTGGAGCATTCTCTCCCGCATCGGCATTGGACCAGGGCCAGAGGCTCGAGACCGCAGTGTTCAATGCGCTAAGAAGAAGGACTCCCGCGGTGAGGACCGGCTCGGTCTGCCGCCTGCTAATCAAAGAGAAGAGCAAAAGCCATGAGGTGGACTTTGTGGCTGGGGACGCGCTTCTCATGCGGGCTTATAGCCTGATTCAGGTGAGTGCGGATATGGCAAGTGAGAAAACGCGCGAGCGCGAAATTGCCGCGCTTGATGCCTCGATGGCCCAGTTTGATCTTGGCGAGTCGGCAATCGTTACCATGGATGAACAGACCGATATTCCATGCGAGCACGGTGTGGTACACGTTATGCCCGCATGGAAGTGGCTCCTTGCCTAATCATCTATGGACCTGTGGGGTCAGGACCTCCTGGCTCCTTCATCACGGTTGGGGAGCGCCTTGCTGCGCCAGGCTAGTCCTGGGCTTTGACGCTCGGCATCAGAATCTGGGCGAGGTAGTCGCATTCGAGCTTGGTGGCAGCGTCGGTCTTGCCGTCTTTACCGACCAGGTCGTTTTTGATCTGGCTGTATGTGTAGCGGTTGCCGGTCGTGAGCTCGACAAGCTCAATCGCCGTATCCATGGGGTAGGTCGACACGGGGTCTTGCGTCCGTCCGTTGATGGTCTGGGGCACCACGTACGGATAGACGGGGCCGCTGGCGTAGACGGTGTAGCCGTTGTCGAGGTTTGCCGCGCCCAAAACCGCGTCGCCCTCATCGGGCGTAAAGCTCTCGCCGTCGCGCACTGCGACAAGCGTCACGATTGGCGTATTGGCGTCATCGCCCAGATAGATGCATAGCGTGCTTCCGTTTTGCCAAGTTGCTACCTTGCCGTACCACTCGACGGGAATATCGAGCTGGTAGAGGTCGGTTGCCTTGTGGCGAGCGTCAGCATCACGGGACGCCTGTGCCTTTTGCGCGCTCACGGCATTGACGGCGGCGTCGCGCCGCGCGGTTGCTGCCTGCTGGAGCACTTTGGCAGCCGCGGCGGAGCTCGCACCGCCCTCCTCGGCATACTTGGCGGCGGCATCGATCTGGTCGTCAGTCACCGTGTCGGCCGAAGGCACCTTGAGCTTAAAGGTGGCCTGGGCACTTAAATCCTGTCCATCGCTCTTAACGGTGACCTGCGTCTTGGTGGTCGGGACGGTATAGATGGTGCCGTCGGCCGCGATGGGGGAGGCAGCGATGGAGAGCGTGTAATCGCCGGGCAGCAGTTTGATGCCGCGGCCGTGCTCGTCAACATAGAGCGTTTCGCTCACGGAGGAGCCGTCAGAATCCTGACCGCTCACCTGTACGGGAATCTTGGAGCCAGTGGAACAGTCGAGGCCCGCGGCATGCGCGCCAATCTGCACCGACATCATCGTGTGGGCATTGGCGGCGACAGCGGCAGCCTGCTCTTGCTGATATCCGTTCCAGGCAGCATAGCCTGCACCGCCGGCGACGAGCGCGACGGCCACGACACCGGCGACCATCAGATTGCGGCGCTTGGGCGACATCTTGCGATGGCGGACCTCGGCCTCGCGTGCCGAGGGAACGGACGGCAGGGGAATATCGCCCATGGCGATGGTCTCGTCCACGGCAGGAGCGGAGCCCAGGCCGGGAAGCTCGCGGGTCAGCGAATCTTCGGCCGGCAAGCTGTCGAGCAAGATGGTTTCCTCGCTCGTGTCGGATTCGGGCTGGTCGTCGGCCTCGCATTCGGTGTCTTCGTGATCTGCCTCATCTTCGGCAGGCTCAACGTCGCCTGCATCCTGATCATCGGGCTGTGCCTCGATTTCCGGTTCATCCTGCACATCAACGCTCGAATCGTCAAACGCAACATCGTCAAGCGAAATCCGGTCTAGGCTCTCCAGGGCCTCGGCACACGCTTCTGCATCTTGAGCCGCATCCTCTTGGCCCATCGTCTCATCTTTCATATATCCCCCAAGCTCAATATCGGGACAACACTGTACCCAAAAACGGGACCCCATAGAGCCGCCGCATGATTTGAAATCCGATTTTATATATGCGTTTGTTTTTGAATAGATGAATAGAGACGCAACGACAAAAGCCCCCGAAAAGCGAGCGAAACGCTTTCCGGGGGCTCTGCGAGACATTGGATGAAAATCCTGACGGGCGGGCCTATGCCCAACTGCCAACAGCGACCAACATGTTACTCGGCGTGCGCGTAATCAACCTTGGCGCGGCGAGCAGTAGCCTTCTCCCAATCGCTGGTTCCCTCAAAGACGTCCTGCTTGTAGGGATTGCGGCCGAGCTTCTTGGCACGGTAGGCGATGTAGATGATCGCGGCGACGTTGGCGACCAGTGCGGCGATCGAGACCGCGGTAGCGGCGCCGGGGTCGAGCGTGGAGTGGGTCACAAAGATGGACTCCTCCTGGAAGTACGGGAACACCTGGGCAAACATGCACCAAATAGCAAGCGTAAAGGCGCGGTTCTGGATCCAGCCGCCCTTGTTCCAGATAAAGGCGGCGACGGTGGGCGCCAGCAGCAGCGCAAAGCCGCAGAACCAGGAGTGGGTGGGCAGGCAGTTGTAGGTGTAGCAGAAGTTCCAGATATCGTAGGCGATAATGTAGACCCAGGTCATATCGGGCCACAGCATGTCGGTCTGATCCTCGGAGGCGTAGACGCTCCACCAACCGGTCATGCAGAAGATGTTGATGATACCGGCGATGCCGTTGAACACGTTGTTCCAGCCGGCCAGCTGCGTAGCACCTTCGGAGGTGACCCAGGTGGACTCGCCCAGGACAAAGAAGTGATAGGCGCTCTCGAAGTCGGACACGACGGCGATCATGATGTTGATGGCGACGATCACAAACGGCCATGCGCGGAACCAATGCGCCTTGCCAATCTTGCCCCACTGGTACTTAATGGCAATGAAGCCCCAGCAACCGGCCAGCGCCGCGTATACCTTGGCGTAGTGGAACCAGCTGTTCTGGTACACATGGGTGGGGTTGGTGAGCGCCCACTCGGCACCCTGCGAGACGCCGATGGCGATGGCGACGCAGTAGATGGTCATGGCCAGCGGAGCCACGCCAAAGATGATTGCCGCGCCTAGCTTGGTGCGGCGGCCGACCTCGTTGAGCACGATCAGGCCAATAAAGACCATGGCCCAGCCGGCCCAGTGGATAAGGGTATCGCTACCCCAAACATCGAACAGCATGCTGCTCTCCTTTCACACGCCCGCGGCCCCTCTTCTGATCGCGGGCAGTTTGGCCAAATGTCGTCAGTTCTGGGGCTTGCGCTCCGGATACTTGGCGGTGTAGCCCTCGATGTGGAGTGTCGAGGCGATGATTTCCTTGACCGTCTCGTCGGGCACATCGGGGTGCGTGCGGATATACATCAACAACCCCATGATGAGGGCGTAGAACGTCTCGTAGACATGATCGATGCGTAGCTCATGATGGGCGACAAAATCCACCACGGTGGTATCGCAGATATACTGCGCCACGCGCTGGACCACGTTGTGCAAAAAGCCGCCGTAGAGCGCGCCGCTGCTCGAGGTGAGCGTGCTCGGCAGCTCGTGGCCGCTGGCGACCAGGCGCTTAAAGAGCGGGGCGATGGTGTCGAGCGCGCCCTCGATATCGCCGACGGTGCGGCCGGCGTTCCACTGCTCGAGCTCGGAGATAAAGCCGTCGATTGCCTCGTCCATAACAGCGGTGACGGCGGCGTCCATGTCGGCGAAGTAGTGGTAAAACAGCGAGCGCGTGCAGCCGGCTCGCTTGGTCACGGCCGATACCGATAGGTGGGACACGCCCAGCTCGGAGCTTACGGTACGCACGGCATCGAGGATCTCGCGACGGCGTTCGTCGCCCGTCAGACGCTTTGCCGCGCTATCGGATGCGGGAACGGCATCGACCACAGAGGTATCTGCTGTGTTGTTGCCCATGTTTTGCCGCCTTTCATCCTCTTTTGCCTGACCGTTCGCCTAACAGTCTTGAATATTGTTGACGGTTCGTCAATACTATTTTTGACACAATGTCAACTAATGGCGGGTGAACGGCATGGGGGCATGCCCGGCCTGCAAAAAAAGAGGGGTGCCGCGGTCTCGCCGGGCTGTGGCAAGAGAAGGGACAACCATGATTCTCAACGGACCGGGGATTAGCTACACCGAGCCCGATATCGGTTCGGAGTTCGTGCCGCCGCTGCCGGAGCATCCGCGCGAGGCCATCGTCAAGCTGTGCGAGCACTGCACCAACCGTCTGCTGCATCGCGATGAGCTGCTGGGCTACGAGTACTGGTCGTTTGCCGAGGCCGCAACCGACGAGCAGGCCGAAGTGCTCTGCAAGATGAAGATGCGCCGTCCCTATACGCTGTCCGAGATGGTCAAGCTCACCGGCATGTCCGAAGCCGATATCGAGAAGATGCTCGACGACATGAGCTACACGGGTCTGCTCGAGTACAACTGGGAAAACCCCGAGCGCGCCAAGCAGTGGGTGCTGCCCATGCTGGTGCCGGGTTCCGCCGAGTTCCTCAACATGCGCGTGAGCCAGCTCGAGGAGCACCCGGTCTATGCCAAGTTCTTTGAGCAGGCGTCCAAGGGACCGCTGTCGAAGGCCACGCCGATGGTACCGCCCGGAGGCGCCGGTATCGGCATGCATGTCATTCCGGTCGAGAAGGCTATCGACGCCGCGAGCACCTCGGTGCCGATCGAGCATATCGAGCATTGGCTCGACAAATACGATGGCAAATATGCCGCTAGCACCTGCAGCTGCCGCGCGAGCCGTCGCGTGATGGGTGAGGGCTGCGCCGACGACCCGGCCGATTGGTGCATCGCCGTGGGCGATATGGCCGACTACGTGGTTGAGACCGATCGTGGCCATTACGTGACCCGCGACGAGGTCTACGACATCCTGCGCCAGGCCGAGGACAACGGCTTCGTGCACCAGATTACCAACATTGACGGCGAGAACAAGATCTTCGCCATCTGCAACTGCAACGTCAACGTGTGCTATGCCCTGCGCACCTCGCAGCTGTTCAACACGCCCAACCTGTCACGCTCGGCCTATGTCGCCAAGGTCGAGAAGGACAAGTGCGTGGCCTGCGGTCGCTGCGTTGAGGTGTGTCCGGCCGGCGCCGCCAAGCTCGGCCAGAAGCTCTGCAGCAAAAAGGCCGGCGGACAGGTGCCCGAATATCCGCGCCAGGAGCTGCCCGACGCTACCAAGTGGGACCACACCAAGTGGTCGCCCAACTACCGCAACGACAACCGCATCGAGACGCATGAGTCCGGCACCGCTCCCTGCAAGACGGCCTGCCCCGCGCACGTTGCCGTTCAGGGCTATTTGAAGCTCGCGGCTCAGGGTCGCTATGACGAGGCACTGGCGCTCATCAAGCGTGAGAACCCGCTGCCCGCCATCTGCGGCCGTGTGTGCAACCGCCGCTGCGAGGACGCCTGCACCCGCGGCCGTGTGGACGCCGCCGTGGCCATCGACGAGGTCAAGAAGTTCATCGCCCAGCGCGATCTGGATGCCGCGACTCGCTATGTCCCACCTGTGGTGACCCCGACGCGCGCTGGCGGCTTCGATCAGAAGATTGCCATTATCGGTGCCGGTCCGGCCGGCCTGTCCTGTGCCTTCTATCTGGCCGAGAAGGGCTACAAGCCCGTCGTATTCGAGAAGAACGAGCGCCCGGGCGGCATGCTCACCTACGGCATTCCCAGCTTTAAGCTGCAGAAGGATGTTATCGAGGCCGAGGTCGAGGTCATTCACCTGATGGGTGCTGAGTTCCGCTATGGCGTTGAGGTCGGTCGCGATGTGACGCTCGACGAGCTACGCGCGCAGGGCTTTAAGGCCTTTTATGTGGCCATCGGCTGCCAGGGCGGTCGCCTTGCCGGTATTCCGGGCGAGGATGCCGAGGACGTGACCGTAGCCGTCGACTTCCTTCGCGAGGTTAACAGCGGCAAGATCGATACCCTGTCCGGCCGCACCATTGTGGTGGGCGGCGGCAACGTGGCCATCGACGTTGCCCGCAACGCCTGCCGTCTGGGTTCCGAGCACGTTGAGATGTTCTGCCTGGAGAGCGAGGCCCAGATGCCCGCCAGCGAAGAGGAGCGTCGCGAGGCCGTTGAGGACGGCGCGCACATCAGCTGCGGTTGGGGCCCCAAGGAAGTTCACCTGGACGAGGCCGGTCGTGTGTGCGGCATCACCTTCAAGCGCTGCACGCGTGTCTTTGACGACGAGGGCCGTCTTGCGCCCGAGTACGACGAGAACAATCTGCGCCGTGTCGATGCCGACCGTGTCGTCATGTCGATTGGCCAGTCCATTGTGTGGGGCGACCTGCTGGCTGGCTCCAAGGTGGAGCTCGGCCGCGGCCAGGGCGCCCTTGCCGATCCCCAGACTTACCAGACCGCCGAACCCGACATCTTTGTGGGTGGTGACGTCTATACCGGTCCGAGCTTTGCCATCGACGCCATCGCCGCCGGCCACGAGGCCGCGGTGTCCATCCATCGCTTTGTGCAGCCGGGCTCCACGCTCACCATCGGCCGCAACCAGCGCCGCTACACCGCGCTCGACCGCGACGACGTTGTGCTCGAGAGCTACGACAACGCGAGCCGCGAGGTTGCGCATGTGGACCGCGAACGCGAGAAGGCTGCGCCGTTTAGCGAGTATGTTGAGACCTTTACCGAGGAGCAGGTGCGCGCCGAGACCGCCCGCTGCCTGGGCTGCGGCGCCTCGATCGTCGACCCCAACAAGTGCATCGGCTGCGGCCTGTGCACCACCAAGTGCGCGTTTGACGCCATCCATCTGGATCGCGACCGCCCCGAGTGCTCCACGATGGTCAAATACGAGCAAAAGCTCCCAAGTCTGGGCAAGTATGCTTTGAAGCGCGCCATCAAGATTAAGTTCGGTCGCAAGTAAGTAGTCATAACGGGAACGGCGGAAGGAAATAAATGCACGAGCTCGGAATCGTCTATCACATCATTCGTGATGTTGAGAATGTGGCGCGCGCCAATGGCGTGAGTCGCGTTTCGAGCGTCACGCTGCTGCTGGGCGAGGTCTCGGGCGTCATTCCCGACTTGCTGCTCGACGCCTGGCGCTGGGCGGCAGATAAAAAGTCCATTACCGAGGGTGCGGAGCTTCTTGTGGAGCCTGTCGAGGCCGTGACGCATTGCGAGGCGTGCGGCCGCGACTATGCGACCGTCGAGCACGGCAAGACCTGCCCTCATTGCGGCAGCGGCGAAACATACCTGCTGCAGGGCCAGGAGGTCATGATCAAGCAGATCGAGACCCCCGACGAGGACCCGGCAGGCGCTGCCCCCGATGGCCCTTCCGACGCTCCCGACGCCGTCGACGCCGCCAACCCACTCCGCATCGTCTAGTCCTTAGTCGTTGGGGACGTTCTTACATGACTAGTCAAACAAGAACGTTCCCAACGACTACTTGCGCTGGAACATAAGTCACGAAAATAGTCAAGCCATGTCTGTTTAAACAAAATAGCAGCAGTACAAGTACATTCGCACTTGCTTAAAATCATTATTAATGAACAGCCTGCTTGTATCTGTAAAGTACATGGCTTGATGAGCAACGCTTTGGCGGGTAATGAGTCGAAAAGCAGCAATGTAACCAATTTGTAACAAACTTAGACGTTTAAACAAATAATCCAACCTTTTGCGAATTTAGCTATAATTCCACAATCCAAACAGGTATACTCCTTTCATGTCGTGTAGGAAATACGTAGACAAAAAGGAGGTTATGTGATGGTAAGTATTGTTCTTGCTAGCCACGGGGACTTGGCAGCTGGAATCAAGCAGACGGGCTCGATGGTCTTTGGCGATCAGCCGTCTGTTGCCGTGGTCTCGCTCGAGCCGAGCATGGGCCCCGACGATTTCCGTGCCAAGGTCGAGGAAGCAGTCGCTTCCTTCGAGGACCAGGAGCAGGTGCTCTTCCTCGTTGATCTGTGGGGCGGCACGCCGTTCAACCAGATCAGCGGGCTCATCGAGGGCCACGATTCCTGGGCTATCGTCACCGGTGTCAACCTGCCTATGCTCATCGAGGCATATTCGCAGCGCTTTGACGCAAAGAACACTGCACATGCGATCGCAAAACATCTCGTGACTGAGGCTAAGGCTGGCGTGCGCGTCAAGCCCGAGTCTCTGGAGCCCGAGGAGAAGAAGCCGGCTGCGGCCGCCGCTGCTCCTGCAGGCGCCATTCCTCCGGGAACGGTCATCGGCGACGGGCACATCAAGATTGCCCACGTCCGTATCGACACCCGTCTGCTTCATGGTCAGGTGGCCACCACGTGGACCAAGCAGATCAACCCCAACCGCATCATCGTGGTTTCCGACGGCGTTGCTCACGACGAGCTCCGTAAGACCATGATCGAGCAGGCTGCCCCTCCGGGAGTCCATGCCAACGTCGTGCCCATCAAGAAGATGGCCGAGGTTGTCAAGGACACGCGCTTTGGTGACACCAAGGCCATGCTGCTCTTTGAGAACCCGCAGGATCTGCTCAAGGCCATCGAGGCCGGCGTCGACATCAAGGAAGTCAACATCGGTTCCATGGCTCACTCCAAGGGCAAGGTCGTCGTCACCAACGCCGTCGCTATGGGCGATGACGACGTCAAGACTCTCGAGGCCCTTAAAGCCAAGGGCGTCAAGTTCGAGGTCCGCAAGGTTCCTTCGGATTCCTCCGAGGATCTCGACGCCATGTTGAAGAAAGCTAAGGCCGAACTGGCCGCTCAAGCATAGTAAAGGAGGGTCCGATACATGTCTGCAATCACTATTCTGCTTGTTGCGATTGTCGCGTTGCTTGCCGGTATGGAAGGCATTCTGGATGAGTTCCAGTTCCATCAGCCGCTCGTGGCATGCACGCTTATCGGTCTCGTAACCGGTCACCTTCAGGAGGGCATCCTCCTGGGCGGTTCGCTCCAGATGATGGCCCTTGGCTGGGCTAACGTCGGCGCCGCTGTCGCGCCTGACGCCGCTCTGGCCTCGGTCGCTTCTTCGATCATCATGGTGCTCGCCCTCAACGGTGGCGCCACCGATTCGGCCAAGGCCGTTACCACCGCTATCGCCGTCGCCGTCCCGCTGTCGGTCGCTGGTCTGTTCCTGACCATGATCTGCCGTACCATTGCTACCGCTATCGCTCACGCCATGGACGGTTGCGCCGAGAAGGGCGACTTCTCCGGCATCGAGCGCTGGCAGTATGCTGCCATCCTCATGCAGGGCCTTCGTATCGCCATCCCGGCAGTGCTTCTGTGCGTCATCCCGGCCGAGGCCGTTACCAACGCGCTTAACGCTATGCCCGACTGGCTGTCCGGCGGCATGGCTGTCGGCGGCGGCATGGTCGCTTCCGTCGGTTACGCCATGGTCATCAACATGATGGCCACCAAGGAGACCTGGCCGTTCTTCGTCCTCGGCTTTGTCCTTGCTGCCATCCCTCAGCTCACGCTGATCGCCCTTGGTCTCATCGGCATCTCCCTTGCCCTCATCTACCTTGGCCTTAAGGATCTGGCCAAGCAGGGTGGCGGCATGGGCGGTGGCTCCGGCGACCCGCTCGGCGACATTCTGAACGATTACGAGTAGGAGGGGAGTGATACATATGGCAGAGAACAAGATTCAGCTCACCAAGGCTGACCGCAAGAAGGTTTGCTTCCGTCATCAGTTCCTTCAGGGCTCGTGGAACTACGAGCGTATGCAGAACGGCGGCTGGTGCTTCGCAATGATCCCTGCGATCAAGAAGCTCTACACCAGCAAGGATGACCAGATTGCCGCTCTTAAGCGCCACCTGGAGTTCTATAACACCCACCCCTATGTTTCCGCCCCCGTCATTGGCGTTACCCTCGCCCTCGAGGAGGAGCGCGCCAACGGTGCTCCGATCGATGATGTCGCCATCCAGGGCGTCAAGGTCGGTATGATGGGCCCGCTCGCCGGCGTCGGTGACCCCGTCTTCTGGTTCACCCTTCGCCCGATTCTGGGCGCTCTGGGCGCTTCCCTGGCCATGTCCGGCAGCATCGTCGGTCCGCTGCTGTTCTTCTTCGCGTGGAACATCATCCGTTACGCTTTCCTGTGGTACACGCAGGAGTTTGGCTACAAGGTCGGCTCCTCCATCGCCAAGGACCTCTCCGGTGGTCTGATGGGCAAGGTCACCGAGGGCGCTTCCATCCTGGGTATGTTCATCATCGGCGCCCTGGTCGAGCGCTGGGTGTCCATTTCCTTCACCCCGATCGTCTCCACGGTCAAGCAGTCTGCTGGCGCCTTTATCGACTGGGCTAGCCTGCCCTCCGGTTCTGAGGGTATCAAGGAAGCGCTGACGATGTACAACTCCGTCGGTGCTACCGCCCTTGATCAGATGAAGGTCACCACGCTTCAGGCCAACCTCGATCAGCTCATCCCCGGCCTTGCCGCCGTGTGCCTGACCCTGCTGGTCTGCAAGCTCCTCAAGAAGAAGGTCAGCCCGATCGTCATCATCTTGGCTCTCTTCGCCGTCGGCATCATCGGTCGCTTCTGCGGCTTCATGTAAGCACGCTTCGGCTTAAGACCGAGAATTGCTAGGCAAGGGCTTTTGAGCCATTGAAACGGACCGCACCCGGTGGGTACACTGGATGCGGTCCGATTGTTTTATTTGGAGGGCGAGGCGCGCATGGCGCAATCTCAGAACAGCACGGTCGATCTGGCAACGCCGGCAACCTGCCTGATGGGGCTTACCAGCCACGGTAACGTGATGGTGGGCAATAAGGCGTTCGAGTATTACAACGAGCGCAATCCCGAGGATTATATTCAAATCCCGTGGGACGAGGTCGACTATATTGCCGCCGAGGTTTTGCGCGGCACCAAGAAGATCACGCGTTTTGCCATCTTCACCAAGGACAACGGTCACTTTACGTTCTCGACGCGCGACGACAAAGAGACGCTTCGTGCGGTTCGTAAGTACGTCGACGAGGATAAGCTCGTGCGTTCGCCGGACTTTATCGATGTGACGGCCAAGGGTGCCAAGAGCATCCCCTCCGTTATCAAAAACCTCTTCCACAAAGGTAACTAGTCATTAAAGAGCGCCCCCCAAAGTGGGACGCAGTTTCCCATGGGGCTCGATTGGGAAAGTGCATCCCAGTTCGAGCGCCGATTCCGGGATGTAGTTTCCGGAACGGGTTCGTTTGGGAAACCGTGTCCCGTTTCGAGCCGAAATTCTGGGACACAGTTTCCAGCGAGGTCCCATTGGGAAAGTTTGACCCAGAATTTGCCTGGATAGTGGGACACACTTTCCGGAGGGCTGTTCCACCGCAACTTCGAAGAGTGGCTGTACGCTGTATTACAACGGCGTAAATCTGCTACACTAGTACAACATGCCTCCGTAGCTCAGGGGATAGAGCACCGCTCTCCTAAAGCGGGTGTCGACGGTTCGAATCCGCCCGGGGGCACCAGAAGATTATGACGGCGTCGCGAGAGCGGCGTCGTTTCTGGTTTGTGGGAGCTGCCGGCGGATTCGAACCGTCGACACCCGCGTCACTCGTTTCCCCGCGGGGGGAGTTTTCGAATCCGCCCGGGGGCACCAGAGGAATATCGAGCTCGGTACCGCTATGGTGCCGGGCTCTTCTGGTTCATGTCATGTCAAAAACGAAGCGCCCGCTTGCTGGGGAAGCAAGCGGGCGCCTGTGAGCGAATATGTTTGCGGCGAGAGCCGTGATGAGCGGTGGGGTGGCGACTAGTTGGTCGTACCGGAATCGTCACCCGTGCCCGAGCCAGAGCCCGAACCCGAACCAGAAAGTGCGACCGTCAGCGTAATCGTGCTGTCGGTGGACTGCTTTCCAGTGGGGGAGACGCCCGTAACGGTGGCATCCTCGTTACCGCTTACGGGATTGCCGTTCTGGTCACAGAAGCCAATGTTATAGAAACCGGCGTTGTTGAGCGCGGTAACGGCGGCGGAAATGCTCTTGCCGTACAGGTTGCCCGGGACGGTGGCCTTGCCGGACTTCTTGGCGATGACGACGGTAATCGTGGCGCCGGGCTTCTGCTTGCCGCTGGGGTTCCAGCTGATCACGGTGCCCTCGGTAACCGAGTCGTTCTCCTGGTAGCTCACGTCGACACCAAAGCCTGCCATATCGAGGGCGTTGCGCGCCTGGGCCTCGGTCATGTCGGTCAGGTCGGGGACGGACGTGGTATCCGGGCCGCTCGAGACCTTGTACGAGATGGTCGTGCCCTTCGCGACTTCCTTACCGGCTTCGGTGCCCTGCTCAAAGACCTGGCCCTCATCAGCCTCGTTGGCCTCCTCGGAGGCGTTGCCCTTCAGGCCAACGCTTGCCAGTGCGGCTTCTGCTTGGTCCTTGGTCAGGCCGACAAGTTTGGGAACCTCAACCTTCTCGGAGGGCTTGGGACCCTTGGAGATTACCAGGTTCACCTTGGTGCCCTTGGCCTTCTTGGTGTTGCCGTTGGGCGTCTGCTCGGCGACCTTGCCCTCGTCGACATCGTCGTTGTAGCTTTGGTCGATGGTGCCGACCTCGAGGCCGGCTTCCTTGATCAGCTCGACGGCAGTCTGCTGGTCCTTGCCCAGCACATCGGGCACGGTGACCTGCTCGCCGCCAAAGAGTCCTGTGGCAAAGGCCACCACGATGCCGATGACGGCAACGGCTGCCACCACGGCGGCGATGATCTTGTTCTTGTTGGATTTGGGCTCTTCGACCTCGTACGAGCCGGTGGAGCCCGAAACCGAGCTACGGGCGGTATTCTGGCCGCTCACGCCCGAGACGGGACGCACCATGGCGCGCGTCTGATCGGAAAGCTCGCGAGTCTTGGTGGCGCCCAGCTCACCGGGGGCACCGATGATGCGCGTGGGCTCCGAGACGTTGACGGCACGGCCCGACAGGTAGCTGTTGAGCACCTGACGCAGCTCGTCGGCGGTCTGGAAGCGGTTTGCCGGATCCTTCTCCATGCACTTGAGGATGATGCGCTCAAGGTCGGCGTCGACACCGGAGTTGATCTGGCTCGGCGGAATAGGCAGCTCGTTGACCTGCTTGAGTGCGACTGAGATAGCGTCGTCACCGTCAAAGGGAACGCGGCCAGTGGCGCACTCGTACATCACGACGCCCAGCGAGTAGATATCCGAGGTGGGGCCGAGGTCCTGACCACGGGTCTGCTCGGGGCTTACGTAGTGGGCGGTTCCCAGCACGTTGTTGTCTTGCGTGAGGTGGCTGTTC
Source organism: uncultured Collinsella sp. (assembly GCA_902493615.1). GTDB lineage: Bacteria > Actinomycetota > Coriobacteriia > Coriobacteriales > Coriobacteriaceae > Collinsella. The sequence continues at coordinate 18,089 of CABUQK010000013.1, forward strand.
TTGGCGCGCGCGATGCCAAAGTCCATCACCTTGATGTTGCCGTCGGGCAGCACCATGATGTTCTGCGGCTTGATGTCGCGGTGGATGATCTCGTGCTTGTGGGCGACCGAAAGCGCGGAGCTGATCTGCGAGCCGATCTGGGCGACCTTCTTGGGGTCGAGGGCGCCGTGGCTCTTGATGCCGCTCTTAAGGTCGGTGCCGCGCAAGTACTCCATGACGATGTAATAGGTGTCGCCGTCCTTGCCCCAATCGTAGACGCCCACGATATAGGGGGAGGAGAGACCGGCTGCTGCCTGGGCCTCCTGCTTAAAGCGTGCGGCGAAGGTTGCGTCGCCAGCATACTGCGGCAGCATGATCTTGACGGCTACCGTGCGGTCGAGGACCTGGTCCTGTGCACGGTAGACGGTCGCCATGCCGCCTGTTCCCACCTTATCCTTGAGGAGGTATCTTCCCCCGAGGACCCTCTGTTCCATTCCTGCTCCTAACATAACTATTCGCTCAACGATGTGTGTAGTACCTACGATGTGGCCGCTGGGGCCGTGTGGCGCGTTGCCGCTAACTCTTCGGCCGCGGCGCGCCTCGGGTGTCCGATTCAATCATGGGCATCACGCTCCCTGTGCGGCAAGCGCCGCGGTCAGGACGATACCGGCGATCTTGGCGGCCTTGACGTCATGCTTGTCGAAATCCTCCAAGGCCACCGAGATGGCGACCGTGGGTGAATCGTAAGGTGCAAAGCCAACGAACATAGAGTTAACGTTGGTGCCGCCGGTCTCGGCCGAGCCGGTCTTGCCGGCGACCTTGACGCCGGGGATCTGGGCATCGGTGCCGGTGCCGGACTGGACGACGGCAAGCATGGCCTGCTTGACCTGGTCGGCCGTGGCGGAGCTGACGGCCTGCCCCAACGAGCGGGACTGCGTGGTCTTGACCACGGTTCCGTCCGGGGCAAGTACCTGGGCTACAAAGTACGGGTCCATGACCACGCCACTGTTGGCGATGGCGGCGGCAATCACGGCGTTTTGCATGACGGTGGTCTGCGGGCCGGGCGCCGGCCCAGGCGGTCTCCCACTCGGTCATGAGCGACGGGTCGGCCATGATGGAGGCCGCGGAGGTCAGGTCCTGGCCGAGCTTTTGGCCGTAGCCAAAGGCGTTGGCAAACTGTACGAGCGTGTTTGCGCCAACTTCGTTTGCCACCTGGCCAAAGACGACGTTGGAGGACACGGCAAAGGCCTGCTGCAGGCTGATGGTGCCGTAGCTCTCGTTGGCATAGTTGGTGACCGGTGCGTTGCCGATGTCCATGGAGCCGGGCGCCTGGTAGGTGCTGGTAAGGCTGGCGGTACCGGTCTCGAGTGCCGCGGAAAGCGTAACGACCTTAAACGTTGAGCCCGGCGTGTACAGCGCGTCCATGGCGCGATTGTACATGGAGCCGTCCTCGCCGCCGCCCGTCTGCAGCAGGGCATCGATGTTGGTGTTGTCGTAGGTGGGCGAGCTGGCACATGCGAGCACCGCGCCGGTACGCGGGTCGATGACCACTACAGCGCCCTTAAAGCCCTTGAGCGCCTGCTCAGCAGCCGTCTGGATGCGCGAGTCGATGGTGAGCTTGGCGGTGTTGCCCGGCTGGGTCTGGCCCGCGAGCGACGCGATGGCATTGTTCCAGCTGGAGTAGTCCTTAGAACCGGTGAGCGTGTCGTTCATGACGCTCTCGATGGCGGTGGTGCCATACTGCTGGCTCACGTAGCCAACCACGTGCGCTGCCAGGTTACCGTTGGGGTAGGAGCGTACGTAGGTGCCGTCCTCCTGCTGCAGCGACTCGGCCAGCGTCACGCCGTCGGACGTGATGATGGAGCCGCGCTGGATGTACTTGGAGCGGGCGATGGTGTGGTTGTTGGTCGGCATGTCCTGATAGTCCTTGGCCTTGATGACCTGGACATAGGTGAGGTTGCCGATAAGGATGGCGAACAGCGCCGTAAAGGCGAGCACCGCGCGGGTTAGACGGTTGGCGAGCGCCACGCGGCCGAGCACACCGGATTCAGGCGTGTCGAGCAGGCGACGGCGCATGCGCGAGCCGACGGAATGGCTGCCGCTGCCGTAGGAAGACGAGGTGGCAAAGCGCGTGCCCGTCGGGGCGGCGGCAGATGCGACCTGATCATCGGTGATGGCGGCCATGGTGCCGGTAAGCTCGGCCTCGCGTCCGGTCGCCTCGTCACCGGCGCGCAGCAGGAGCGCGACGATGATAAAGCTCGCCAGCAGCGAGGAACCGCCCTGGCTCATAAAGGGCAGAGTGACGCCGGTCAGCGGGATCAGGCGGGTGACGCCGCCCACGATCAAAAAGGCCTGGAAGCTGATGGCTGCCGTAAGACCGGTGGCGCTAAAGGCGGCGAGGTCGGATTTAGCGCGGGCAGCTGTGGTGAGGCCACGCACGGCAAAGAGCATAAACAGGATGAGCACGGCGCCGCCGCCCAAAAGACCCATCTCCTCGCCGATGGCCGAGAAGATAAAGTCGGACTCGACGACGGGGATGTTGTTGGCCATCCCGTTGCCGATGCCAACGCCGACCAGACCGCCGTCGGCAAGCGAGAAGAGCGACTGGACGATCTGGTAGCCCTGGCCCTGGGCGTCCTTAAACGGATCGACCCAAACCTGGAAACGCACCTGAACGTGCGACAGGAACTTGTAGGCGCCCACGGCTCCAACGGCTAAGAGCGCAAGGCCGATAACGACATACGAAAAGCGCCCCGTGGCAACGTAGAGCATCAGCAAGAAGATGGTATAGAACAGTACGGCAGAGCCCAGATCGCGTTCGAAGACGACGACGAGCAGGCACACGCCCCATACGGCAAACAGCGGCAGCAGCAGTCGCAGGCGAGGGATTTTAAAGCCCAGGATTTTGCGGTTGGAGATGGAGAGCAGCTCGCGGTTCTCGGCCAGGTAGCCGGCCAGGAACAGGACGATAAAGACCTTGGCGAACTCGCCGGGCTGGATGGTAAAGCCCGCGATGCGAATCCACAGCTTGGAGCCCGAGATCGTGGTGCCGATAAAGATAGGCAGCATCAGCAGAATGATGCCGATGATGCCAAAGGTGTACTTGTAGCGCATGACCACGTCGAGGTTTTTGACTAGTGCAAGCGTTCCCACCATGAGCGCCACCGAGACAAACAGGATGATGAGCTGTGAGATGGCGAGAGCGGGGGCGAGACGCGTCACGAACGTGATGCCGATGCCCGAAAGTATAAATACGATGGGCAGGATGGCGGGGTCGGCACCGGGCGCCAAGATGCGCACGGCAATGTGGGCCGCGGCAAAGGCGGCAAAGAGGCCGATCGGTACGGCGAGCGTCTCAAAGGAGATGGCAGCGCCCGCGGTGAGGACGTACATCGCATACAGCAGGATGACGGGGAACGCCGAGGCGATGAGCAAGAGCAGCTCGGTGTTGCGGCGACTCATAAGCGGCACTCCCTTTCTAATTCTTATCGGAGGCTTCGGCCTCGGCGGACTGTTCGGCGGTTTTCTCGGAATCTGATTCGGAGGTCGATCCCTGATTGGTGTTGTCGCGAATCGTTTGCGCGTCGATCACCTGGCGGGTCTGCTCCTCGTCGATCTGGTGGCGGTACTTGGATATCGTGTCCTGCGCATCGTCGACACTTGTTTGCGGAATGCCCGCCTTGAGGCGGTTTTGCGTGTCTTCGGGCAGGTCGGACAGCTTGATGCTGGTTTCGCTTTCGAGCCAGTGGAGCTTGAGTCCGAGTGGCTTGCCGGGCAGGCCGCGCCAGACGGCGACATTGCCCTGGTAGGTACCCAGGTAGTACGAGCCGGTGACACCCGTGTAGGCCCAGATGCCAGCTGCCAGCACAAAGACGAGGGCCAGGATGGCGGCGATAGTAACGTTGCGGCGACGCACGCGTTGCGCCTCGCGCATGACGCCATCGTCAACCAGGTCAACGACTACTACGGTCACGTTGTCGTGGCCGCCGGCGGCAAGCGCCGCGTCCACTAGGTTGTCGACGCAGATTTGCGCGGTTGAGGACTGCGTGGCGATGTTCTCGATATCGCTATCGGGAATCATGCTCGAAAGGCCGTCAGAGCACAGGATAAGGCGGTCGCCTTCCTCGATATGCAGAGTGAAGTGGTCGGCATACATGGCGGGGTCCGAGCCCAGCGCACGGGTGATGACCGAACGGTTGGGGTGGACGCGAGCCTCGTCTGCCGTGATCTCGCCGGCGTCCACGAGCTCCTCCACGTAGGAGTGGTCGCGGGTCACGCGGATGAGCGTGCCCTCGTGGAGCAGATAGGCGCGAGAGTCGCCCACGTGGGCGATGGCGAGCGTGTCGTTTTCGATGTAGGCGCAGGTGGCTGTGCAGCCCATGCCGGGCTTGCCCAGGCCGTTCAGGGCCGCCTCGATTACGGCGGCGTTGGCTGCCTCGACGGCCGCGGCCAGGCGTGCTGCGTCGGCGGACTGTGGGGCCGTCTTGGCAATAGTCTCGACGGCGATAGAAGAGGCTACCTCGCCCGCGGCGTGGCCGCCCATGCCGTCGCATACGCAAAAGAGCGGCGACTGCACTAGGTAGGAATCCTCATTGTGCGGGCGCACGCAGCCAACGTCGGAGCGGGCGCCCCACATGAGTTGCGTGGTGGTGCCGGCATCATAGGTCGAGTCGGTCTCGATGCGTTCCTCGGTCAGGGGCTCAAAGCTCATGGTCGAGCCGGGGTCTTTGAGTTTGGCCTCAACGGCGGCAACATCGATCTCGGCGGTGTCACCGGGAGAGACGGTGTCGGTCTCGGCGTTTGATTCGGAATCACCGGTGTCCGGGGAGTCGGGCTCCTCGGGCACGCGGGCGGTCGACTCGTCGTCTTGCGGGCTGACGTCTATAGGCTCGGGCGCCGGCGTAGACGCGGGCGCAACCTCGGATGCTGGGGCTATGGGAAACGCCGGCGCGGCGGGCTCGGGTGCCGCAAACACCGCAGCGCTCTCGTTGATTGCCGCGGCGACGGGCTCTGCAAAGTGAGCCGGCGCCGGGGTTGCTTCGGGCGCTGTGGGCTGTTCCGCAGCATGCGCGCCGATGGGCGCCGCTACGGCATCCTCTTCGTCCTCGTTATCGGCTAGATCCGAAATATCATGCGTTACATGCGAAAGAGGCAGGGAGAACACGGTGTCTTCGGGCTCCACGGGTGCGGAGCCCGCCGGAGCGGCGTGGGCCGGCGCAGCTGTGGCGGCGGCCGGTGCCTCGGTCATAGTTGCGGACTTGTTCTCCTCGTCGATCATCGACGGTTCACCTTCATGACCACGTCGCCAATCTGGACTTCGTCGCCCTCACGCAGCGTCGCGGGCTCCACGAGCTGGCGGCCGTTGACGAGCGTGCCGTTAAGTGAGTTGAGGTCCTCGATGATGAGCGCCGGGCCCTGCAGCGAAAAGCGCGCGTGCGAGGCCGAAACGAACGGTTCGTTGATGCAGATGTCCGAAGATGGCGAGCGACCGACGATGACGGGGCCGAGCATGTCTACGTGAATGCCGCGGATACCGCGCGGACCCTTGTCCACATCGATCGTCCAGATAGCCGAGTCGCGGCGCTGCCCGCGCACAAGTCCCACGCCGGTCTTCATGACGGCGAACAAGAAGATATAGAGCAGGGCAACCAGGACGATGCGGCCTGCAAAAAGGACGATATCGATGTTCATAAGCGACTATCCCCTAAATTCAAAGGTGCTCAGGCCAAACGTCAGCAGATCGCCGTTGCGCAGCGGGCAGCGCGTAATGCGGCGGTTGTTGACGAGCGTGCCGTTGGTGGAATTGAGGTCCTCGATCGACCAATCCGAGCCCGTAAAGGTGAGCTGGGCGTGGCGGCGCGACACGTGGGGGTCGCGCAGGGCAATGTCGGAAACTGAGCGCTCGCGACCGATGGTCACCTGTGCGGAGGTGATGCTATGGCTCTCGCCGCTCACGACGTCGACGAGCTGGGCGAGCGGGCGCTGCGGGGCGCGAGTGCTCGCCATGTTGGAGGCGATGCCGGCTGCGGCGCCTAGGCCCACGGCGGCACCGGTTG
>CABUQK010000014.1 GCA_902493615.1 uncultured Collinsella sp.
ACGCCATCTTTTATCAGCCAACTCGCTGAAGTACGGTGACGAAGGCGCAAGGCCGGGAGGGGTTATCTAAGCCGACATCCCGCAGCCGCGAAGCGGCGAGGACGTCGGCTTAGATAACCCCGCAGGCCTTGCGCCGACGGGAAGGAACCTACTTCACGACCAAGATGTCGCAGTCCGTGTTGCGCAGCAGGAACGTCGAAATCGAACCCAGCAGCGCATACTTGATCGAGGACAGGCCGCGGGCGCCGCAGAGCACCAGGTCGGGCTTAACCACGTCGAGCATCTCGTCCTTAAGCGTCTCGCGAATGCGGCCGGCGCGAATCATGACCTCGACCTCGGGGATGTCGGGATTGGCCTTAGCCTCTTCGAGCTGCTTGGCGATGGAGTTCTTAAATGCCTCCTCTAGGCCGTTGACCAGATCGACCGGATAGGAACCGGCGCTCTCGAGCGCCGTGGAATCGATAACGTGGCCGATGATTAGCTTGGCGCCGTTGTTCGCGGCGACCTTGATGGCGCGTGCGAGCACAAAATCCTGCTGCTCAGTACCATCGAGTGAAACAAATACCTTGGTGTAGCCCTCGTTCATGGTTTCCTCCTTGGTCTATCGCACGGGCGCGGGGCTCGTGCATCGGGCGGGCGCGGGCGCGTTGGCCGCCGAAGACTTTATCTTGTTGCAGTTATACCCAAGGATTTGGGTTTGACCGCTCGCAATTCTGTGAACGGACGAGTTTTTTGGTAAGGGTGGGCGCAGACGCGCCCGAACGGTTGATAATGGGACATCGCCCGCACCGTCCGCAGAACAATATCGGCGGGTGTCTAACGAGGGGGTCCCTTTGGATATCATCGAGCTTCTAAAATCTGCCTTCATGGGCCTGGTCGAGGGCATCACCGAATGGCTGCCTGTTTCGTCGACCGGTCACATGATCTTGGTGGACGAGTTCGTCAAGATGAACGTGAGCGAGACGTTCTGGAATATGTTCCTGGTCGTGATTCAGCTCGGCGCCATTCTGGCCGTCTGTGTGCTGTTCTTCCATGAGCTCAATCCGTTCTCGCCCAGCAAGGGCAAGGAGGGCCGTCGCGACACCTGGGTGCTGTGGAGCAAGATTGTGCTCGGCTGCATTCCCGCCGCGGCGATCGGCCTGCCGCTCAACGACTGGATGGAGGAGCATTTCTACAATGCTCCCGTCGTGGCGCTGGCGCTCATTGTGTACGGCGTGCTGTTTATCGTGATCGAGAACTGGCGCGCGAACAAGCGCGAGGAAATGGCCGTTGCCGGTTCGTTTGGTTCGCGTGCTGTGGTGTCGGGCGGACGTCCCGCCGGTGCGCACTTTGCGGCGCCTGCCGCGGCTACCGCTGAGGATGAGGACGATGACGAGAATCTGGACTTTGGCTCCATCGCCACACTCGAGGACCTGAGCTGGAAGACTGCGCTGGGTATCGGCTGCTTCCAGGTGCTTTCGCTGGTGCCTGGTACGTCTCGCTCCGGTTCTACCATCATCGGCGGCCTGCTTTTGGGCTGCACGCGTTCGGTGGCGTCCAAGTTTACGTTCTTCTTGGCCATTCCCGTCATGTTTGGCGCGAGTGCGCTCAAGCTGGTCAAGTACTTCATCAAGGGCGGCACGTTCGGTGCCAACGAGGTCGCTATCCTGGGCGTGGGCTGCGTTGTGGCCTTTGTGGTTTCGCTCATCGCCATCAAGTGGCTCATGGGCTTCGTCCGCCGTCACGACTTCAAGTGCTTCGGTGTCTACCGCATCATCCTGGGCATCGTGGTGCTTGCGTACTTCTTCGTCTTGGAGCCGATGCTCGGCCTCTAACTTAGTCGACGCTGCGCGGCGGCCGGGGCGACAACTTGTCATTCAAAGGGGGTGGCATGACCAAAAGGTCTATGCCGCCCCCTTTTCATGCCAATTTGTTCGCCCTGGCCGCCGCTCGCTGCTGCTGCCATGACATCGGCGGTTTCGTGATTGCCAATAGATTGGTACAAAGTAACCTGACCCCATTGCGCCAAATCCGCTGGGCGGGCCCGATTGTGGCGGACGGAGTCGTGGTGTGATTTGCGTCGGTGTCCGCGCGGCTCGGTATACTGGTACGGCTCAAACTATGGCGCCGCCCGCAGGCGCGCCGTCCGTCAGATGAGGAGTCGCCCATGACCCAGCCCTTGCCCTGGGAAAAGAATGTCGCGGTACCTGTGCCGCCCGCGCCGGAACCCGTGCCGCTCGATGCATACACCGCCCCTGCTGCGCCGGAGCCCGAGCTCGTTCCGCTCGACATCTACGACGCTCCCGCGCCGGCGCCCAAGCCCGCCAAGCCGCTCGTCGACATCGACAGCCTTAATCCCGCTCAGCGCGAGGCGGTCCTGACCACCGAGGGCCCGCTGCTGGTCCTTGCCGGCGCCGGCTCGGGCAAGACCCGCGTCTTGACCTTCCGTATCGCACATATGCTCGGCGACCTGGGCGTTAAGCCCTGGCAGATCCTTGCCATCACGTTTACCAACAAGGCCGCGGCCGAGATGCGTGAGCGTCTGGCGGCACTCATTCCCAGCGGCACCCGTGGCATGTGGGTATGCACCTTCCATGCCATGTGCGTGCGTATGCTGCGCGAGGACGCCGACCTGCTGGGATACACCGGTCAGTTCACCATCTACGATGACGATGACTCAAAGCGCATGGTGCGCGACATTATGCAGGCGCTCGGTATCGAGCAAAAGCAGTTCCCCATCAACATGATCCGCAGCAAGATCAGCTCGGCCAAAAACGCCATGATCGGCCCCGAGGACATGCTCAAATCCGCCGACAGCCCCAATGACAAAAAGGCCGCGCAGGTCTACCTGGAGCTGGAACGCCGCCTGCGCGCCGCCAACGCGATGGACTTCGACGACCTGCTCGTGCGCACGCTCGAGCTGCTGCGCACCCGCCCCGAGGTGCTCGATAAGTACCAAGAGCGTTTCCGCTACATTAGCGTCGACGAGTATCAGGACACCAACCACGTCCAGTACGAGATCGCCAACCTGCTGGCCGCCAAGTACCAAAACCTCATGGTCGTGGGCGACGATGACCAGTCCATTTATAGCTGGCGCGGCGCCGACATCACCAACATCCTGGACTTTGAGAAGGACTTTAAAAACTGCAAGACCGTCAAGCTGGAGCAGAACTATCGCTCCACGGGTCATATCCTGAGCGCCGCCAATGCCGTTGTTCGCCATAACTCGCAGCGCAAGGACAAGCGCCTGTTTACGGCCGAGGGCGACGGCGAGAAGATTCAGGCCTTCCAGGCAAGCGATGAGCGCGACGAGGGCCGCTGGATTGCTGGCGAGATCGAAAAGCTGCATTCCAAGGGCACGAGCTACGACGACATCGCCGTGTTCTACCGCACCAACGCCCAGTCGCGTATTCTCGAAGATATGTTCCTGCGCGCGGGCGTGCCCTACAAGATCGTGGGCGGCACGCGATTCTTCGACCGTGCCGAGATCCGCGACGTCATGGCTTACCTCAAGATGATTGTGAACCCGGCCGACGAGATGAGCGTCAAGCGCGTCATCAACACGCCGCGCCGCGGCATCGGCTCCACCTCGATCCAAAAGATCGAGCAGCTGGCGCGCGACAACCGTTGTTCGTTCTTCCAGGCTTGTGAGATCGCAACAGCCGAGACGGGCATGTTTAGCGCCAAGGTGCGCAACGGCCTGTCGAGCTTTGTGGCGCTGGTGCGCGAGGGTCGCCGCATGGACGGCGAGCTCAAGGACGTCGTCGAGATGATCGTCGATAAGACGGGCCTGCTGCAGGCTTTCCGCGCCGAGGGCACCATGGAGTCCGAGAGCCGCGCCGAGAACATCCAGGAATTCCTGGGCGTCGCCGCCGAATTTGAGGAGACGCACGAGGATATCGAAGGTACGCTCGAGAGCTTGGAAGAGCTGCGCGCTGCCGGTGTTGCCGATGTGCCTGCTAGCGCCGAGCCCGAGCCTGTCGTGGTGAGCGCGCCTGCGCCCGAACCGGGGCCATCTGCCCCGGTATCCTCGTTTGAGGCGCTCGTTGGCGCGCGTGACGCCGCGGGCTCCAATCCGCTCGATAGCTTGGCCGCTCCGGCGCTGTCTCCGCAGGATGCCCTGGCCGCCGCCATCGCGGGCAACGCGTATGCCGCGCCGACGGAGATGCCGGCGGGTGCCGTGCATGCCGACGAGATCGAGCGCACCTACGGTCCGCTCACCTGTAAGGCGCTGCCGGCGCTCATGGAGTGGCTGGCCCTGCGCTCCGACTTGGATTCCCTGGCCGGCGAGACGCATGCCATTACCATGATGACCATCCACTCCGCCAAGGGCCTGGAGTTCCCGGCGGTGTTCGTGGCCGGCATGGAGGAGGGTATCTTCCCGCACGTGCACGACTTTGGCGGTAGTGACGATCCGGGCAAGCTCGAGGAGGAGCGTCGCTTGGCCTACGTCGCCATCACGCGTGCTCGCAAGCGCCTGTTCCTGACCTATGCGGCCACGCGTCGCACCTACGGCTCGACCTCTGCCAACCCGCGCTCGCGCTTCCTCAACGAGATTCCGTTTGAGGATATCGAGTTTAGCGGCATCGGTTCTGCCGGTTTTGAGGGCACGGGCTGGGAGAAGCGCGGCGACCGTCACGGCACCTTTGGCTCGGGCATGGGCTCGGATATGTACGGCGGCAAGGTGTTTGGCTCGCATACGCGCTCGACCGGCGGTTCCGGTTCGCGCGGCGGATCGAGCTTTGACGATTTCTTTGGCGGCAGCAGTTACGGGACCGAGCGCCATCGTGGGGTTTCGCCTGACGCCGGCCGTGTTGCCTCGACTTTTGGTTCGGGCGCGTCGCGAGCCAAAAAGCCGTCTTCCAAGGTGTCCCCGACGGTGGAGCGCAAGGTCGATCGTGCCAGCGCATCGCAAGACTTTGCCGCGGGCGATACCGTGAGTCATAAGACCTTTGGCACGGGCACCGTGATCTCGGTCGCCGGAGACATGATTGAGGTCCAATTCGAAAAGACCGGCCAGACCAAAAAGCTAATGAAAGGCTTCGCGCCGATCGTCAAGCTGTCGTGATCCCGGCGGACCTGGGCGGGCGTATAGGGCAACATCGCCTGCTCGGACAGTCCTGCGCAAGACGGAGAGCACATTAAGTGCTCTCCTTTGCGTGCGGAACTCGCGATCGATGTTGCCCTATGCGCCCGCCCAGGTCCTTAGTTAAGGTTGCTTGCGAACATCGCTTTGCTCGTCCGCTTTTTTGATCTGGAGAGCCGGGTGGGCTGATATATATGGACAAGGGGCTCCCCCGTTGGTGGACGGGGGAGCCCCTTGTTGCGTTTGGGTTGTTGGTGCGATCTACAGATGCGAGACGATCAGTTCCATCTTGCCTTCGAGGTCGATGGAGCTGACGGTGCTCGGGGCCAGCAGGTGGCTTCCCTTGTGGACGGGGTCGCCGCAGACGGTGCCTTCGCCGTCGATGACCGACAGGCACATGAAGGGCCAGCGCTGGTCGAGGGTCTTGCTGCCGTTGACGCGCACGCGATCGACGGTGTAGCAGGGGTTGGACTCGAGCTCGGTCACGCCGTCCACCTCGGGCGCGGTCACCGTGCCGTCGGTCGGAGCCTGAGCATCAAAGTCGATGCAGTCGAGGCTCTGCTCAATGTGCAGCGGGCGCAGCTTTCCGTCGGTGCCGGGACGGTCGTAGTCGTACAGGCGATATGTCACGTCGCTCGACTGCTGCGTCTCCAGAATCAGCGTGCCGGTCTTGATGGCGTGAACGGTGCCGGAGTCGATCTGGAAAAAGTCTCCCTTGTGAATCGGCAGCACGTTGAGCATCTCGTCCCAACGGCCCCCCTCGATCATCTGCGCGGCCTCGGCGCGGTCGTGCGCGCGCTGGCCGACGATGATCGTGGCACCGGGCTCGCAGTCCAGTACATACCAGCACTCGGTTTTGCCCAGGCTGCCGTTCTCGTGCTTGGCGGCGTACTCGTCGTTGGGATGAATCTGGATCGAAAGGTCGTCCTTGGCGTCCAGAATCTTGATGAGCAGCGGGAACTCCTTGCCCTCGCAGTTGCCAAAGAGCTCGCGGTGCTCGGCCCACAGCCACGACAGCGTGTGGCCGGTGTACGGTCCCTCCGCAATCTGGCAGTCGCCGTTGGGATGGGCCGAGATGGCCCAGCACTCACCGATGGGACCTTCGGGAATGTCGTAGCCAAATACGGTTTCGAGTTGACGGCCGCCCCAGATTTTCTCGTGGAAGATCGGCGTCAGTTTAATCAAATCGGACATGTTCATACCCCCATTGTGCTGCGTGGGCGCCGCGTAAAACTGTTCAAAACGAGCGCCTGTATGACTACAAAAACCTATGCCAATGTTACGTTGTGCAACTCAAAGCGGTCGCCAACGTTGCGCGAGACCGAATACTCAAAGGCGGCGCCGCTGTCCAAAAAGCCAATCTGCTTGAGCTCGAGCAGGGGAGAGCCAGGTTTGGTGTCCAGGCGCTCAGCTTCTTCCTTGGTTGCTGCCACGGCGCGAATGGTACGGTGGAAGCTCGAAATCTTCAGCCCACATTGCTCGCGGACAAAGCGGTAGACCGATCCGTACAGGTCCTTCTTTTTAAGGCCCGGAATCAGCTCGAGGGGCATGTAGGTGTACTCGATAACGATGGGCTTCTCATCGGCCTGACGCACGCGCACGATGTGATAGGCAAAGTCATCCTCGGCAATTCCCAGCTGGGCTGCGATGTCCGCTGGTGGATTAACAATCGAGAAATCGTAGACCACCGAGGTCACCTTCTCCCCGCGGTGCTCATACGAAAAACCCTGGGCACGGTCGTTTTTGCCCTGGAAAAACGCCTGGCCGGGAAGCCCCGCCGTGTCCTTAACGTAGGTACCCGATCCACGACGGCTGGTAATAAGACCTTCCTCGGTGATTTGCTCGATAGCTCGTTTGACGGTGATTTTGGAAACGCTATAGAGCTCGCAGAACTCAACGACGGTGGGAAGCTTGTCGCCCGGCTTTAGAGCGCCGTTCTCGATGCTTCGACGGATATCCGCAGCTACCGCCTCGTATTTTGGGATCACGGAACCTCCTTTCCAACCTGATTGAGTATAAAAGAAAGTATAGTTAACACCTAAGCATCCCTATTAATATATTTAAAAAGTTCGAGAAAGATATAATTAAAAGTCGCTTCGCATATAAACTAGAGCGCTCTAAATAGATAAACATCTGAGTAATGTCGTGTTAAGCGGCCATTCGCGTTTTCCCAGATAAAACCTGCCAAAACAAACCTGTCCCTTTTTGGCAGGTTTTTGCCTTGGGAGCGGTACCATACAGGCAATGTTTAGACGAGAAAGGTGGGCTCCCATGGAACCTAAGCAGTATTACATCGGCATCGACGTCGGCGGCACTTCGGTTAAGGAGGGCCTGTTCGACGAGGACGGCAACCTGCTTGCCAAGGCCAGCGTGCCCACGCCTCCTATCGTTGACGCTGCGGGCTTTGCCGCGGTGACCGAGGCTATCGACCAGGTGGTCGCCAAGGCACAGATTCCGCGTGCCTTTGTGGCGGGCATTGGTCTGGCCGTTCCGTGTCCCATTCCGGCGTCGGGCGATGCCAAGGTCAAGGCCAACATTGCCATTAACCTGCCCGAGCTGAGGGTCGCCATTCAGGAGCACTGCCCCGATGCGGTCGTTAAGTATGAGAACGATGCCAACGCCGCTGCCATGGGCGAGGCCTGGCTCGGTTCTGCCAAGGGCGTGCAGAACGTGGTGATGGTCACCATCGGTACCGGCGTGGGCGGCGGCGTTATCGTTAACGGCGACGTGGTATCGGGCGTTGTGGGCGCCGGCGGCGAGATTGGCCACATGTGCCTGAATCCGGCTGAGGAACGCACCTGCGGTTGTGGCGGCCATGGCCATCTGGAGCAGTATTCCAGCGCCACCGGCGTGGTGAGCAACTACCTTGCCGAGTGCGAGAAAGCGGGTGTCGAGCCCATCGAACTCACCGGTCCCTCCGATTCCAAGGACGTGTTCCAGGCCTGCCGCGAGGGCGACAAGCTCGCGCTTGCCGCGGCCGATACCATGGCCGACTATCTCGGTCGCGCCCTGGCGCTTATCGCCAACGTGGTCGACCCCGAGATGTTCCTGATCGGTGGCGGCGCGTCCGCTTCGGCCGATGTCTACCTCGATAAGGTTCGCGAGCACTTTAAACAATACGCGCTTTCCGCCTCGCGCGAGACGCCCATTAAGGTCGCTTCGCTCGGAAACGACGCCGGCATCATCGGTGCCGCCTACGTAGCCCTGCGCGCCGCCGGTAAATAGTCGGTGTAGGAGGGCGGGTGGTATAAGGGGGGCAGATTTCGCCCCCCCCAGGCTCGCCCCAAATTGTGCCGCGGCCCTTGCGTCTCATAAGGTTCGGCGCCAGCGTGCTACCATAGCTACGTCCAAGTACACATATACAAGTGGAGGATATCCATGGCAAACGTTCTTGTCTTTGGTCACCAGAACCCCGATAACGACGCCATCATGAGCGCCGTCGTCCTGTCCCAGCTGCTCAATCAGGTTGAGTATGCTGGCAACACCTACGAGGCTTGCGCTCTGGGCCAGCTTCCGGCCGAGTCCGCCAAGCTGCTTGCCGACGCCGGCATTGCCGAGCCCCGCGTGATTGAGTCCGTCGAGGCCGGTCAGCTCGTCGTCCTCACCGACCACAACGAGTCTGCCCAGTCCGTTGCCGGTCTTAAGGACGCCACGGTCTTTGGTGTCGTCGACCATCACCGCATCGGCGACTTCGAGACCGCCGGCCCGCTGCACTACATCTGCCTGCCCTGGGGCTCCAGCTGCACCATCGTCACCAAGCTCGCCGGCGTGCTCGGCGTTGAGCTTTCCGACGTCCAGGCCAAGCTGCTGCTCTCGGCCATGATGACCGATACGCTCATGCTCAAGAGCCCCACCACCACCGATGTCGACCGCGCCGTCGCCGCCAAGCTCGGCGGGCAGGTGGGCGTCGACCCGGTCAAGTTTGGCATGGAGGTCTTCCTCACCCGTCCGTCCGGCTCCTTCACCGCAGCCGAGATGGTCGGCAACGACATCAAGATGTTCGAGCCCGCCGGCAAGAAGCTGCTCATCGGCCAGTACGAGACTGTCGACAAGACCCGCGCACTCGGCATGATCGACGAGATTCGCGAGGCCATGCGCGCCTACGCCGCCGAGAAGGGTGCCGACGGCATCGTCCTGTGCATCACCGACATCATGGAGGAGGGCTCGCAGGTCCTGCTCGAGGGCGAGACCGAGGCTGCTCAGAAGGGCCTGGGCATTGCCGACGAGCACGACGGCGTCTGGATGCCGGGCGTTCTCTCCCGTAAGAAGCAAGTCGCTGCCCCCATCATGGCCGCCTGCTAGGTTTAGTTGACCAAATGCCACGACCGGATCGCGGACGCCCCGCGCTCCGGTCGTTTTTTGTGCACGGCGCCGCGTCGTCTCTTGGACAGGCGTGCCCGTGCCGTTGGGCAAATAATGTTCAACCTGTGGTTCCGCTTTTCGGCCACGCCTGCGTGCTTGTCGTGCAGGGTAGGCTAGATGCAAGCGTAATACGTTAGAGCGCGGCGCCGCCACTTGGGCGGGCCGTGCTTTTTTAAGACGGGAGCTTTCCCGTGAAAGGAGCCGCCCATGGCAGCAACTGAGCAGCTGTTCAACGTTCGTGAGCGCAAGCGCTTTGAACGTCACGACATCTGGGAGCGCATCGCCGAGAACGGCACGATTTCCGCCGCCGTCATGGTCTTCGCCGCCATCGCCGCCGTCATCTGTGCCAATACCGATGCCTACGAGGCCATCCATCACTTTTTGGAGACCCCGCTGTATGTGGGTCTGGGGCATTTGACGGCTGGCCTCACCGTCGAGCTTTTCGTCAACGACTTCCTCATGGCGATTTTCTTTTTGCTGGTGGGCATTGAGCTCAAATATGAAATGACGGTCGGCGAGCTCAAAAACCCGCGCCAGGCTATGCTTCCCATGCTGGCGGCCGTGGGCGGCGTCGTCGTTCCCGCCTGCATCTATCTGATCTTTAACCATGCCGGCGCGCACAACGGCTGGGCCATTCCCATGGCAACCGATATTGCCTTTGCGCTGGGCGTGCTGTCGCTTTTGGGCAATCGCGTGCCCAACGGCGTGCGCGTGTTCTTCTCGACGCTCGCCATCGCCGACGACCTCATTTCCATCGCCGCCATCGCCATCTTCTACGGTCAGAGTCCCAATCCGTTTTGGTTGGGCGCCGCCGCGCTTGTGACCTGCGCGCTCGTGTGGCTCAACAAGACGCAGCATTACCGCCTTGCCCCGTATTCGGTACTGGGCCTGCTGTTGTGGTTCTGCATGTTCAAGAGCGGCGTGCACGCTACGCTTGCTGGCGTCATCCTGGCCTTCACCATCCCGGCCAAGTGCGGTGTTAAGCTTGATAGCCTCACCGATTGGCTGGGCGAGTGCTTGCCGCTGCTCGATGACCGCTACGACGACGAGGCGCACATCCTGGGCCAGCATGACTTTACCGTCTCGACCACCAAAGTCGAGCGCGTCATGCACCGCGTGACCCCGCCGCTCATCCGCATGGAGCGTCTGATCTCCACGCCGGTTAACTTTGTGATTCTGCCGATCTTTGCGTTCGTGAACGCACAGGTTCGCCTGGTGGGCGTGGACATGAGCACGCTACTCACCGACCCGGTGACGCTCGGCGTGTACTTTGGCATGCTGCTGGGCAAGCCGATCGGTATCTTTGGCATGACGTTCGCCTTGGTCAAGCTCAAGGCCTGCGAGCTGCCGCGCAATGTCAACTGGCACATGATTGCCGGTGTGGGCATTCTGGGCGGCATCGGCTTTACCATGTCGATTCTCATCAGCGGCCTTGCCTTCCCGACGGCCCAGTTTGAGGTTCTGGCTGCCAAGGCCGCTATTCTCGCCGGCTCTGTCACCGCGGCCGTACTTGGCATGATCTACATGAGTGTGATCTGCAAGCACCCCGCGCCCAAGAACGAGTAGGCGCGTAGAAACGGACGCCAGAGCCTGCTCGAGCGCGTGTAAAACGCGGTTTTGAGTAGTACTTGCCACCTGCCGGACACCCCAGTGGCCAAAAAACGCCGTTTGTGAGTACTGTCACAAACGGCGTTTCATTTTAGGCGCGAAAAATAATGTACAAATCTATTCTGTCTGTGCATTAACGATTGCGTGGCTGGACGAAAAATGCCGATGCATCCTTCCAAAACCGGACACAAAAGGCCAAGACTGGCCTTTTTAATTCAAAATCGCTGTTACTAAAAAAGTAACAGTACTCATATTTGCTATTTTTTGACCACAGGCCCCAATGACTAGGTTTATTCCACGGTGCCGTAGACGGCGCCCCAGCCGTGGGCGGCCAAGGCGGAGTTGAGCTGGTCGCAAAGTGACTGGCGGTCGTAATAGCCGGGCGGTAGCAGGTTCACGATTTCCATGAGATCGGGCGCCAGGTCCAAGATTTCGGCCTGTACGATCAGATCCAGGCGGTCGATGGCGTGGCGGTCGTAAAACAGTCCGTCGACCAGGCGCTGAAGGTCGCCGAATTCCTCGGCCTGGAACGATCCGTACTCCATAGTGCCTCCTTGGGCGCTTCATGCCGGCATGCGCGGCGATTCGTAATTCATTGCGATGGACTTAATCTATCACGGCTTCATAACGTTGCGACGGTGGCGGTCTATACTTAGAAGAATTGCAACGTACCGCTTCGTGAAAGGTCGCACCCATGCAGACGATCTACCAGAAGATGGAAACCACCGAACTCGATGCCGCCATCGAGGCGCTCAAAGCCGAGGTCGCCGAGGTCAAGGCCAAGGGCCTGGCGCTCGACATGGCCCGCGGCAAGCCGTCGCCCTCCCAGGTGGACATCTCTCGACCCATGCTCGATATCCTCAATGCCGATGCCGATCTGCACGACGGCAACGTCGACTGTTCCAACTACGGCTGCTTTGAGGGCATTCCCTCGGCACGCAAGCTAGCGGGGGAGTTCCTGGGTTGCCCCGCCGAGCAGACGCTCGTGCTGGGTTCGTCGAGCCTGCTGATCGAGCACGATATCGCCGGTATGTTCTGGCGTTGCGGCTCGTGCGGCAACGAGCCCTGGGAGGCTTACGAGGCAGCGCACGACGGCAAGAAGGTCAAGTTTCTGTGCCCTGTTCCCGGCTACGACCGCCACTTTGGCATCACCGCCGATCTGGGTATCGAGAACGTCCCCGTCGCGATGACCGACAACGGCCCCGACATGGACGAGGTCGAGCGCCTCGTCGCCGCCGACGATTCCATCAAGGGCATCTGGTGCGTGCCCAAGTATTCCAACCCCACGGGCATCACCTTTAGCGAGGACACTGTGCGCCGCCTGGTTGAGATGCCCACGGCCGCACCCGATTTCCGTATCTTCTGGGACAACGCCTACTGCGTGCACGACCTGTACGACGAGACCGACGAGCTCGCAAACATCTTTGACCTCGCTCGCGCGGCGGGCACCGAGGACCGCGTGGTGGCATTTGCCTCGACGTCCAAGATCACCTTCCCGGGCGCCGGTATCGGCTTTATCGGTGCGAGCCCCGCGGTCATCGCCGAGTTCTCCAAGCGCCTGAAGGCCGGCCTCATCAGCGCCGACAAGCTCAACCAGCTGCGTCACGTGCGCTTCCTTCCCACCATCGAGGCGGTCAAGGAGCACATGAAAAAGCATGCCGAGTTTTTGCGTCCGCGCTTTGAGGCCGTTGAGCGCAAGCTCACCGAGGGCCTGGGCGGCACGGGCTGCGCCACCTGGACGCACCCCCGCGGCGGCTACTTTGTGAGCTTCGATGGTCCCGAGGGCTCGGCCCAAAAGGTCGCCGCGCTGTGCGCCGACCTGGGCGTCAAGCTCACGCCGGCCGGTGCTACCTGGCCCTATGGCAAGGATCCGCGCGATACCAACATCCGCATCGCGCCGAGCTATCCCACGGTCGAGGACCTGGAGGCCGCGCTCGATGTGCTGGTGCTGGCCGTCAAGCTCGTCGCTGCCGAGCTTGCGCGTGCCGAGCGCGCCTAACGCGCGGCTTCCCGTACTATCCGCACTTTCGATACGTAAAGGAGCGTATACATGGATTTGGGTATTTCCACCAACCCCACGCCAGAGCTCTACACCATTAAGGTAACCGGCGAGATCGATATCTCTAACGCCGATAGCCTGCGTAATGCCATCGACCTGGCGCTCGAGCAGCCCACTGAGGCCGTTGAGCTCGATTTTGCCCAGGTGAGCTACATCGATTCGACGGGCATTGGCGTGCTCGTGGGCGCCGCGCACCACGCGGTCGACCACGGCAAGCGCTTTAGCTGCACCAATGTGCAGCCCCCGGTGATGCGCGTGGTCCAGCTGTTGGGTGTCGACCAGGAGATTTCGATCACCGCTGCATAATCTTTGCCCCCAAAAGGGCGTGCCGTTTGGCATATGTTTGTGATGCGCTCGGACGTTTTGGCGTCCGGGCGCTATACTTGACCGAATGAATAGACGAGTTCCGGCCGAATGGCGCGGTGCGGGCTCGACTCACATCGAGCCTTGGAGGTATGTGTGTTTGGTATTGGAGAGGGTGAGCTCGCGATCATCGTGGTCTTCGGCTTTTTGCTGTTTGGCCCGGATAAGCTCCCACAGATGGGCCGCACGATCGGCCGTGCCATCCGTCAGTTCCGCGAGACGCAGGAAAAGATGACGGCCGTTGTTCAGTCCGAGATTATCGATCCGGTAAGTGAGGCCGCTTCGGCACCGGTCAAGCCCAAGAAGACTGCCGTCGATGACGATTCCGATGCAGACGAGGATGCCGTCGAGACGGCTGCGCCCGCAAAGAAGGAGACCTTTGCCGAGCGCCGTGCCCGCCTTGCCGCCGAGAAGGCCGCGAGCGAGGCTGCCGCCGAGGGCGAGGGTGCTGCTGAGGAGTCCGAGGCCGAGGGCGCCGAGCCTGCCGCTGCCGCCGAGCCTGTCGTCGAGCCCGAGCCTGCTGCAGAGCCAGAGTCCGAGCCCGAGCCGGCAGAGCCCACGACGGCTGACCTCTACGCCCGTCGTCCCCGCAAGCGCAAGGCCGTCGTCGACCAGCTCGCTCGCGAGCTCGAGGCCGAGGACGAGGCCGTTGCCGAGGCTGCCACCGCCGACGCCTCGAAGGGAGGCGATGAGTAATGCCTATCGGACCTGCGCGCATGCCGCTCTTCGATCACCTGGGAGAGCTCCGTCGCCGCCTGACTATCGTGGTCGTGTCGGTGTTTGCCGCCGCCATCGTGCTGTATTTCGCCACGCCCGTGGTGCTCGACATCCTGGAAGACCCCATCCGCTCCTTTGTGCCGGACGGTAAGTTCTACATCACCACCACGCTCGGCGGCTTTGGCCTGCGCTTCTCGCTGGCCATCAAGATGGCCGTGGTCATGTGCACGCCCATGATCATCTGGCAGATTCTGGCATTTTTCCTGCCGGCACTGCGTCCCAACGAGCGCAAGTGGGTTGTGCCTACGGTGCTCGCCTCGACGGTGCTGTTCTTCCTGGGCGCAATCTTTTGCTACTTCATCATTATCCCGGCAGGCTTTGAGTGGCTCATCGGCGAGACCTCTGCCGTCGCAACCGCGCTGCCCGACCTGGAGAACTACGTCAACATGGAGCTGCTCTTTATGATCGGCTTTGGTGTGGCGTTTGAGCTGCCGCTCATCATCTTCTACCTGTCCGTCTTCCACATCGTGTCCTACGCGGCCTTCCGCGGCGCCTGGCGCTACGTGTACGTGGGCCTGCTTGTGGGCTCGGC
Organism: uncultured Collinsella sp.; assembly: GCA_902493615.1. Classification (GTDB taxonomy): domain Bacteria; phylum Actinomycetota; class Coriobacteriia; order Coriobacteriales; family Coriobacteriaceae; genus Collinsella. Next base: position 14,767 of record CABUQK010000014.1, read on the forward strand.
TGTGATTACGCCCGACGGCTCGCCCGTTACGCTGGGCCTCATGTATGGTGCCCTGCTCTCGCTCTACGAGATTTCGCTCGCCATTGCCCGCGTGGTCATTACCGCGCGCGAGGGCAAGGAGGGCTTGTTTGTGAGCCGTCTGGACCTGTTCTCGGACGATGAGGACGACGAGGAGTAAATCGGTATGCACGAGGTTGGCATTGTCAACGGCATACTCGATACAGTGATTCGCGCGGCGCGTGGGGCGGGGGCCTCGCGCGCCGTTTTGGTAACGCTGCGTATCGGGGATATGACCGAAGTTGTGCGCGAGGCGCTCGACTTTTCGTGGGAGACATTTCGCGATGAGGACCCGCTCACGCGAGGCTGCGAGCTTGCCGTGGAGGAAGTCCATCCACAAAGCGAGTGTCTGGACTGCGGGGAGGTCTTTGAGCACGATCGCTTCCATTGCCGCTGTCCCCAATGTGGCGGCGCCAACGTGCGTCTGCTGCACGGCCGCGAGCTCGACATCGCAAGTATCGAAATCGAAACCCCCGACGATTAGCCCGCTAGCCATCTGGTGATGGGGTATAAAGGGGCCAAAGTAAGGAGTGCCGAGTATGGCTGAGAAAACGATTGATATCGCGTCGCCGATTCTGTCGCGCAACGAGCGCCTGGCAGATCAGCTGCGACAGCGATTTAAAGAGACAAACACCTATGTGATCAATGTGCTGTCGAGCCCCGGTTCGGGCAAGACCACCACGATCCTGGGCACCAACGAGCGCCTGCGCGACAAGGCTGGCCTGCGCTGTGCCGTCATCGAGGGCGATATTGCCTCGGATGTCGACGCCATCACCATGAAGGAAGCCGGCATGCCCGCCATCCAGATCAACACGGGTGGCCTGTGCCACCTCGAGGGCAACATGATCATGGAGGCCGTTGACGCGTTCGACCAGGCGGTGGGTCTTCAAAATATCGACGTCATCTTTATCGAAAACGTGGGCAACCTGGTCTGCCCGGTCGACTTTGACCTGGGCGAGAACCTGTCCATCATGATTCTCTCGGTGCCCGAGGGCGACGACAAGCCCATCAAGTACCCGGGCATCTTCCAGCACGCCGGCGCGCAGCTGCTCAATAAGGTCGACGTGGCCCCGGCTTTCGATTTTGACATGGATAGGTATACTAGGACACTCGATGACCTCAATCCGCAGGCGCCGCGGTTTGCCGTGAGCGCGCGCAAGGGCGAGGGCATGGATGCCTGGTGCGATTGGCTCATCGGGCAGATCGAGCAAGCAAGGGCGTAAATCGGCCGCCATACGGGCGGGCGTAGCCGCAGAGACACGAGATAGGAGCCTCTTTTGAAGCTCATCATCGCCGAGAAAAACGACGCTGCACGTCAGATCGCCGAGCGTCTGTCCACGGGCAAGCCCAAAAAGGACAAGGTGTACAACACCGCCATCTACCGTTTTGAATGGAAGGGCGAGGAATGCGTGACGATCGGCCTTGCCGGTCACATCCTTGCGCCCGATTTTTGCGACAGCGTGCTGTTCGATAAAAAGCTGGGCTGGTATTCGGTTACCGAGGACGGCGAGATACTGCCGGCCGACATGCCCGATGGCCTGGCACGCCCGCCCTACGACACCAAGCGCAAGCCGTTTCTTGCCGACGGCATCTCCATCAAGGGCTGGAAGCTCGAGAGTCTGCCGTATCTCACCTGGGCGCCCGTCATTAAGTTGCCGGCCGAGAAGGAACTCATCCGCTCGCTTAAGAACCTCGCCAAAAAGTCCGACAGCGTCATCATCGCCACGGACTTTGATCGCGAGGGCGAGCTGATCGGTTCGGACGCCCTCAACAAGGTGCGCGAGGTCGCGCCCGACCTGCCGGTCGCCCGCGCCCAGTATTCTTCGTTTACCAAGGCCGAGATCACGCAGGCCTTCGATAACCTTGTCTCGCTCGACCAGAACCTGGCCGACGCCGGCGAGAGCCGTCAGCACATCGACCTCATTTGGGGCGCGGTGCTCACGCGCTACCTGACGCTCGCCAAGTTTGGCGGCTTTGGCAACGTGCGTTCCGCCGGCCGCGTGCAGACGCCGACGCTTGCCCTGGTGGTCGAGCGCGAACGCGAGCGCATGGCGTTTGTGCCCGAGGACTATTGGCAGATTCGCGGCATGGGTGCCGCGCAAGGCGCTGCCGAGGACGATCGCTTTAAGATCGCGCACAAGACGGCGCGCTTTACCGACAAGGATGCTGCTGAGACGGCGTACGGTCACGTTGACGGCGCTACGACGGCAACCGTCGCCGCGGTGACCAAGCGCTCGCGCAAGCAGCAGCCGCCCACGCCGTTTGCGACCACCTCGCTGCAGGCTGCCGCCGCGGCCGAGGGCATCTCGCCTGCGCGTACGATGCGCATCGCCGAGTCCCTCTACATGGCCGGTCTCATCAGCTACCCGCGTGTCGACAATACCGTGTACCCCGCGACGCTCGATCTGGGCGCCGTGGTGAGCGACCTGGCAAAGATTAACCCGGCGCTGGCACCCGTGTGCAAAAAGGTACTCGCCGGTCCCATGAAGCCCACGCGCGGCAAGGTCGAGACCACCGACCACCCGCCTATCTATCCCACGGGCGAGGGCGATCCGTCCACGCTCGATGGCGGTCAGCGCAAGCTCTACGACCTCATCGCCCGCCGCTTCCTGGCGACGCTTATGGGTCCCGCGACCATCGAGAACACCAAGCTCGAGCTCGATGTGAACGGCGAGCCGTTCGTGGCTTCGGGCGATGTGCTCGTGACCCCGGGTTTCCGCGAGGCGTATCCGTATGGACTCAAGCGCGATGAGCAGATGCCGCCGCTGGAGCAGGGCGATACGGTCGACGTGTTCGACATTAAGCTCGAGGCAAAGCAGACCGAGCCGCCCGCGCGCTACAGCCAGGGCAAGCTCGTGCAGGAGATGGAAAAGCGCGGCCTGGGCACCAAGTCCACGCGCGCGAGCATCATCGAGCGCCTGTACGCCGTGCGCTACCTCAAAAACGATCCCGTGGAGCCGAGTCAGCTGGGTATCGCCATTATCGATGCACTGTCGCAGTTTGCCCCGCGCATCACGAGCCCCGATATGACCAGCGAGCTCGATGGCGACATGACCCGTGTGGAGCGCGGCGAGGATACCGAAGAGCATGTCGTGACGCACTCGCGCGCGCTGCTGGCTGGCGTGCTCGACGAGCTGCTCAAGCACACGCAGGAGCTGGGCGACGCCATCAGCGACGCCGTCACGGCCGATGCGCGCGTGGGCGCCTGCCCCAAGTGCGGCAAGGACCTGGTTATGAAGACGAGCGCCAAGACCCGCGGCAGCTTCATTGGCTGCATGGGCTGGCCCGACTGCGATGTGACCTATCCGGTGCCGAGCGGCGTCAAGGTAAGCCCGCTCGAGGGCGAGGCGGCCGTGTGCCCCGAGTGCGGCGCGCCGCGCATTAAGTGCCAGCCGTTCCGCCAGAAGGCCTTCGAGATTTGCGTGAACCCCACGTGCCCCACCAACTACGAGCCTGACCTTAAGGTGGGCGAGTGCAAGGTGTGCGCCGAGGCCGGACGCCATGGCGACCTGATCGCGCACAAGAGTGAGAAGAGCGGCAAGCGCTTTATCCGCTGCACCAACTACGATGACTGCGGCGTGAGCTATCCTCTGCCGGCGCGCGGTAAGCTCGAGGCGACGGGTGAGACCTGCCCCGAGTGCGGCGCCCCCATCGTGGTGGTCAACACGGCGCGCGGCCCGTGGTGCATCTGCGTGAACATGGACTGCCCGACCAAAGAGAAGAAGCCCGCCCGCGGCCGCAAGACCACGACTAAGGCGAGCACGGCCAAGAAGACGACGGCTAAGAAAGCCACTGCCGCCAAGAAGACGACCGCGAAGAAGTCGGCTGCCAAGAAAGCAGCCGCCGACAAGTAACGGCGCAGTCGAAACATTGCCCAAAAAAACGAGCGAGGACCCCACGATCCTCGCTCGTTTTTTATCCGGCAGTTAGGGACGTTCCTTTTCTGCCGGCAGTTTAGGAACGTCCCTAACTGCCGGCTCGGGAACGACAAAGCGCTAGTTCACTTCGACGGGTTTGGCGCCGGGGTAGCGCTCCTCAAAGTCTAGGCGGTACTTATTGTCATTGGTGCCCGCCACGTTGTCGCGCGACAGCGGCGCCACGATCTCATTCTTGTGATCCGCAGGCTTGGTGTATTTCAGGCTGATCTCCCAGGCATCACAGATTGCGTCAATGCGGTGATCCAGGTCGTCATACAGGGCAACGATGTCTTTCCAGGAACTGTAGTTCTTAGAGCTCGTCGGGACGTCCAGGTCCTCGACGATGTCGTAATACTGCTCGATGGTGTCCTCTGTGCGCTCGGCGACGTCGGCGAGATTTTGACGGGTGGTGCGATCTTCTTCCAGATAGCTGCCGTTGAAGTTCTGCGCGCAGCCACGGACGTAGTTGTCGAGGTCTTCGAGCAAGTCGTAGTATTCGCTCAGTCGGCGGTAGAGGTTCTGCTCGGAGAGCGTTGCTTCGCCGCCATCCTCGTCGTCATCGTCATCATCGTCGTACAGGCTGTTGGGATCGCCGAGAGGCTTTAGGTCATCGTCGTCGACGTCATGGTGCAGCTTAGCTACCTCGGCAGTCGTCTGCGTGGCGGCGTTGTCGAAAGGCTTGATCACAAAGAAAACGACCAGGGCGATGATGATTGCCACCAGCACAACGATAACGGCGATAAGCGGCCCGGTGCCGCTCTTTTTGGGGGCGGGGGTCTGTGGCGAAGCGGGCGCGTATGCGGGAGCCGGCTCCTGTTGGGACGAGCCGCTCGCGACGGGTATGCGCTGCGTGGTCTCGACGGCCGCGGGGCCTGCGGCGGGGTCGGGGCGATAGGCGAGGGGGTCGTCCGCCTTGGCTTGCGGCGTATCAAGGGAGCCGGTCTGCTCAAAAGCGGGCTGGCTATCGCTCGCGGCTGTTTGCTCAACGGGTGCACCGCACGAGGTGCAGAACTTGGCATCATCTGCAAGAAGCTTGCCGCACGAGGCGCAATACCGAGACATTGCCACTCCTTTCGCCACATTTCAATGCAATACGACGATTATACCCAGCACCCCAAATTCCCCTTCATAAGTTGCGGTGAAATAGGGACTGTTTGGCGGTCTCAGAGCTTCAATCAGTCCCTATTTCACCGCAACTTCGGAAAGGCACCTTTAGCCATTGGGGACGCGCCGAGCACTGGGGTATCATGGCTTGGTTGATATATCTGCATTTACGCGCCTTGTAGGAAGGGGCTGCGCCCATGGCTTTTGAGCCCGCTCAACATAGCTTCATTACGCTCGAGGGTGTCGATGGCGCCGGTAAATCTACGCAGGCGCGCCTGCTTGCCCGTGCGCTCGAGCTCGCTGGCTACCAGGTTGTGAGCCTGCGCGAGCCGGGCGGTACCGCCATCAGCGAAAAGATCCGTGCTCTGCTGCTCGACCCTGCCAATACGGCGATGGGCGACACCTGCGAGTTGCTGCTCTACGAGGCGGCACGCGCTCAGTTGGTGCACGAGGTCATCGCGCCCGCCCTTGCTGCCGGCAAGGTGGTCCTGTGCGATCGCTTCTACGATTCCACGACCTGCTACCAGGCGTTTGCCGATGGCCTCGATCGTCAGATGGTGCGCGATGCCAACAACCTGGCCGTCGCGGGTACGCACCCGGCGCTCACGCTCGTCTATCACATCACGCCCGAGCAGGCGGCGCTGCGCATGGCAGCCCGTGGCGCGGCAGATCGCATGGAGGCTAAGGGCATGGCCTTCCAAGAGCGTGTCTACCAGGGTTTTTGCGCAATTGCCGCCGAGGAGCCAAACCGCGTAAAGCTCATCGACGCGACCGCGTCCATCGAGGACGTATTCGCACAGACGGTCGAGCAGGTTCGCGCCTACGGCCTCGACATTTCCCAGGATGCCGTCACCGCCGCGCTTGCCCAGGAGGCCGAGTAACATGGCCCCCGCTCAGGCAAGCCTGCTGGCCAAGCTTGACACCCAACAGCGCGTGCGCGACTTTTTGACCAATGCCGTCGCCAGCGGTCGCGCATCGCACGCCTACCTGTTTTTGGGCGCGCCCGGCGCGGGCAAGCTCGACGCCGCGTGGGCGCTCGCCCAAGCCTTCCTGTGCGAGCAGGATGGCTGCGGCTCATGCGATAGCTGCGTGCGCGTCGCCCGCCATACGCACCCCGACGTGCACTATTACACGCCCGAGAGCGCCACGGGCTACCTTATCGCCCAGACACGCGAGCTGCTCGACGACGTGCCCCTGGCGCCCATCCGTGCCAAGGCCAAGGTCTACATCATTGACCGTGCCGAGCAGCTGCGCGCCAACACCGCCAACGCATTGCTCAAAACTCTCGAGGAGCCGCCCGAGGGCGTTATGTTCATCCTGCTGGGCACCTCGGCAGACGTGATGCTGCCCACTATCGTGAGTCGTTGCCAGTGCGTGCCGTTTCGGCTGGTATCGCCCGCCGTCGCCGCGCAGGCCGTGAGCCGCGCCACCGGTCAGGACCCTGCGCGTTGCCGCATGGCCGTCGCCGTGGCGGGAAGCCCCACGCGTGGCATCGAGTTCCTCAAGAGCGCCGAGCGCCAGGACGCCCGCCGTCAGATGGTTCGCGCCATCGATTCGCTTATCGCCGCCGACGAGGCCGACGTGCTCAGCCGCGCCAAGTCACTCATCGTCGCCGTTAAGGCGCCGCTCGCCGAGGTCAAGTCCACACAGGAAAAGGTGCTCGAGCAAAACGCCGACTACCTGTCGCGTGGAGCATTGAAGCAGCTTGAGGACCGCAACAAGCGCGAACTCAACGCGCGCGAGCGTTCGGGTATCATGGAAGCGCTGGCGAGCGCGCGGACGCTCATGCGCGACGTGCTGCTGACGCTTCAGGACAAGGCAGCCGACGTGGTGAACGAAGACGTGCGCGACACGATCGGTCGGCTTGCCGCCGCGACCAATGTTGCGGGTGCCACACGGGCGCTCGAGGCAGTCGCGACCGCCGAGCGCAACATCGCCAGAAACGTTACTCCCCAGCTGGCCATCGAGGTCATGCTGTTCGATATCAGGAAGGCACTGAAATGCCGTTAGTTGTACCCGTTAAGTTTACCTACGCCTCGCGCGACCTGTGGTTCGATCCGCAGGATTTGGATATCCTCGAGGCCGATTATGCCATTTGCTCCACCGAGCGCGGAACCGAGATCGGCCTGGTCACGGCCGATCCCTTTGAGGTGCCGCAAGACGAGATCGGTCAGCCGCTCAAGCCCGTGCTGCGCGTGGCGAGCGACATCGACCTGCAGCTTGCTGACGACCTGGCCATCCAGGGCGACGAGGCCATGGTCGATTTCCGCCGTCTGGTCAAAGAGCTCGACCTCGAGATGAAGCCGGTCGGCGTCGAGTACCTGTTTGGCGGCGAGAAGGCCGTGTTCTACTTTGCCGCCGAGGAGCGTGTCGATTTTCGCCAGCTCGTCAAGGACTTGTCCTCGACGCTGCATATTCGCGTCGACATGCGCCAGATCGGTGTGCGCGACGAGACCCGTCTGGTGGGCGGCTATGCCCAATGCGGACAGGAGCTCTGCTGCACGCGCTTTGGCGGACAGTTTGAGCCCGTTTCGATTCGCATGGCAAAAGAGCAGGACCTGCCGCTCAACTCGTCCAAGATCAGCGGCGTGTGCGGCCGCCTGATGTGCTGCCTGCGTTATGAGTTCGAGGCGTACAAGGACTTTAAGAGCCGTGCGCCCAAAAAGAAGACGCTCATCGATACGCCGCTTGGCAAGGCGCGTATTCAGGAATATGACACGCCGCGTGAGCAGCTGGTGCTGCGCCTGGAGAACGGCAAAGTCTTTAAGGTCAACCTGGCCGATATGACCTGCTCGGAGGGCTGCAAGAAGAAGGCTGCCGAGCAGGGCTGCAATTGCCGCCCCGATTGTGTGACGCGCGATGTGCTCGAGCGCATCGAGTCGCCCGAGATGCGTCTGGCGCTCATGGAGCTCGATCGCGAAAACGGCGTCGATGTGGGCGATGGCCTGTCGAGTGCCGACCGTCTGGCCGGCACGTCGATGCCCAAGCGCCGTCGTCGCGATGCTGAATCCGATGCTCGCGCCGGTCAGGGTCAGGGCGAGGGCCGTGGCCGCGGAAAGGGCCGCGGTAAGGCCGAGACACCCGAGGCCGAGGGGGCGGCCGATGGCCGTCGCCGTCGTAAGCGCGCGGGCTCGGGCGATGCTACCGATGTTGCAGCCGCGGGCAAGAACGCCTCTCGCGAGCGCGAGGTTCAGCAGCCCCAGCAGCAGAATCGCGGTGGCGGCATGAACCCCACACGTCGCCGCCGCCGTCATCTGTCGAGCGAGGAGCGCGAGGACGCCTTCCGCGCCGCAGCTGCTCGCGAGGCCGGTGCCGCTTCCAAGGGCGCCTCGGCCTCCGATGCGCCTGTCGACAAGGGCGGCAAGTCACGTGGCGAGGAGGAGCGCGCGCCGCGTCCGCGCCGTCGCCATTCCTCGGGCGCGCAGCAGAAGCCTTCAGTGCCCTCCGTGGCCGATCAGGTCTCGGATGGCGAGGTCAAGGTCACGCGCCGTCGTCCCGGAGATGGCGGGGG
>CABUQK010000015.1 GCA_902493615.1 uncultured Collinsella sp.
TTAACCCCCGCCCTCAGCCCCGGAGACCCTCCCTGCCGTCACATTATTCAACCAGTTTTGCGGGCGTGCGCCGCTGCGCGGCTAGCCCGCGTGCTCTTCGGCGGGGTTGGTCTGATGGATCTTGTTGAACTTCGGCCTTTGGCTTAAAGAAAAACGGGGGACGCATTGTGCATCCCCCGTTTTTGTTGCGGTTAGTCTAGGTCAATAAACTTGGTACTTATGATCTTGCCGTCTTTTACTAGCATTCTGGCCATGGTGGGGCCTCGGGTGCCTCTGGGGTAGCTGGCGCTGCCCGGGTTGAGGACTAAGCAACGGCCCACTTGGGCTTCTTTGGTTACGTGGGTGTGGCCGTTGATGGCTACGTCTACGGATCCCACCGGAAGGTCTTCGCGGTAGTGGGCTACGGCGAATTTAAGGCCTTCGTAGGTAAAGAGTGCAAGACGATCTACATCGGGGCCGTAGTCGCGGTAGTAATCGTTGTTACCCAGTACGGCCCGCACGGGGGCGATGGTGCATAGGTGCTCGTAGTCCATCTCTGACGTGAGGTCGCCGGCGTGGATAATCAGGTCTGCGCCCTCAAGCTCATCCAAGAGCGCAGGCGATAAATAGCCGTGGGTGTCCGAGATGATGTCGATGCGCTTGGCGCTTGCACTGTTCATGGGATCCCTTCCGCAAAAAACGATTCGGCAGATACATACAAAAAGGCCCCACGGCTCCGCAGACGATGGGTCTACAGAGCTGCGGGGCCAGTGTGCTAGAGACTCAGAGCCTTCTTGAGCGGCACGACGCGGCGGCGCGAAACCGGCACGCGTTCGTCGACGCCCGTAATGCCCAGCTGGATGGCGCCCGAGGGCACCGTCTCGACGTCCGTAACGCACGCCAAGTTGACGATATAGCGACGGTGAACACGGAAGAAGCCAAAGTCGCAGAGCTTGGCCTCAAACTGCGCCAGCGAGGTCGTCGACAAAAAGCGATCATCGACGGTATAGATGCAGGAGTAATCGTCCTTGGCCATGATAAAGCGAATGTCGTCCACGGGAATGAGCACCTTGCGGCCGCCCTTTTCCACCGGGATACGCTCGATGGTCACCTTGCTGTCCGTAACCGGCTTGGCGCGTTGCATGACCTTCTCGATCGCGCGATCCAAGCGAGCTTCCTCGACCGGCTTCATCAGATAATCGACGGCATCCACGTCGAATGCCTCGACCGCATGGTCACTATACGCAGTCACAAACACGATCGCCGGCGGATTTTTGAGCTTATGCAGCGCCTCGGCAAGTTGCAGGCCCGAGGCACCGGGCATCGAGATATCGAGAAACACGACATCCACGCGACTTTCCATAAGCATCTCGATGGCGGAGCGGACGCTCGACGCCTCCGTGATCGTGCCGATCTTGCCCGTTTGCTCGAGCAGGAAGCGAAGCTCCGAGCGAGCCGGCGCCTCATCATCCACAATCATCGCACGCAGCATAGGGATAAAACCTTTCGTCAACTAACTACGCCGGGCATCCGTCGCATGACGTTGAGCCCGTAGCCCTTTATTTTACTCTTGAATGTCAAAGATGCTCTCTGACAAATCAAGATGAAGGAGCACTTTGGTGCCCTTGCCCGGCGCCGATTCGACACGCGTATAGGAGTGCGGCCCATAAAAGCGATGGATGCGCTCCGAAATATTGTGCATGGCCACACCGGCGCCGCCACCCTGGGGAGAGCTGGCGTCGGGACGGGCAGAGCGCTCGTCAAACAGTCTGGCGGCGGTACCCTCATCCATGCCCACGCCATTATCGGCCACGGCAATCAAGATTGCATCCTCGCCGTCTTGGTGAACGGTCACGTCGATCCTCAGGGCGTCGTCATCGCCCATACCATGACGTACGGCGTTCTCGACAATCGGCTGGATCACGAACGCCGGCACCAGCGTATCTTCCACGTCCTCGGACACATCGAACGTCGCAAGCACGCGGTCCTCGCCAAAGCGGGCCTTCTCAAAGGTAAGGTAGCGCTTGGTCTGTGCAACCTCGCGCGAGACCGGAATAAGCGATCCCGAGTTGTCGAGCGTGGCACGATAGAACGATGAGAACTCACGAAGCAGTTCGCGGGCCCGCAGCGGGTCGGTGCGCGTAAACGATGCAATGGTGTTCAGCGTGTTGAACAGGAAGTGTGGGTTAATCTGCGCCTGCAGCGCACGCACCTCGGCGCGCGCTGTGAGTTCCTTTTGCACCTCGAGCTCGTGGATGGCGAGCTGCGTGGACAAGATCTCGGCAAAGCCCGAGGCAAGCGCGTACTGGGTACGGTCGACGGCGCGCGGGGTCTTGTAGTAGAACTTGAGCGTGCCGACGGTACGATCGCCCACCTTGATGGGGGCGATAATGCCGGCGGGGACTTGGTTGTGCGAGCCATCCGAGCCCACGACATCCACCATACGGTTGAACGACTGCACGATGCCATGTTCGATAACGTAGCGTGTGGCAAGCGTGTGGATGGGAGAATCTGGCAGTAGTTTTTCCTCAAACTCGCCCGCGCAGGCCAACACGTTGCCCTCGTCGGTGATGGCCACCGTCATGGCGCGCGTCTCGGGCAAAATGCGCCGGCACACCAAACGCGCCGACTCCTGCGTCAGACCGCCCTTAATGTCCTCGAGCATGGCCGAGGCCACCGAGAGCGTCTCCTCGGTGTACTGGGAGCGCACCGAATCGGGATTGAGCGTCAAAAAGATAAAGATGCACAGAAAGATGCACAGCAGCGCGCAGGCAATCACCGTGGCGATCGGCTCGATACCGGTCACCAAGGCAAAAATAAAGTACACCAGCACGCAAATGGCGCAGGCAACGGCAATGATGCGAAAGATTGATATTGAACTATCGCGCTGGGCGCGGCGGTCGATCATTCGGCCCCCTCCAGGATACTGATCAGTTGTGCGTCACGCCAAAGCCCGTCCATGATCTTGGGCCAAAAGCTCTGGAAACGCAGGTAGCTTGCGGCGTTTTGGCGCGCGTAGGTCTTGGCCTCGTCAATACCGTGGCGCCAGATGCGCAGGTAGCCCTCATGCTCGCGGGTAAACACGCTGCGGACCATAGCGGTCTTGCGCACGCGGTCGTCGAGCTCGCGCGAAATCCACGGGCCCGGGTAGGGCATGAGTGATGCCGCCGTAACGGGAATGAGCTCCTTTTGATGCGCGGCGAATGTCAACTTGGCCCGTTCGTAGTACCAACGGTATACATCCTGCATAAAGCGCGGTGAGCGCTTTTCGGACTCCGGAGGCAGATGGCGCACGGTCCACTCGTTATCGAACCACACGTCGTAGCCAAACATGCGCATGTTAAAGAGGTAATCCAAGTCCTCGCCGCGGGTGATAAACGGGTCAAAGGCCACACGCGTAAAGGCGCGGGCGTGCAGGGCCATCAGGCCGCCGCACACGTAGTTGGAGCGCGAGATGCGGGTGCCCGAGAGCGCCTTTTTCATCCAACGGTTGAACTCGATGCGCTTGGTCCACCAACGATGGCAGATGCCCGCCTTGTCCGTGGGAGCCAGCGGCGAGCCGTCGCGATCGTAGAAATAGCCGCTCTTGACCAAGATCGGCAAGCCCTGACGCGTCTGCTGCCCCAACGCATAGGTCGCGCGCTTCATAAAGTCGGCGTCGATGACAGTCTCATCGTCATCCAAAAAGATAACCGCGTCATGCCCCAGCACAGCGGCACAGGCTAGCCCCATGTTGCGGATGGCACCGTAGCCTCGCAGGCTCACGCACTCGCCCGAACCCTTGGGCGCGATCTGAGCAACCCGGTCTGCAATGCGCGAGGCCTGGGTGTTGGTGACAACGGTGACCTTGAGCGTGGGATGCGCGTCGACAATCTCGCGCACGCGCAGCGACACATCGGCTGTGGCAGAAACGGGACAGACCACCAAAAGGATGATGCGCGGGATGTCACGTACCTGCTCAAGCGAGGCCAGGCAGCGGTCGAGTTCGGGATTGTCGGCGTTGAGTCGCGTCGAATGGTCATAGGTGCCAGGGGCGTTTGCGCAAGCGTCATCGCCCGCCCAATACGTTGGAATCACGACTGTGGCGTTCATGCCTTACCCTCCCTGCAACACAAAAACGGGACGCCGCCAAACACAGGCGACGCCCCGCGACCTAGCTGATTCCATCATACCCACTTGGGCAAATCATTGCTCGCAAGTCGCAATGTTTATTGCGGATAACCCCAAAAGAGTACCGTGGACAGGCACAATAGCCGCTCGCTCCTATGCGGCATGCTCTGCCGCCCGAGTCATGCGGGACAGGCGGACCAGCAGCATAAAGCCAACGATCAGCAGCACGCCAATGGAAAGGACGCCCAGCGACGGGTTGCCGGTCAGCGAGGTGACGACCGACACTAGGAAAGTGCCCATGACGCTTGCATAGCGACCGAAGATGTCAAAGAAGCCGTAGTACTCGTTGGACTTTTCCTTGGGGATAATGCGACCAAAGTAGCTACGGCTAAGCGCCTGCACGCCGCCCTGGAACAGGCCGACCATAATGGCAAGCACCCAGAATTCAAAGGCGGTCTTTAGGAAGAACGCGGCGAACAGCACAATGCCCATGTAGGCGGCGACTGCCACCAGGATCATGTTGAGCGTGCCCACGCGTCCGGCGAGCTTGCCGTAGATGATGGCGGACGGAAAGGCCACGAACTGCGTGACGAGCAGCGCCAGGACCAACTGGGTCGAATCGATGCCCAAAGCCGAGCCGTAGCTGGTAGCCATGGAAATGACCGTGTGCACACCGTCGATATAGAAGAAGAACGCAATCATGTAGACCAGCACGGTCTTGTTGTGGGCGATCTCGCGCATGGTGTGTCCGACCTCGGAGAACACACCGCCCACGATGTGGCCGATGGTGTCCTCGGGACCGCGCTCGCGACCGTACTTTTGCTTATAGGTGCGAATGAGCGGCAGGGTAAAGATGAGCCACCAGGCACCAGTGATGATAAACGACAGACGCGTTGCCAGCATGGTGGGGACGCCAAGAGCGGGGCCACCCATGATGAGCGCCAGGCAGATGACGAACGGCACGGTGGAACCGATGTAGCCCCAGGCATAGCCCGAGCTGGACACGGCGTCCATGCGCTCGTCGGTGGTAATGTCGGGCAGCATGGCGTCGTAGAACGTCATAGAAGAGTTAAGGCCGATGGTGCACAGCACGTACACGGTCAAAAATGCCATGGCGGACATTGGGATAGCCTGCGCCAAGCAAAGCACCAGGCCCGTGAGGAAGAAGCCCAAGAAGAACTTGATCTTGTTGCCGGCGTAGTCGGCAAGCGCGCCCAGAATGGGCATGAGCATGGCGATGACCAGCGAGGCAATCGTCTGCGCATTGCCCCAGGCGACCACCAGGTCGGCCGAAGAAGCGCCGGTATTGATGGCGTTAAAGTAAATGGGCACCACCGAGGTATTGAGCAGCACGAGGGCCGAATTGCCCACATCATACATAACCCAGTTACGCTCGAGCTTGGTGTATTTCATGGACAGGGACCCTTCGTATTCGCCCGATATGCAGTTAGTTCATCGTACCCCAATTGTCCAGAACCGCCGGTAAGGATTCGGCAAAGGGGCACGCACGGGCCCTATTCCTCGCGGTCGAACTCCTCATCGGCATTGAGCACGCGACCGCTGTAGTTGACGTGACTGGTCACGGCATCCATGTCACCGGTCTCGATAAAACGTGCGACCGTGCACTCGTAATCGACCAGCGCGCGATCAAAGACCTCGGGGAAACTCTCGTTCGAGACCTCGTCGGTAAAGGGATTCTTCCATGTCAGATGGCCCAGGTTACCGGTGCGCTCGGGCAGCTCCGTCGTCACGCGATGGGCAAGGCCATCGAGCAGCGAGTAGTCGTGCACCAAGCCCTCAACCAGCGAGATCGCGCGCGTCTTTGCGGAGCCGGCCGGCTCAATCGCGCGGTAAAGTCGCTGCATATTGGCAACGGCAGCACCGTACTCCCCCGCCGGAATGTCAATGCCGTACACGCGTCCGGCAACATAGCTCATCAGCACGCCGGCCACGCGATTGATGCGATCGGTGGTGACGATCTCGCCCGCCGGCGGGTAATCGTCGACCGTAGCGCCGGCGCGTTTAAGCTGCAGCATCAGTACATCCAGGTCGCTCTCGATCACGGCATGAACCTGACTGCTCGAATCCTCAAGCTCTGAATCGGACTCCACGATGCCAAACTGCTGCTCATAGACAAAAGGATGGGCGTTGCGGTCGAGCACGTAATGAGACAGCAGGCCCAGCGCAAAGGCGCGACCCAAGCTGGCGTCGCGCGGCAGCAGATGCGACACGCCGTCGCGCAGGCACGCGAACTGGCGAGACATGCGCGACCGATGCATGACCTGCGCCAGCAGCGTGCAGTCGGAAACACGCGGTGTCAGAATGTGAAAGAAAAACGGGTCGGGGCCTTGGTTGCCCAAGATAAAGGCAATGCGCTCTTCATCGGACGTGATGACGCCCTGCGGAAGACGGTCGATGCTTTCCTCGCCAAACAGATGATGGGTGATAAGCGCGGGCATAATGATCCTTTCGATTTCATTCGATGCCACCCATTATGCCCACCGCGCGCCCATGCCAAACCTGCGATGGTAAACGACGGCACGCAGACCGTCTACGCAAGCCCCAAGTGTGCTTTAACCTCGGCAGCGCGACGGCGGGACACGGGCACCGTCGAGGTTACGCGATCGAGCCTGAGCTCCATAAGACCCGTGGAACCGATCTCGACATTGTGCACGTCCTCCAAATTGACCAGATAGCTGCGGTGGACACGGATAAAGCCCTCGGGGGCCAGGCGCCGCTCGAGCGAGGAAATCGACTCATTGATCAGGTATGTTCCCTCGGCGCAGACGGCGTTGCAAAAATCGGCACGCGCCTCAAAGTAGCAGACGTCTGCGGCGGGAATGAACACCTTTTTGCCCCCGCGGTCCACCGTCAGACGCAAAGGCTGGCGCGGAGCGTGGATAACACGACGGACACCCAAGGCTGCCTCGATCTTGTCGAGTGCCTTTGACAGGCGTGCGTCCTCGACCGGCTTGACGACATAATCGACGGCATCGAGGTTATAGGCATCGGCCGCATACTCGGCAAACGCCGTCACAAACACAACCACCGGCGGCGTCTTTAGGTTCTGCAGCGTCTCGGCAAGCTCAATTCCCGAGCGACCGGGCATGGTAATGTCTAAAAACAGCACGTCGGGCTTGTTCGACAGAATCGACTCCACGGCTTCGGTGACATTGCCCGCCTCGGCAATCTGGCCCACACGCGTATCCTTTTCCAACAGATAGCGTAGCTCAGCCCTAATGGGAGGTTCGTCATCAACCACCAAGATGTTCCAGCCTTCGGACATATGTGCTTCCCCTCTTTTTCTCTCAATCCAACCGCGTGCTACGCCGTCAACGGCGCCGGCTCATGCGGCTCGCCGTTCAGCTCGACGATGACCTGCGTTCCCACGCCCTCCTGGGACTTCACGCGCATGCCGGAATCTTCTCCGTAAAAGAAATGGATGCGCTGAAGCACGTTGAAGAGCGCCAGGCCGCAACCTCGCTTGACGGAGCCGTCGGCGGTAATGCTCTCGGGCTCCTCCAGGCGATGTTGCTCAAACAGATGCGCGCAGACTTCTTCGCTCATACCGATGCCGTCGTCCTCGACGATGATCTCCAAACCGTCATCGGTCTCGAAAGCCCTAACATGAATAGAAAGCGGCTCGGTCTCGCGCTGCGCGTGCTTGATGCAGTTTTCGAGCAACGGCTGCAAGATAAACGGCGGCACCATGCAATCGCGCACCTCAAAGTCGATATCGACCGAGACGCGCAGACGGCCGTCGCCATACCGAGCCTGCATAAGATTGATATAGCGAGTGCCCTGTTCCACCTCGTGCTCGAGCGTGGTGAGCGTATCGGAATCAGAAAGCGTCTGACGATAGTAGTTGGAGAAGTCGATCAGCAGCGACCTGGCCTTGTCGGGCTCGGTTCGAACGAGCGACACGATGGTGCTGATGGTGTTAAACAGAAAATGAGGATCGACCTGCGATTGCAAGGCACGCAGCTCCACGCGGGCCGTAAGCTCGTCCTGGCGCTCAAGCTCAAAGCTCGCAAGCTGCGTGGAAATGAGGTCGGCAAAGCCCGAGGCAAGCGCCGTCTGGCGCATATCGATGCTGCTCAGACGGGGATAATACAGCTCGAGCGTGCCCACGCAATGCCCGCGCACGGTAAGCGGTGCGACAATACCGGCGCGCAGGCGCGGAAAGTAGCCACCCGTCTCGGTCGAGGCATCGCGCGAGAACACGCTTTGCTCACCGCTGTTGATCACGTTGAGCGTAGTCCGCAGTACCACCGGGGTGCCCGCGGGGCATTTTGCCGAGTCCTCGCCCCAGCTTGCCAACACCTGCTTGCCGTCGGTAAAGCAGATGGCAGAGGCGATAGTTTCGGACAGGATGATCTTAGAGGCGCCCAGGGCAGCTTCGGGCGTAAGGCCGCGCGACGTGTAGGCGAATATTTTTGAAGCGATGGCGAGCGTGCGGTCGGTTGCGCTCGATGTGAGGTCGTCGGGAACGACAAAGACGTACGAGAAGAAGAAGCACAGCATGACCAAGCCGGCAATGACGACAACGGCCGGAACGGGATTGGGATTATCGGTTAGATCCCAGATGAGCAGCAGGATAAGCAGCGGAACGACAATACCGAGCAAGATGGCTTGAACCACATGCTGAGCGGTACGAAAGACCTTGGTAGAGTTGTAGCTCTTGCCTAGAATCAGCCTATTGAGATCCACCGTCATCTCCTTCTTACTGACGCACCCCATAGCAATAAAGAGGGCCGCAAGCGACCCTCTCCATTGCATTATGCAATCAAATACTGTGTTTTACATCAAGCCATCGATGAACGGTAGCTTAGGCGCTGTACTTGTTTGCCTCGCCGAAGGTGCCGGCCTCGACAATCCAGCCGTCCTTCATGATGACGTCCATGTTGTCGGTGTTGAGCACGTGGATGTCGGCGGCGACGTCACCGTTGACGACCAGCAGGTCGGCGCACTTGCCGGCCTCGATGGAACCGGTCTCGTCCTCGATGTGGCACATCTTGGCACCGTTGAGAGTGGCACAGGTGATGGTCTCGACCGGGGTGAAGCCGATCTTGTCGACGAACTCGTACATCTCCTCGATGGAGCAGGTGCCGTACGGGGTGACGAAGGAGAAGGAGTCGGAGCCGATCGTCATGACGACGCCGCGCTTCTTGGCCTCGCGCAGGCAGTCGTAGTTGCGCTGCAGCTCCTTCTCGACCAGGGTGCCCTCGTACTTGTCGTGCAGCTCGGGGACGTAGACGGGCGGATAGGTGGCGTACCAGGTGGGCAGGAAGGCGATCGTCGGGGTGAAGAAGGTGCCCTGCTCGGCCATGAGGTCCATGGTACGCTCATCGATATCGAAGCCGTGAATCAGCTGCTCGCAGCCAAAGCGAACGGAATCGTAGGCAGCGGCGTGGTTGTTGTAGCAGTGGCTCCACACGGGGATGCCGACCATCTTGGCCTCTTCAACCACGGCCTGAATCTCCTCGGAGCAGTAGTGCTGGTCGCGGCCGGAGTCCCAGCGCCAGATGCCGCCACCGGTAGCCCAGATCTTAATGGCATCGGGGTTCTCGCGCAGGCGACGACGGACGGCCTTGCGCAGATCCCAAGGACCGTCGACCTGATCGCCCCAGGGGTGCGATTCCTTGTTGAGCTCCTGGCTGCAGTGGTGGGAGTCGCCGTGGCCGGCAACGCGGCAGAAGCCAAGGCCGGTGGCCAGAACGCGCGGGCCCTTGAAGACGCCCTTGTCGATGCAGTCACGGATCTGGATACCAAAGCGGCCGATCTCGCAGACGGTGGTGAGGCCGTGGGTGAGGCAGTCGTAGGCCTGCTTGACGGCGACGGCCTGCTTCTCGAGGAGCGGCTGCATGACCCAGTCGGTGTCATCGTCGGTCAGGTTGCCCGAGAAGTGCAGGTGGGTGTCGATCAGACCAGGAAGGACGGTCTTGCCGGCAGCGTCGATGACCTCAACGCCCTCGGGAAGGTCCTGCATGGCGCCGGCGTACTCGATCTTGCCGTTGTCGTCGACGAGAACGAGGGAGTTCTCGACCGGCTCGGCACCGGTACCGTCGATGAGCTTGCCGCCAACGATTGCATACTTAGTGGACATGGTTCCTCCTTATGGATCCATATATGTGGGTGAGGCCGTGTTGGGTTAAGGCCTCACAAAGCTACCCAAGTGGTGCCGGGTTCGGTGCGCGGAAGAGAGGGCCCCGCGCACCTGGTCCGCCCCGGTTAGGCGTTACTTTTTGCGGGAATTGGTGAAAGCCATGAGGGCCAGGCCAATAGCCAACCAGCCGATCACGATGCTCCACTCCACCATGTTGAGGGAGGCGGGAGAGAACGGGATCACGAGCAGGCCGATGATGATGGCGCAGGCAGCGATAGCGAGGCCGATGCCAAACTTGCCGCCGGGCACCTCGTAGGGACGAGGCAGGTCGGGCTCGGTGAAGCGCATGCGCAGGCAGGCGAGGGCGACCATACCGCAGGAGAAGATGAAGGCGAGAGCCGACACGTTGGTCAGAGGAATGAGCATGTTCTTGCCCAGGAACGGACCGATGACGGTGATGACGCCCAGAACGACGCAGGCGAGCTTGGGAGCGCCGGACTTGGGGTCGACCTCGGCGAACTTCTCGGGCAGCTGGCCCTTGCGGCCCATGGCGAGCATGATGCGGCTCGTGGCGCCGTAGAAAGAGTTCATCGGGCCCATGGGTCCAAGCGTGGCGATGACGAGCATGGCCAGGTACAGGAGCATGTTGATGCCCTTGAGGCAGGCAAGCGCGGGAACCGGGCTCTTAACAAACTCATGCCAGTCGAGGATGGTGCCGAACGAGTAGATGCAGACCATGTAGAAGCCGCCGGCGGCCAGCAGGGCCAGGGAGATGATCTTGCCGAACTTGTTCCAGTTGAGACCCTCGGCTGCTTCCTCAGCCTGCTGAGGAATGGTGTCGAAACCGGCGTAGAAAAACGGGGTCAGAACCAGGACCGACACGATGCCGGCGAACAGGCTGGTGCTCTCGGTAGCGGCCTTGCCGCCGCCAGCACCGGCGACCTGGGAGAACACTTGCATGGCGTTGTCCGGCGAGCCGGTGAACAGCGAGACGCCCATGGCGAGCAGCATGCCGCAGAGCAGGGCCTTGGTCAGGAAGGCCTGGAGCTTGGCGGCCGAGCTGGCACCGCGGAAGTTGAGGAAGATGACGTAGACTGCAAAGCCGAGCGCGATCAGCGTCGGGAACAGGTAAACGTCGGCGCCCAGGATGGTGTAGAGCTTGACGGCGCGCAGCCACTCAAGACCGGGCAGGCTGCCGAACATCTCGGACACGAGGGTCGAAATGGCGATGGCCTCCCACGGGCACAGGATGCCGTTGCCCAGAGCCAAAAGCCATCCGGTGATGTAGCTCAGCGTACGGCCAAAGCTACGATCGACATACTCGACGATGCCGCCCGAGATGGGAATAGCAGCCGTGAGCTCACCGAAAACAGCTCCGACGGGCACGAGGAAGATTGCACCCAAGAGGAATGCGATCATAGCGGGAACGGGACCGCCGCCCACGACCATCCAGTCGCCGACCTGCAGAACCCAACCGGTGCCGATGATGGCACCGAAACCGATGGTGAAGAAGTTCCAGAGCGAAAGCGTTTTCTTCATACCGCCGTTATCCTCGACTGCAACTTCTGCGTTCTTGTCCGCCATTGTTCCCCTCCTTTCCTTTTTGACGCCCCTTGACGTCACCCCTTGCGCGGTCTGTTTTGCCGCGCTCTTTTATTTCGTGGCTTTAAGATACGGCCTTGGCGCAGCAGCTCCGCTTGTAGCTCGACCGAAGGCAGAACTGCAAAACGAGCGGCGCCGTTTTTGGGACGAACGGCACGGTTTGCCGCTCATTGCTGCCGCCCGCCCGACGGGCGTACGTTCATCGGACGCATAGAGAGATGTTTTTGAGGCCGTGTGTTTTGCGCCTTTCGTACCGTTTACCGAGCTTTTGACGCGCAGACCCATTTGTTGCACATCTTTTTTGTAGGATAGACAGGTTATACATGAGACAAGGCGGTACGAATGGCATACGGATACAACGACGGTGATCAACGGCGACAAAGCGTTCGCCTTGCTGGCCGTACCACGCCGACGCCCAGAAGTGCCACGAGCGGCAATCCGCAACGTCCTCAAGAGCAACCCAGGCCTTCGTCTCGGCAGCAGACAAGCAGAACGCGGCAGAGTGGCCGTCCGAGCATGGACACAAGCGCGCAGCAAGATAGCCGCTTGGGCGCGCGCACTCGACAGCGTCAGGCCGAGGTTCCGCAACTGCGCCGCAACGGCGTACGTCAGCCCGGCAGCCATATCAACCGCTTCTTTTCGCATCCCCAAGGCGAACGCGACGGCAAGTCTTACCGCTCGACATCGCACGTGAATGCCCCCGCCCTGCCGGCTCGTCGACTTCGCCTCGCACTGTGCTCTATCCTCACCTGTCTGGTCTTTGTGCTTATGAGCTCCTGTATGTCCCACGGCTCGGCCGGTCTCGAGCCCACCGCCGAGGACAAGCTGCTCAAGGCCCCCGTCGCGCCCGGTTATTCTTTCGCCTTTTCGACCCCGCGCTCGCAATGGCAAGCCGGCACGATGCCCCATATCTATCAGATCGACCCTGCGTGGTCTGAGCTGCCTTACGCCGGCGGCACCATCCGCCAAAATGCCTGCGGGCCTACGTGCCTCACCATGGTCTATATCTTTAAGACGGGACGCACCGATATGACCCCCGTCGATATGTGCGCGCTTTCCGAGGCGGGCAATTACGCCCCCACCGGTGCAACCGAATGGTCGTTTATGACGAGCGGCGCGTGGCAGTTGGGACTTAACGGAACGGAGCTCCATAACGATCGCGACTCTATGACTCAGGCGCTGCGTTCGGGAGCGCCCGTCATCGCCGCCGTTCGGCCGGGCACCTTTACCAACGTGGGCCACTACATTGTGCTTTACGGTATTGACGACACCGACCAGATTGGCGTCTACGACCCCAACTCGGCCAGCCGCAGCGCCCGCCGCTGGGGCTGCGTAGAGGTCCTTAACGAAGTCGAAGCCATGTGGGCCTACTACTAGTCATTGGGGACTCATTGGGGACAGACTTAAATGAGTGGTCGTCGGGGACAGTCTTACGGACGCCGGCCGAGAGCAGACGAAAAGGGCCATCCCGAACTGCTTGGAACTGCCAGCACGGAAAGCGCATCCTGCTTTGGGGCCCAATAGCGGGGTGCGCTTTCCGTTAGCGGCCCGTTTGGGAAACTAGGGACCGCTTTTCGACAATAATCCGGGATGCATTTTCCGATTGAGGGCCTCAAGGGAAACCGCACCCCATGTTGGACGCTCATTCTGGGATGTGCTTTCCGCAGTTGATCGATGCGGCCTTTAAGGACTGTCCCAAGCTGCCGGCAGGAAAGGAACGTCCCCAAGTGCCGGGTTTCCGCAGCCTGCAATGCTCCTCATGAACAGCCGCCTCAATAACAAAAGCCCCCGCGGCCGAAGCGGACCGCGGGGGCAACAGACCTGCAAGAGTTAACTCAAGTCCTCGCCATTTGATGCAATGACCTTTTGGTACCAGCAGAAGCTGTCCTTTCGGTAGCGATCGAACGTGCCTTTGCCCATATCATCGGCATCGACATAAACAAAGCCATAGCGCTTCTTCATCTGCCCCGTCGAGGCCGACACCAAATCGATACAGCCCCACGGCGTGTATCCCATCAGGTCAACACCGTCCTCGACAATTGCATCGCGCAGCGCAAGAATATGCCTTCGCAGGTAATCAATATGATACGCATCGTGGACTTTGCCGTCTTCCAGCGCATCGAGTCCGCCCACACCGTTCTCGGCGATAAAGAGCGGAAGATGGTAACGATCGTGGTAGCCGGCAAGCGTCACGCGCAAACCCAGCGCATCGATCTGCCACTTCCAGGCAGTCTCTTTATCCTTGAGGTACGGATTGCGCAACGTCGGGAACACGTTGCCCTCCGCCTTCTCGGCGATCACCTGATCATCGGCGCACACCAAGCGCGAGCAATAGTACGAGAACGAGATGAAGTCGACCGTATGCTCTGCCAGATACTCCGTATCGCCCGGCTCAAAGGGCACGTGAACACCCTCTTTCTCGAGTGCACGCAGCTTCCAAGCAGGATAGGCGCCCGCAGCCATCACGTCTGTGTAGAAGTAGCGGCCGCGGTCCTCCTCATACGCAAGCCATACGTCCTCGGGCGCACAACGGTACGGATAGGTCGCACCGGCAGCGACCATGCAACCCACCTTGTTTGCGGGATCGATCTTGTGCAGAATCTCGACAGCGCGAGCGCTCGCCATAAACATATGGTGCGAGAACGCCGCAGTCACGGCTGCACGGTCACGCTCATCCTCGAGCGTGACACCCGCGTTGAGATAGGACAGCGCCACGCTGTTGATCTCGTTGAACGTAAGCCAATAACGCACGAGGCCCTGGTACGCGCGTCCGACGGTCTCGACGTAGTGCGCATACCGCTCGATCATCTCTCGGCTTTGCCAGCCACCATAGCGCTCGACCAGAGCCAACGGATAGTCGTAGTGCGACAGCGTCACAAGCGGCTCGATTCCATGCTCGCGCAGCGCCTCGAATACCTGACGGTAAAACTCCAAGCCCTCGCCGTTGGGCTCGGCCTCCATCCCTGTGGGAAAAATACGGCTCCAGCAAATTGAAAGACGCAGGCACTTAAAGCCCATCTCGGCAAAAAGCTCGACATCCTCGTGCCAATGATGGAAGAAGTCGTTGCCCCAGCGGCATGGATACAGCCTGTCCGGATCGTCCACGGGCTTTTGCCTGCCAAACATTACATCCCAGCGGTCGGAACCCTGTGGGATCAGGTCGGAGTGCGACATGCCGCGGCCGCCCTCGTTCCAGCCCCCTTCGGCCTGGTTGGCGGCGAGGGCACCACCCCACAAAAAGCCCTCGGGCATACCGGCGGCAGACGTTCTGTCAAAGTAACTCATGCTACTCAGCATCCTCGGCAGAAGCTGCCGCGGCGTTCTCCTGCTCCTGAGCCAGGAGCTGGTTATCGTACACCTTAAAGAACGGGTACCAGACCACAGCCATGACCACGATCAAAACGATCGTAAACACCCAGATGCGCGGGTCGAGGCACTGGACAAAGCCCTGAACGAAGATGGGGAACGTGCCGCTCACCAAGATGTAGAAGTTAGAGACAAGACCCAGTGAGACCGCACCCCAATACAGCAGGGCCGAGATCATGCCGCCTAGCACAAACGGAATCATGAGGATCGGGTTGAAGATGATGGGCGCGCCGAAGATCGCGGGCTCGGAGATACGGAAGAAGCTCGGCACGATCGATGCCCTGCCAAATGCCTTGAGCTGCTGCGACTTTGCCCTAAACGCGCAGAGCGCCACAAAAGAGAACGTATTACCCGTGCCGCCGATGAGGTTGATGGCCAACGACATGAGCACCGGGTGGAACTCAAGCGGCTGCCCGGCAGCATAGAGCGAGGCGTTGGCGGCAAAGGCGGCAAGCGAGACCGGGGCGGTGATGGGCATTACGATCATGTTGCCGTGGACGCCAAAGCACCAAAACAGCAGCGTCATGAAGCAGATAAGCAGTGCGCCGGGCACAGAGTCAACTGCGACGGAAAGCGGGGCAGCGAGCAGCTTCTCGATAACCGAGGGGATGGACAGCGCGGGATCGATCATCTGGATCAGCAGGTTGCCGCCAAAGAAGATGAGGATGTTGGCGAGCATAGGTACGATGGCGCCAAAGGTTTCGGACAAAAACGGCGGCACGCCATCGGGCATCTTGATGGTGATGCCCTTGGTCTGGCAGAAGCGCGTGACCTCGACGGAGACCAAGGCAACGATGATGGCGGTAAACAGGCCCTGCGCACCCAGATAGGTGCAGGGGACCGCCTGGAGCACGGACTCGTCAGCAAGCTGGTAGTAGGACGACGGCGCCGCGGCGATCAGGAACATCACCAGCGAGGTCATGCCGGCGTTAAGCTTGGGCATCTTGTAGGTGCCCGCCAGGTTATATGCGATTGCGAACGTCACGATCACCGACAGTATGCCCATCGTCATATTGAAGGGGATGAGCAGCGTGAGCTTATTGGCCGTCGCAAAATCGAGCCAAGGGCCAAAGACGGACCAGAACCCGCCCTGCGCCACCAGGTCGGCCGTGACCGGCGGGTTGGCGAGGATCATAAAGACGGCAGATACCAAGATGAAGCTGATCGCGCTCATAAAGCCCTTTTGCATGGAGGCAAAGTGGCGCTCGGTGCCGCAGAAATTGGCGATAGGGGTCAGTTTTTCCTGAAGCAGGGTCATGAACTTCTCCATGGTCGCCTCCTAACCCAACAGCGACTGGGCGAGTGCCAGCACGTTGGCGGCGTTGCCCATGCCGTAGTCCTGTGCGGGGATGACCGCGGTCGGCTTACCGCTCCCCTGCTTGACGGTGTTGAGCTGGTAGGACACCTGCGGCCCCAAGAGCAGCACGTCATAATTGGCGCACGTCTCCTGATACTCGCCGATACCCACCGCATCGATATCGAGCTCGATGCCGTTTTGCTCCGCATATTTCTCGAGTTTCTTCATCAGAATGCTTGTAGACAGACCAGCTGCGCAAACAAGAAGGATCTTCATAAGGGATTCCCTTCGCATTGATTGGTTGGATAGTCACCGCACGCCGCTAGGCGTTCTTGGTTGCAGTGCACTCATACAGGCAGATCAGCTCCTGCACGAGCTCCTGAGCAAGCATGGAGCACATGAGGTGGTCCTGAGCATGGACCAGCAACACATCCACCGACAGATGCTCGCCCGCTGCCTCAGTCGAAAGCAGCTGCGTTTGGATGTGGTGAGCCTTGATTCCCGCATCCTTTGACTGCTTCATGAGTTTGGCGGCGGCGTCAAAATCCCCCGCTTTTGCCTTTTCAAGGGCTTCGAAGGCAAGGCTGCGTGCCTCTCCCGCCGCAGCGACCAGCTGAAACGAAACCATCTCGGTTCCCTGATCGTCCATAACGGTCTCCTCTCCCGTGATGTTTGGTTTGTACTTGAATATTCGAAACGCCTATCTCCCGCCCGCAATCCTCGAGGTTTATTGCAGGTAGACAGACAGGGTTATCGACAAAAGAAGTCTTAAGCCGTATGCGCTTGCACAAGCGCCATCAGCTCATGCCAGGACCGGCGCTCGCGTAGGCGCTCGACCCCCTGGCGGTCCATAAAGATCTCGGCGAGCAGTGAGCTCAAGATCCGCGCCTCATCGCCGCCCGACCGGGCAAACGACACCATAAAGACGATATCGACCTCATGGCCGTATTCGTCCCAAAGAATGGGATGTTCGAGCAGGCCCACGGTAACAAAGGCCTCGGCGCTCAAGGGATGCATCCCATGGGGCATGGCTACCCCATTGCCAAACGAGGTGGCACTCGCGCTCTCGCGCTCGGCGACCTCTTGGGCAAACTGGGCATCGACACGGCCGCTCTCGACGGCGCGCTCGGAGAGATATCGGAGAACGGCCTGCTTCGACGACGCCTCAACGCGGTTGAAGAACAGGGCACGGCTAAAGAAAGAGCTTACGGAGTCCGATTGCGCAGTGTCGTCGCTCAGCACCTTGCGGATAGCGTTGACATCGCTCGTCTCCAAGAAGAAATCGGCCTCGCGGACGGGCACGGGCAACTTGACGTTGAGCGGCACCGTTGTGAACACGTAGTCGATGTGCGAAAAATCGAACGTTCCCACGCGGGCGACATCGCATGTCTCAATCGAATCGATATACATGCCAAACTGCTTGCGGTACTGGTGCTCGAGCATACGGGCGCTTCCCGCTCCCGAGGCGCACACGATCAGGATGCGCTTGCGACGCGGCTGGTCGGCTTGCTGCTCGAGGGCCAGGGCAAATGCCATGGCGATGTAGCCGAGCTCTTCATCAGAGGGCTGGCTGCCAAAATGACGCTCGAGTACCTGCGAGGTGCCAGCTGCCATCGAATAGGCCAACGGAAACCTCGTCTTGATATCGGGCAGCATGGGGTTATCCATATGCATGTGATATTCAAGGCGATAGCCCAGAGGGCCGATATGCCGAGCAAGGTTCATGCGAAGTTCAAGATCGCCGCTAAAGTCAAACCTAAACTCATCGTTGACCGCACGTACCATCTCGGAAGCAATCTCCCACATCTCGTCCGAGATAACGGCAGAGCCCTTCTCGGGCACGCCCGTGCCCCTGCCGAGCAAATGGATTGCGATAAAGGCAACCTCTTCTCGGGGCATGCTCACGCCCAGGGCATCCTTGATGTTTGCGGCAATCTGGAAAGCCGCGGCGTATTCGCGCGTTCCCTCCAGTTTTTGAACGTCCGATTCTGCAGCTGGGACATAGCAGCCCTGCTCGATGCGGCCAAGAGCAATGTAAAGATGCATGATGAGATTGCGGGATGCCAGCGAGCTCACCGTGACGGGCGAGGCCGTCAGGGCATCGTCCACACATGCGGCGATGGCCCGCAGGCGCTCGGCGAGCTTTGCAGCGTCGGTGTCGGACAACACGGGCCTCACCAGCGAGGCCAGGCACAGGCGCCGTTGTGACTCCCCGCCCGCAACGCGGATTCCGTAGCGTGGGCGCTTTTCGAGCGTTAAGTCAAATTGGGCGAGTTTCTGCTCTACCAGACGCATGTCATTGGACAGAGTCCGCGCCGAAACGTAGAGTAAATCCGCATACTCCTCAATCGTCACCCACTGGGACCGCATGAGGAGGTCGTTAAGAAGGAAGGACACACGGCCATCGCGCGTATCAGGAATGCCCGGATGGGCCAGAGCCGCACCGTCTAGCAAGCGAGCAAGCTCATCTGCACGTGCAACATCGATACGATACTGCCCCTTGCTGCCAACGATGCGTGCAACCCCTGCAAGGCTGTCGTTTGCGCGATGGATATAGTTTCTCACGGCGCGCTCGCTTACCTCGAGACGCTTGGCAAGTACCGCGACAGCGACAGGCTGAGCGTCCTCGATCATATTTACAAGCTGCTTGACGCGAGCATCCATGTCCTCCTCCTTTCCCTGCGTCTAGTCTAACGCGGTAAAGAATGACACTCCACGTCGCGCTCGTTCCGCCAACTCGGAACAGGTTGCGGGGAGTCCAGCTGAGCTATGGAGAGCCTGGGGAGAGGGCCCGAAAGCAATGCGTCGGTGTGAGATGCGCTTTCCGCAGTCATTGGGGACAGATTTAAATTAGTAGTCATTGAGGACGTTCTTGTTTGACTAGTCGTTTAAGAACGTCCCCAATGACTACTCACCCATCGGGGACTAGGTGAATAGCAAAAGCCCCGCAGTCGGAGCGGACTGCGGGGCTCATGAAGAGAGGCTAGTTTGTGGGCGTCTTGCCTGGCGCCCACGAGAGAGGCAACAGAGTAGAGACTACTCGTGGATGCGGGTGCCGGAGAGGCCGGCCATGGTCTCGGCAGCCTTGTCCAGAGCGCCGATGATGCAGGTGCGGCCCTTGCGGGAACGAGCGAACTTGATGGCAGCGCGGACCTTGGGCTCCATGGAACCCTTGCCGAACTGGCCCTCGTCGGCCAGGCGCTCGGCCTCGTCGGCGGTGATGTCCTCGAGCTCCTCCTGGTTGGGCTTGCCAAAGTTGATGGCGACATGCTCAACGGCGGTCAGCAGGAACAGAACGTCGGCGTCGCAGTCCTCGGCCAGCAGCTCGCCGCCCAGGTCCTTGTCGATGACGGCGGGAACGCCCTTGTAGCAGCCCTTGTTCTCGTAGTCGCGGACGACGGGGATGCCGCCGCCACCGCAGGCGATGACGATGAACTCGTTATCGAGCAGGTTGAGGATGGAGTCAGCCTCGACGATCTTCTTGGGATCGGGGGAAGCGACGACGCGACGCCAGCCGCGACCGGAATCCTCGACGAAGACCTTGGAAGGATCCTCGGCCATGAACTCCTTGGCCTGCTCCTCGGTGTAGAAGGGGCCGATCGGCTTGGTCGGGTTCTTGAACGCGGGATCGTCCGGGTCGCACTCGATCTGGGTGACGACGGTGGCGGCGTGCCAGCGCTTATAGCGCTTGTGCATCTCGCGGCCGATGCCCTGCTGCAGGTGATAACCGATGTAGCCCTGGGACATGGCGCCGCACTCGGGCAGCGGCATCTCGGGGGTGCCGATGGCGTCGTGGGCAGCGGCGAAGGCGTTCTGGATCATGCCGACCTGCGGGCCGTTGCCGTGGGTGATGATGATCTCGTTGCCCTGCTCGATCAGGCCGAGAAGAGCGTGAGCGGTGTTGCTCACGGCCTCGATCTGCTCAACGGGGTTGTTGCCGAGGGCGTTGCCGCCAAGGGCGACGACGATACGATCGGGCTTGCCAAGAGGCTTAGACATTGCTGGAATCCTTTCTGTAAAAGGCCTACAACCCATTAATAACCCGCGCCCGTGCGATACGCGAGTTTATTAAGGTTTATATTCTCTTTATCGCTCATTTTATTCATTTTGAAAATAGCGGAACGGTGAACGGTCGTTTTTATCCGCTCAGCGTACAGAACCCCAGCTCAAGCATATCTACGCCATTTACGTGCAACTTTATTTTAATAGAGCAGGGATTAGACCAGATTATGCAAACTATATCTTTGCTAAACACAAAACAGACAGCGCAATATCTTACTCGCACTATACGAGATTCTATGCACATATAAGTCGAGTATGCACCCCTGCAAAAACAAGGGGCTTTTCATCCAACAAAAGGAATAAAGAAGAGCTCCGAAAAAGCGGCAACGGCCAAGTCCCCCATCCATCCCCAAAGTGGCGCGAGGTTTCGCGGCAAAGCCGCGAAACAGCGAAGAGGACGGAATACCCGACCAACTACGTCCTTCATCCGCCCACACAATCCGAGGACGTAGTCGTAGCAGGATCTGAGGGCTAACCTTTGCGGACACTCCGCAGGACGAAAGAACCCCCGCCGCACGTAGTGCGCAGCGGGGGTTCTTTCATGTCCGAGGACGTCCGCGAAGGTTAGCCCTCAGATCCTGCGGTGGGAGACCTAGGCCTCGTTGTACACCGTCTTGAGCTTCAGCAGGTGAGCGTAGCGGTCCATAGCGGCCTGCTCGTTCTCCTTGAAGAGCTCCTCGGCGCGCTCGGGGAAGGAACGCGTCAGCGAAGCGTAACGGGCCTCGTTCATCAGGAACTCCTGATAACCGCCCGCGGGCTCCTTGGAATCGAGCGAGAACTTCTTGCCGGCAGCAGCCTCGGGGTTGAAGCGGAAGAGGTTCCAGTAACCGCACTCGACAGCCTTCTTCATCTCGGCCTGGCAGTTCTGCATGCCGCCCTTCTTGATGGAGTGCATCTCGCAGGGGCTGTAGCCGATGATGAGGGACGGGCCGTCGTAGGCCTCGGCCTCGTGGATGGCCTTGAGGGTCTGAGCCGGGTTGGCGCCCATGGCGACCTGCGCCACGTAGATGTAGCCATAGCTCATAGCGATCTCGGCCAGAGACTTCTTCTTGGTCACCTTACCGGCAGCGGCGAACTGAGCGACCTGGCCCAGGTTCGAGGCCTTGGAGGCCTGACCGCCGGTGTTGGAGTAGACCTCGGTGTCGAAGACGAAGACGTTGATATTGTGGCCGGAAGCCAGGACGTGGTCCAGGCCACCGAAGCCGATGTCGTAGGCCCAACCGTCGCCACCGAAGACCCAGAAGGACTTCTTGGTGAGGTAAGCCTTGTCGGCGAGGATCGCCTTGGAAGCGTCGCAGCCGCACTTCTCGAGCTCGGCAACGTAAGCGGCGGCAGCGGTCTTAGAGGCCTCGGCGTCGTTGACAGAGTCAATCCAAGCCTGACCGGCGGCCTTGAGCTCGTCGGACGGACCGTCAGCGGCGATGATCTCCTGCGTAGCAGCGATCAGCTTCTTCTGAACGGCCTCGTAGCCAACGGCCATGCCCAGACCGTGCTCGGCATTGTCCTCGAACAGGGAGTTGTTCCACGCCGGGCCGTGACCGTCCTTGTCCTTGCAGTAAGGAGCGGTGGCAGCGGGGTTGCCCCAAATGGAGGAGCAGCCGGTGGCGTTGGAGATGAACATGCGGTCGCCGGCGACCTGGGTCACCAGACGTGCATAGGCGGTCTCGGCGCAGCCGGCGCAGGAGCCGGAGAACTCCAGGTAGGGCTGCTTAAACTGGCTGCCCTTGACGTTGGCCGCGATGAGCTCCTTCTTCTCGGAGACGTTCTCGACCATGTAGTCCCAAACGGGCTGCTGGTCCATCTCCTGCTCGGTGGGAACCATCTCGAGGGCGCCCTTGGGGCAGACCTTGACGCAGTTGGTGCAACCCATGCAGTCGAGCGGGGACACAGCCATAGTGAACTTCATGCCCTTGGCCTTGGGGCCCATGGCGTCGAGCGTGCGGGTAGCCTCGGGCGCGGCGGCAGCCTCGTCCTCGGTCATCGCGAACGGACGGATGGTGGCATGCGGGCACACGTAGGCGCACTGGTTGCACTGGATGCACTTGGTCTCGTCCCAGTGGGGAACGACCACGGCGACGCCGCGCTTCTCGTATGCGGAGGCGCCCAGCTCAAACTGGCCGTCGGCGCAATCGACGAAGGCGGAAACGGGCAGGCTGTCGCCGTCCATGCGATCGATGGGCTCGAGCAGGTTCTTGACCTGCTGGGCGATAGCGGACTTGGTCTCCTCGGAGAGCTCGACGGGAGCGGCATCCTCGGCGGTAGCCCAGTCGGCCGGAACCTCGAACTTACGGAAAGCGGTAGCGCCGGCATCGATGGCCTTGTGGTTGGCGTCGACGATGGCCTGGCCCTTCTTCATGTAGGACTTGGTAGCCGCGTCCTTCATGTACTGCAGGGCGTCCTCGGCGGGCAGGACCTTGGCCAGCGCGAAGAAAGCGGACTGGAGCACCGTGTTGGTGCGCTTGCCCATGCCGACCTTGGCCGCCAGGTCGATAGCGTCGATCAGGTAGACGTTGACGTTGTTGTTCGCGATGTAGCGCTTGGCCACGGCGGGCATGTGCTCGGCGAACTCCTCGTCGCTCCACTGGCAGTTGACCAGGAAGGTGCCGCCCGGCTTGACGTCGCGGACCATCTTGAAGCCCTTAACGATGTAGCTGGGGTTATGGCAGGCGACAAAGTCGGCCTTGGTCACGTAGTACGGCGAACGGATCGGGGAATCACCAAAGCGCAGGTGCGAGACGGTGACGCCGCCGGTCTTCTTGGAGTCGTACTGGAAGTAGGCCTGGACGTACTTGTCGGTGTGGTCGCCGATGATCTTGATGG
>CABUQK010000016.1 GCA_902493615.1 uncultured Collinsella sp.
GCGATGAGGCCCTCGATAAAGGTCTCGGCGTTGAACACGTTTGCCACGTTGCGCTTCGACGCACCGATCGCACGTAGGATGCCGATCTCCTTCTTGCGCTCCAGTACGCTGATGTACGTGATGATGCCGATCATGATGGAGCTCACCACCAGACTGATACTCACGAATGCGATGAGCACCAAGCTGATGGTGTTCACGATGTCGGTCACCGAACCCATGATGATGCCCATGTAGTCGGTGTACGAGATTGTCTGCTCATCGTGGCCGGCGGCTTTGACCTGCTTGTTATACGCATCGATGCGATCGAGTACGCGCTCCTTGGCCTCAAAGTCACGCGGGAAAATCTTGACCGAGATGGGGTCTGCCTCATCCGCATAGCCCAACGTGGTCAGATTGTTGTCGTAGGTGAGCTTCGATGCCTTGGCATAGCTCATCATGAGCGAACTCAGGTCCTCGGCGTCCATGTTGAAGTGAATGGCATTGGCAAAGGCGCTCGCATCCACACGCATAGCGCTCGCCAGGTTGGCAAAACTCGAAGACATCTGCGTCGCCATCTGGTCCATAAGCCCTGCCGCGCCCGCCTTGAGCTGGGATGATACCGTCGCCGCAATCTGATCGCTGATCGACTTCATCACCTGATCCATAGCCTGCTGCAGATACGGAGCCAGCTGCTTTTGCACATAGTCGGTCATCGCCTGTTGCAGGCGCTCGGCCAGGGCATCGCCACCGAGGGCCTTGAGCTGAGCCAGGTATTGCTGGGCTGCGTCATCATTCTCAAGATACGTCGAGAATGCGGCAGCGAGCTTTGATGCGTCCTTAAGATCTTCGGGCGACAGCGCCTTAAACTGATCAGACTGCAAAAAGCCCTCAAACAGCTGGTTGGCTAGTGTTCCCACCTGCTGCATTTGCTCGGGTGTGAGTTCCAGACCGTCAAAGATACCCGAGAAATCTGGGGTTGGCGCTTTTGCCATGATGTCGCTGAAGTCGATGTCCTTGCCAACGCCCGAAAGGTCAATGTCCAGCCCCGACAGATCGATGCCGGAAAGGTCCATACCGCCGGCGACACCCGAGAGCGCAGACGTATCGAACGAGAACGCGCTCTTGAGCGCCGCCTCGTCCACACTGAACATGCTGCCCAGATCCACGCCTTGCTTGGCCTCGCCTTGCAGTTCGTCGAAGGTTTTGCCCGTAAAGACATCCGTCTCGGGGTGGTCGAGTTGCTCCTGCACAATCTGCGAATTTGCGGCGCGCTCCATAAGCTGGCGAGTCAGCGCATGCGTGTAGGCAATGCTCGGGGACAACGCGCTCGCGTTGGCGGTCTCGTTGGGTCGCACCACGCCCACAATGTGCACGTCGATACCGTCGGCAACCTTGGCGGCCATAAAGTCGGTGTCGCCAGACATATCGGTCCATATGCCAGTCTCTTCGTTTTTGCGATACGCATCGGCCGGCGACAGCACCTTAAACGTCGTGGACAGCGCATCGTCGTAGGTAAATTCGGTGCCGGTCTCGGGCGTTTCGACCCCACCGTCAGCCGTCATAGCGCTGTTTACCAGATCGTTGAGCTCATTGATATCCAGCGCGCCGATGCTGTAGAGCGTGTAGTCACCCACCGTACCGCGGCTCGAAAGCACCATCACGGCTTCGTTGGCAGACGTGGGCCAATGACCGGCGACGACATCGTACTGGCTGTCGAGCAGACTCTGGTCGTCGATCATCTCGTTAAAGACCGAGGTTCCCATGGATTCCATGCTCACCGTTGCCGCCGAGCTCGCGCCTCCGCTCATGGCCTCGGTCATGGCGTTGGGCACCAGCCGGACAGGCTTCTCATCGCCCTTGCCCGCACGATAGACAACCGGCGTCACGCCGTAGCCGTACTGGATAGCGTTGACTTCTTTATCGATGCCGTCGCCGCCGCCGTCAAGCCATGCCTTAAAGCTCGTCATATCGTTAGATTTAACACTTGCGAACATATCCTTTACGGCTGTGACCACGGGAATCTTATCGGTCCCCTTAGCCTTGCCACCGATGGCGTCATCGGACGAGCCCTCGCCCTTGGATGCCTCCTCATCGGTAGCCCCCTGCCCGCCCATCATGGACGACAGGTCGTAGTCCTGCTTGGAGATCGTAAGCGGGTAACTCGAGAGCGTATCCTCCTCGACCTTTTTGATGTAATTGTTCACGCCATTGGACAGCGCCAGAATCGCCGCGATACCGATAATGCCAATCGAGCCCGCAAAGGCAGTCATGGCCGTACGGCCCTTTTTGGTCATAAGGTTGCGGGCAGAAAGCCCCAGCGCCGTCACAAAGCTCATCGAGGTTTTGCGCGTAGGCTTGGCCTCGCGGCGCGTGGCGTCAGCGACATCGAAAGAATCGGAATCGTCGGTGATCTTGCCGTCCGCCAGGTTGACGATGCGCGTGGCGTATTGGTACGCCAGCTCGGGATTGTGCGTGACCATAATAACCAGACGGTCGCGCGCCACGTCCTTGAGCAGGTCCATGACCTGTACGGATGTCGTTGAATCCAAAGCGCCGGTCGGCTCGTCTGCCAGCACAATCTCGGGATCATTAATCAGGGCGCGGGCGATGGCCACGCGCTGCATCTGTCCGCCCGAAAGCTGACCCGGGCGCTTGTTAACGTGCTCGCCCAGGCCGACTTTCTCCAACGCCTCGCGCGCACGCTGACGGCGCTCGGCATGCCCCACGCCCGTGAGCGTGAGCGCCAGCTCCACGTTTTCCAAAATGGTCTGATGCGGAATGAGGTTATAGCTCTGGAACACAAAACCGATGCGGTTGTTGCGGTAGGCATCCCAATCGCGATCGTGAAAGTCCTTGGTCGATATGCCGTCGATCAGCAAGTCACCGGAATCGAAATGATCGAGCCCACCGATAACGTTGAGCATCGTAGTTTTGCCCGAGCCCGAGGGACCCAGAATGGCCACGAACTCGTTATCGCGAAAAGACAGGCTTACGTTGTCGAGCGCCACCTGCGTAAACGACTGCGTAACGTACCTTTTGCAAATTCCTTTGAGCTCCAACATGGACGGCAACCTCTCCTGCGCAGGCACCCTGCCCGCTCTCCCCCGCCGTTCGTATTCGACGCGTTTGTCCTACTCTATCCCCATTTTTCACCGACACCAGTGAGGAATGTAGGGAACCGCATCAAAAAACGAACGGGACAGCGCCCAAAAAAGAGGCCCCAAGTGGGGCCTCTATATGGTGGAGATTATCTTGAAAGGCAGCAGACTACTCCGCACAGCGGTGCACGATCATCGCCATGCTTTACGCGTTTTCTACTGCTCGCTATTCGCAATCGCCTGGTCGATAAGCTTGTCGAGCGCTGCGCGCTGCTCAGCGGAGCTGATGGCGCCCACGATGGGCTCCCCTACGATGTTGCCATTCTGATCGATGACATACGTTGTCGGGAACGAGAACAAATTTGACGTGAACTTACCGGCCTCGCTATCCGACTTGAACCAGACGTTCTTATATGTCACGCCCTTCTTGCTCAGCACGTCCTTGGCATCTGCAATCTCGCCCTTGTTGCCATCGAGCGTAAAGGAATTGACGCCCACGACCTGGCCGCCCTTCTCGGCAAGCTCCTGATTCAGCTTCTCAAGATCGCCCAGCTCGCCCACGCACGGCTTGCAAGTAGTGAACCAGAAGTTCATGACGGTGACCTTGTTCTTAGAGAACAGCTCGTCGCTGTTCACGTCGTTGCCATCCAGGTCCTTGCCCGTAAAGCTGGGGAACTTCGTCGCCTCGTTCGAAGCATTGGCACCAGCCGTCATGCCAGCGGTCGAAGCGTCGACGCTCTCGCCTGCACTCGGCGTGCTTCCACAGCCGGGGAACTCCTTCTCCAGGCTCTCGAGCTTGTCCTCGATCTCCTTGATCTGCTGTGCACCGGCCTTGAGCGTCTTGAGCTCATCCGCCGTGAACTCATCCTTGGCGCCGTCGATGGTCTTGAGCAGGAAATCGCCGTAATTGCTGCCGTCCTCAATCATTGCCGAGTCTTTATTTGCCGCATTGAATACCTTTTCCCACAGCGCGTTATCACTCGAAAAGATCTCGTTCTCCTTCTGCATGAGCTTCGCATACAGCTCGGCGGCCTCGTCGGCATTGGCCGGCTTCTGCGCAGTGAGTTCTGCGATCTTAGGATCGGAGCTCGCAGATTCGCTCGCATTGCCGCCAGGTGCCGAGCACGCCACAAGACACAAGGCCAGCACCGGCACCATAAACAGGGCCGCAATCTTAGAAAGCTTCATAGTCATTCCTCCGTTTTGTCGAAGCTTGTTTACTTTTTATCGGCAGTCAAGGGAAGCTTTTCCGCCGACACATCCAGGCCATAGCGATAGCTGATGGCATCGACGGGGCAGGCCCCAATGCACTTTCCGCACCGGATACATTCGGCATGATTGGGCGCGCGGACCACATCAACGTCCATCTGACAAACCCTTGAACCCTTGCCGCACGAGACGCATTTGCACGCGTCGACCTGAATCCCCAACAAGGACACCTTATTCATGAGCGCATAGAATGCGCCGAGCGGGCAAATCCATTTGCAGAAGGGGCGATAGAACAAAACGCTCAGCACTACCACGGCAATGAGAACGACAAGTTTCCAAGTAAAGAGCTGTCCCAACGCAGATCGAATGCCGGCATTGGCAATGGCCAGCGGAATGGCGCCCTCGAGCACGCCCTGCGGACAGATGTACTTACAAAAGAACGGGTCGCCCATGCCCACGTCGTTAACCACCAAGACGGGTAGCAGCACCACGGCAAACAGCAACACGACGTACTTGATGTACGTGAGCGGCTTGAGCTTTTTTGTCGAAAGCTTTTTGCCGGGAATCTTATGAAGCAGCTCCTGCAGCCAGCCAAACGGGCACAGAAAGCCGCATACAAAGCGTCCCAGCAGCACGCCGAGCAAAATGAGCGTACCGGTAACATAGTAAGAAAAGTTGAACTTGGATGAACCTACCACCGACTGGAACGACCCGATGGGGCACGCACCCGATGCCGCGGGGCACGAATAGCAGTTAAGTCCAGGCACGCAGACGGTTTTTCCCGCGCCCTGATAGATGCCGCCTTTGGCAAAGTTTGGCAGGTGAATGTTGGTGACGAGCGTCGCCGCCGCCTGAATGAATCCGCGAAATCGAGCCAAAACATGCGACGCAGTGTTTTCTCTTTTATCCAATTCCGATACACTCCAAGCACAGCCTAATCGCTTTGGCCAGCACGGCATCTGCCTCGCCACGCATAACGCCAAAGCACACCATGGCAATTCCGACGATCAACAAAGCGACCTGTACCACGGGTTTTACCGCTTTGAACAACCTGACCACTCCTTTCGTTACGCGACCATTGGACCATATCGGCTATAAAATCCGTGTTAAGCGCGATTTGAAATGTGCAAGGAGACTGTTATGCGTATTTTGATCGTCGAGGACGAGCGGGCGCTGTGCGACGCAATCGCGCGCAGCTTGCGGAACTTGGCGTACAGTGTCGACTGCTGTCACGACGGACAGGAGGCGCTCGACCTACTGAACGTTGAGGCCTTCGACCTCGTGGTGCTCGACCTCAACCTTCCCCGTATCGACGGCATGACCGTACTCAGGGAACTTAGGAAAACTGACTGTGAGACTAAGGTACTGATTCTGTCCGCACGTGGCGAAGTATCCGATAAAGTCGCCGGACTCGATGCCGGCGCCAACGATTACCTTACCAAGCCGTTTCATCTTGACGAGCTTGCGGCAAGGATCCGCAGCCTTACCCTCAGGCGCTTTGCACAAAGCGGCATAGTTTTAACCTGCGGAAAGCTTCGCTTTGACACCAAGGCGCGCATCGCTTCCGTGGACAGCGAGGCTTTATCTCTTACGCGCAAGGAAACGGGAATCTTGGAATACCTGATGCTTAATCAGGGGCGTCCGGTAAGTCAAGAGGAGCTTATCGAGCACGTTTGGGATAGCAGCGTGAACAGCTTTAGCAACGCAACCCGCGTTCATATCTCGTCACTCCGCAAAAAGCTGCGCAGCGCTTTGGGATACGACCCGATTCGCAATCGGATTGGAGAGGGCTACGTTATGGAGGATGGAGAATGAAAGGGCTTTCGCTGCAATGGCGCATAACGATTATGACGGCACTGCTCACGTGTGCGGCGTGCGTGCTGACGAACTGCCTGGTCGGCTATACGGGCATGCGCTACATGGATGCCATCGGCAGTGACATCTCGGCCTTTAACGCAACCGGC
Source organism: uncultured Collinsella sp. (assembly GCA_902493615.1). Lineage (GTDB taxonomy): Bacteria > Actinomycetota > Coriobacteriia > Coriobacteriales > Coriobacteriaceae > Collinsella. The sequence goes on from CABUQK010000016.1 coordinate 6,251, forward strand.
GAAGATTCGCCCCAGGCGTTCGACCCGACGAAAGCGACCCCCGATGACAAGGTCACGATCGTCGTAAACGACGCACAGGAGTCTTTTGGCACGACGACCTGGTACATCACGGCTGGAGTCACACTCCTTGGCGGCGTGCTGGCATACTTTGTGAGCGGCCGTGCACTCAAACCGCTGCGGGCTTTTGCAGCCCAGGTTGAGCGCGTGCAGCCTGACAACCTAAGCGAAATCAGACTCAGTGAAGATGTGCCCACCGAGCTACAACGATGCAGCGCCTCTTTCAACGACATGATCGCCCGTCTTAGCGAAGGGTTCTCTGCGCAGCGTCAGTTTACCGGCAACGCGGCACACGAGCTGCGCACCCCGCTCGCCCTTATGCAAGCACAGATTGAACTATTCATCTCTGAGCACTCCGGTTTGCAACCCGAAACAGCCGAGCTGCTCGGCCTGCTACAAGAACAAACCGAGCGCATGTCTCGAATGACCAAGGTATTGCTCGAGATGAGTGAGCTCCGCAGCGTTCCTTGCGAGGACGATGTTGAACTTGGCCCCTTGTCCGAAGAGGTCCTCACCGACCTTGCGCCACTTGCCGAGAATAAGGGCATAGCCCTCAATTGTGCTGGAGACGCTTTAGTAATCGGGAACGATGCGCTCCTCTATCGGCTGGTGTTCAACCTGGTCGAAAACGCCATCCGTTACAGCCGCTCCGGCTCGACTGTCAACGTCTCCATCAGCGACAGCGACAGCCACGTGCTCCTGCGAGTCAAAGATGAGGGCCCGGGAATACCCAAGCAGTACCGAGAGAGCATCTTCCAGTCGTTCTTTCGTCTAGACAAATCCCGCAGCAGGGCATGCGGCGGCGCAGGACTCGGGCTAGCGCTTGTTTGGGAGATTGCAGCCCTACACGGCGGCACGGTAGAGGTCGAAGCAAGTTCCGAGAACGGGACTACCATGCTCGTAAGCCTTCCAAAACGATCCGCAGCGTTAACCGAACAGTAAAACGAAAGGGGTCCCGAGCAACAGGGGTACAATTGCTGCATTGTTGCCACCTGATGGGAGATGGAAGATGGACTGCGATGGCTACCCGCGCATTCCCATGCCGTTGATGTGCACTGCCTTTGTGCCGGGGCAGATTGACGCTGCGGTTACAAGCATTTCCGACCCCGATTCGCGCACCATCGCCACGGCAGAAGCGCTGTACTTTCGCGGACAGGCCACCCTCGCTGCCAAGACGGCACGCCCCTATCTTGACGCCACCGACCCCGCACTGCGCTATTCCGCATGCCTTATCTGCGGATATGCCAGTCTGTCGCTCAATCGTATCGCCGATGCCCGCCGTTGCCTTGCGGGCATCCTCGATACGCCAACTGACGAGGAATCGCCCGCCGTCCACGCCACGCATATCCTATTCGCCTCCGCCGCGAGCGTCCTGCTGCACTTGCCTTCCCCGCATTCCGCCGAAGAGTTTTATCCGCTTGCGGCGCATCTGCCCGAAGGCCTGCGCCTGTTCGCCAGCTACGTGATGGCGCATGCCCTGTACCTGCGCGGCGAATATGGCCGCAGTCTGGGCATGGCGGAAAACGCCCTGATCATGAAACAGGGAAGTTATCCCATCTCGGAGCTGTTCCTGCACTTGTCGGCTTCCATGGCCTGCATGAGCCTCAAGGACATCGACACCGCAAAGGCACACTTCGGAGCCGCTTGGGACGTTGCGCGTCCCGACGGCCTTATCGAACTCATCGGCGAGCACCACGGCCTTTTGCAGGGGCTTATCGAGGCGTGTCTAAAAACGCAATACCCTGACGACTTCGCACGCATCATCGAGATTACGTATCGATTCAGCTACGGCTGGCGGCGCATCCACAACCCCGATTCGGGCGAGGACGTGGCCGACGATCTAACGACCACGGAATTCACCATGGCCATGCTCGCCTGTCGCGGGTGGACCAACGCCGAAATCGCACGCCATATGGGAGTATCGCCGGGTACCGTCAAAAACCGCCTATCAGGAGTGTATGCCAAGCTTGGTATCGGAACTCGCGCCGAGCTGGTCGCGCATATGTTGCGTTAGCGGCCAGACTACCTGGCATATCGAAAGCGTCCCGGGGGCCCGACGCTTTCGCACGCTCAAATTGGACATTTTGGCCATCGAACGGCACTACCGCCACGTGGCGCCTTCTCGCAAAATTGGATTATTTCCACCGATACCTGCGGGATGGGAGCCAAAGATGCTTGATCGCCGTTCGTTACTTGTTGCCGGAGCGTCCTCGCTGGCGAGCGTTATGTTACCGCGCGTGCCGGGAAGCGCAAACGCCTTCATATTGCCGTTCGCGCCCACCGCGGCCTATGCCGACGAAGAAGACCCCTTCAAGGTCCTGGTGCTCTCGCGCACCATGTTTGGTGTGGTTGTGATCGACGTCGCCAACAAGAATATGCCCATCAAGGGAGCCCAGGTCACGCTCGCGTCGCGTTATGCCGCGGGCAAGCAGCTCTCCGCCACTACCGACGACGAGGGCACGGCCATCTTTGAGGTCGCGCCTCTTTCGGAAGGCTACGTGGACGAGGCAACGCTTCTCGACGCGTACGACTTTAACGGCGGCATCTCCATTAGCATGGCGGGCTACCGTGATGTCGAGATTCCCCTTGCGCGTATCCAGGGCGGCACCGCCATAACCGCGCCCACGCGTCCGCTTTCCGACGGCGAGCCGTACTTTCGCCAGCTCACATTCGACGATTGGGACATCCAGTACGCCGACGCTACATTCATGGCACTGCCGAAGGACGACACGGCAAACGAGCAGCCCGACACGCACGCCTTTACCGTGCAGGCACATCTGCCACAGGGTGGACAGGCAACGCTGCACATCAACAAGGTAATGCCCGCCACGAGTAGCTCACCCGAAACCGTCACGCAGATTGGCCAAGTCAAGGCCAGCGCATCGGGCACGAATAATCTGGCGACGTTCACGCTCGAAGACAAGTTCCTCGATGCAGCGTCAAACCTTCTGGAGGAAGGATGCAAGCTGCGCTTTGTCCTCGACTACCAGGGCAAAACCTACACGCTCTCATCCCCTATGGCCGTTGTTACCGCGCCGGCGGCAAAGGCGGAATCCGGATCGACCACTATCGTCCCCACTACCATGGACCAAGAGATCACTCCGTTTGATTTCCCGGCGGCGTTTCCCGGCATCGGCGGCAATAAGTTCACCTGCTGGATGCCCTCGTTCCCCATTTTGTTCGATTTCTCGTTTGCCGGGTACGTGCTGTTTGGCGGAGGATACAAACCAGCCAGCTACATGAACGATTCGGGCAACCCTGATCCGGAATACTGGAAGAAGTCACCGCGCGAGTCGGGCGCCAAGCAAGCAAACCGCTACCTCGACGAGATGGAGGGGAAGTGGAATCAGTACAAAAGCATGAGTGCCGGTTCGGGCACCGATCCAAGAAACACCAAGCTCCTTCGCCACCATTGCACGCTGCTGTTCACGATGGATATCGCCACACAGCTGTACGGCTCGCTCGCCTACGATTGGGTGGGCAAAACCTGGGGTAACAACAACGACCCCGCATACGGCAATATTAAGGCCCTCTTCCAGGTAAGAACCGACCTCAATTGGACCGAGCAGTTTACCCTAGGACCGGTGCCGTTTTTCCTAAACGTCAACCCCTGGGTGCTGGCGAAGCTGGCGCTCGCCGTGGGTGCCCACACGCACGGCAGCGGCGCGGCATTTTTTAAAAACATTTCGCTCGACTATTCAAACACCTCGGGCTCGTTCACCATCCAGATCGGGCTTGCCGTCACCTTTGGCGCCGGCGTTGCAGGCGTCGCTTCGTCTGCCGTGCGCGGCGCCGCATCCCTCACGCTGTTCATTGGGTACGAGAAGGCAGATGGACACCAGCTTCCGCGACTGCGCGTAGGTGCAGACGTCGATGTCGATGTGATACTCCAGTTCGTCATGTTCAAGTGGACCACCAAGGCTTGGTCGGGGTCGTGGCCCACACTCCTCGATTCGTGGAATATGTCGGTGAACAATGGCGACCAGTATGTGCTCCAGCGCTCTGAGCTCGCATTGGGTGGAGATACGCCTTACACGTTGGATGCCCGCTTCGGCACGCCCGGCAACATCAAGGCGGGCGGCGTGCCGCAATTTATCGCATCGGCCACCATCGTCACCAACGCCGAGCTGCTCGCACGCGCCGAGGTTAAGGCCGCTGTCGTAAACGCCGCGCCTGTCGCACGCGATTGGGAGCAAGAGGTCACGCGCATTGAACTCGAGGCAGATGCAGAAAGCGACGACACGGGGCAGATCGAGCATTTCGTCCACGCACTGATAGAGAACGGCGAAAACGCCGCGCCGATGTATGAGTACACCTATAACGGGCAGGCGACGAACGCCGTTGCGGACCCCAACGCCAATTCTGCTGGTGTATCGGAGGACGAGCGTGGCGGCATCAAGCCCTCGAGCGACAACGTGCTGTTTACTGGCGTGCTCAGCGAAGCTCACATGAAGCTGGCAATGATTGCCGGCGTAGAATGCCTGTTCCGTATCGCCTCGGTGCGCTACGGCGACAATGGCCGCTCGCGCCTAGTGGTGCACACAAAGGCAAACGGCACGTGGTCCGCTCCCACGCCCGTGGACTTTCCCCTTGGGTTTGGCGAGAACGACGTGGAGCGCGACGGCATATACGATTACGACTTCGACGTGGTGGAATATACGGACGGAAGAGGAAACCAGGACGCCTACGTGCTGTTGGTCTCGGGCGAGCGCCCCGACGGCGACAACACCCTTTTCGATACGGCAAGCACAGCCGGCATACTGTCCGTTGTGCGTCTGCGCATAAGCAACGGCGGAGTTCGCGTGATGTCGCACACGTCGTGGCGCAGCATCTCGCGCGGCCGCCTGCAAGAGGATGGCTACCATTGCCTGCAGTACCCGCGTATCACGGTGGGCAAGCCGCTGGTCGACGGGCGCCTGTCGGGTGCCTACCTCCACCGCCGCGGAACCACCGCAGAAAAGGCGCTCGGCAGCGAGGCTGAGGTTGCGCTGGAGTGCTTTACCCTATGGTCGGACGTTTCGGGCGACAGCCTGACGTTCCGCCAAGTTCTCCGCTTTCCGCAAGCACCGTCGAGTATCGAGCTGGGCGAGCCCGAGAATATCAACGGCAAAATGGTGGTGCCCGTTGCGTACGAGACCGCAGACGGTTGCGGCTGCGCATCGTACGCCGTGATCGGCCAGTCCATTGCGGGCTGGGGCGTTATGTCGCCAGATGCCACAGTACCCCACGCGGTGCCGTGGCCGCAGCACACGGGCTTTTTGGCAACTGTCAACGAGCAGCTGCAGCATGTTACGTGGACGCGAGGCGCATCGGCATTTGCAACGCAGCCCGTGGGTGCCGCAGGCTGTGGCCCGGCATCGTTTAGCGTAAGCAACAACGGCAGGTGCGTGCTCTATGTAGAGAACACCGATGGCAAGGTGGGACAAACCTACGACGAAGAAGGCAACCCGGTTGCAGTGATGGGCAAGCACTTCCGCATCTTCGCCAGCACCTTGGCGGGCGATCTGTTCACGGAGCCGTTTGTGATGTGCGAGCTGGACCATCCCGTCGATCAGATAACGACGTTTTTGACGTCGGGAGGCATGCTCTCCGCACTCGCCACGCACATTGTGAGCGCGGAGAAGAGCGAGGCAGAGCTGCACGGCATCGAAGTGCCCTTGGTGGCGTGTGCCACTCCGACGGGCGCGGTCGCTACCTCGGGCGCGGTGGTGCCCGGAGCAGCAGGCGAATCCTTCATGGTCACGGTGTGAAACGACGGCAACACCTTACTGACCGCCGGCACGATCGATCTGTACCGAGAGGGCTCCAGCCAGCCGTTCTCCAGCGCATCCATCGGATTCGGAGTGAACGCACGCATGGCTTCGATCTACGATCCAGAGCTTGCCGAGGACGCTTCGGCCAACGATATGGCACACGTGAAGTACGCGATCGAGACGCTGGGCGCACGTTTTGCAACGCACCCGCTGGTAGCCGACAACGGCAACGCCGTGCTGGCACCGGGTTGCACGGCACAGTTCCGTATGAGCTTCGCCATCCCCGAGAGTTGGAGCGACGAAGTGGGCAAACGCGTAACGCTGTATGCGAAGGCGCGCGACCTGGTGGCGCTCGATCCCGTAACGCTCGAGGAAATTCGACCGGGTGCAAACTCGGCGCTGGGTGCCATACTGCACGAGCTTCATGTGCCCGACGCGGCATGCGAACGCTCGGAAGTGCAGGTCGGCGTCTGCGACAACGCGGATACGACAGGACTTCACGACGCCCCGATGACGGCGGCCGGCGATGGTGGCTCGAGTGGCGGCGGTACTGACGAGGGCGGAGGCTCCGGCGGAAGCAGCTCCGGCAGTGGCAAGGACCACGGCAATAACAAGCGCTCCGGAAAAGCGGGCGCGCTTGCGGGCACGGGCGATGTCAACGCTCCCCTTACGGCAGCCGCCGCAGCACTCGCAGCGGCAGGCGCCGGCCTCGTCGTCTACAGCGCCCGCCGCACAGCGCTCGAAAAAGACACCGCCGATGAGGTCAATTCGGATGAGCCTCGCTAGCTCCTAGTTGCTTTTACGAGAGACGCCGACTCGGCTCATCGAGCACCAAAAAGGGCTGGCCCCAATAACTCGGAGTCAGCCCTGAGTCGCCTGACGCGGGAATCACAGCGCTACTTGAGCTTTAGCGCCTCCATCATGGGCACGGCGGCATCCCAGTCGATCTTCCAGCCGATCGACACGCGGACGGTTTCACCCGTTGCGGGAGCCGTCGCAAACAGTGTATGGCCGTTGTCGGGACCGGTAAAGCGCAGCCACGTTATGCCGTTGTACTCGACCTGGTCGGTTGTCGTCTCTTTGCCTTCGTAGACCTGCTCTAGGCTTGCAACCTCTTCCTCCGGCGAGCGCGGGAAGATGCTGATGTTCAGGCGTCCTCCAGTCTCGTCATGGAAGAAGTTTGCCTTTTCGCGCTCTTCGTCGGACGAATCCAGCGTGTACCCATCGGCGGCCTCGATGCTGTACGAGGCGCAGTCGATGCCCGTTAAATCTGCCTTCTCGCCAGAATCGGCCACGCCGCCGGCCGCCTTGAACTCCTTGGTCTCGCATCCCGTGGTGTCAAAGTGCATGGCCTCATGATTCTTGGCGGGGGCGTAAGCGTCTACGAACTCGACAGTGATGGGCCCGTAGTACGCCGTCTTGGGCGCCCAGAAATACACGTACTCAACGGTCTCGCCCGGGCCGATATCTGGCCTCTTGGAAAGATCGATGCCCTCGTGAAGCTCATCGGGAGCCTCGCTTGCAACATAGTCGAGCACGGCCGCCTTGCCGGAAGTAAACAACGGGTCGCCTGCCTCAAGATCGCCCTGGGCAGCATGCACGTTAAAGGAACTGAACGTCCTGTTCTTTGTGTTGTTGTTGGTAATCTTGATGTGCAGGTAAAAGCCGTCCTGCAGCTTAGCGTCGCCGCGATAGAACGTACCGTGAGCCATCGACTCATAGGTAATGCCTGCCACCTCGACCGTCTGCGAATCATAGGCCTTGGCCTTCTTGGACTTCTGCACAGGTGCGCTCCCGCCCGAGCCACTCGGCGCATTACCGCCGCAGCCAGCCACCGTACACGCCAACACAGCCGAAAGCGTCACGGTGGGAATTCCTAACAGCAGCTTCTTCGTCATGGGCTTCATCATCCTCACCGCTCCTTTTGGCTTGCAGCTCATCCGTTGCCCGAGTCGCAAGTCGACTCCGTGGCATCGGCTTCCACTATGAGCGTATGACGAAACGCGGCGCCGGCGAAGTGACCCACGGCCCAAATAACGACCCGCCAGCGTTCCTTATGGGCCAAAGGGACTCGCACACGCACGCCCGTGGCCCATAAAACGAGACGCTTGTCCCAATGTTCGATTCGATCCATCCGCAAACAAGGTAGGGCGCCTCCAGCCGCCTTCAAACTTACTCGGGCAGAATCAACTCGGTTTTGTCCGAGTAAACGAATCTCCATCGAACTCCGAACGATTGTTCGATGGATTTCGTGTTGGTTGGAATCGCCTATGGGCTGGGCTATGCTACCTTGACTATCTATATGACTTAAACGCAGCAAAGGAGCACCGAGAGAGCGAGTATGGCAAAAAACACCGCAAACTATGGTAACGACAGTATCCGCCAGCTCAAGGACGAGGAGCGCGTACGCCTGCGCCCCGCCGTTATCTTTGGCTCGGACGGGCTCGACGGCTGCGCGCATGCCGCCTTCGAGATCCTGTCCAACGCCGTTGACGAGGCGCGCCAGGGCTACGGCAAGCTCATCACCCTTACCGCTTTTCGCGATGGCTCTATCCAGGTAGAGGACAACGGCCGTGGCTGCCCGCTCGACTGGAACCCTTCCGAGAAGCGCTTTAACTGGGAGCTCGTCTTTTGCGAGCTCTACGCCGGCGGCAAATACAATAACAACCAGGGCGGCGACTACGACTTCTCGCTCGGCACCAACGGCCTGGGCTCCTGCGCGACTCAGTACGCTTCCGAATACATGGACGTCACGGTTTGGCGCGACGGCAACAAGTACTCCCTGCACTTTAAGAAGGGCAAGGTTGTCGGCGCCAAAAAGAAGGCACTCGAGATTGAGCCCAGCGACGAGAACCGCACCGGCACCACTATCAAATGGCGTCCCGATCTTGAGGTCTTTACCTCGATTAGCATTCCCCACGATTGGTATCGCGAGACCATGCGCCGCCAGGCCGTGGTCAACGCCAACGTGACCTTCCGCCTGCGCATCGAAGGTGACGATGGCGAGTTTTCCGAAGAGGATTTTTGCTATCCCAAGGGCATCGAAGACTACGTGCTCGAGAAGGTCGGTACCGACTACCTCACCGAGCCCTTCTTTATCGAGGCCGACCGTCGCGGTCGCGATCGCGAGGACCTGCCCGATTACAACGTAAAAATCACCGCATGCATGTGCTTCTCGCGCACCTTCATGATGCAGGAGTACTACCACAACTCATCGTGGCTCGAGAACGGCGGTTCGCCCGAGAAGGCCGCCCGCAGCGCTCTGACCAGTGCCGTCGATGCTTACATTAAGCAACAGGGCAAGTACAACAAAAACGAGAGCGGCATTAAGTGGCAGGATGTCCAGGACTGTCTGGTGCTGGTGACCAACTGCTTCTCCACCCAGACGTCCTATGAAAACCAGACTAAGAAGGCCATCAACAACCGCTTTATCCAGCAGGCTATGACGGCCTTCTTTAAGGAGCGCCTCTCGACTTACCTGATCGAGAACAAAGACGCCGCCAACAAGATCATGGAGCAGGTGCTCATCAACAAGCGCTCGCGCGAGAACGCCGAGAAGACGCGTCAGAGCATCAAGACCAACCTGCAGCAGAAGACCGACATGGCCAACCGCGTGCAGAAGTTCATCGACTGCCGCTCCAAGGACAAGAGCCGCCGCGAGATCTACATCGTAGAGGGCGACTCGGCGGCAGGCGCCATTCGTACCTCGCGCGATGCCGAGTTCCAGGGCGTTATGCCCGTCCGCGGCAAAATCCTCAACTGCCTAAAGGAGGACTATCCACGCATCTTTAAGTCCGACATCATCATGGACCTCATGCGCGTGCTGGGCTGCGGCGTGGAGATCAAGGACAAGCGCATCAAAAACCTTGGCGCCTTTGACCTGGACAACCTCAACTGGAACAAGGTCATCATCTGTACGGACGCCGACGTCGACGGTTACCACATCCGCACGCTCGTGCTCACCATGCTTTACCGCCTGGTGCCCACACTTATCGACGAGGGTTACGTGTATATCGCCGAGTCGCCGCTCTACGAGATCAACTGCAAAGAGAAGACCTACTTTGCCTACACCGAGCTCGAGAAGAACGGCATCCTCAAGGAGATTGGCGACCAAAAGTGCTCCATCAACCGCTCCAAGGGTCTTGGCGAGAACGACCCGGACATGATGTGGCTCACCACCATGAACCCCGAGACGCGTCGCCTGATCAAGGTGGAGCCCGAGGACGTCACCAAGATGGAGACCATGTTTAACCTGTTGCTGGGCAACGACGAAGCGGGCCGCAAGCGCCATATCTCCGAGCACGGCAAGGAATATCTGGACCAGCTGGACCTGCAATAGCAGCAAATCGATAACGACGGCCCATAAGAAGTTCAAGAGGAAATCGTGGCAAAGAAGAAGACGAAGAACCAGCCCAAGAAAAATCAGGTCAACGCCGAGAACGTCATCGGCCTGCACTCCGAGGTCACCGACCAGCCGATCACACAGACGCTCGAGGTCAACTATATGCCCTATGCCATGAGCGTCAACGTTTCGCGTGCATTCCCCGAGATCGACGGCTTTAAGCCCTCGCACCGCAAGCTGCTCTACACCATGTACAAGATGGGTCTGCTCAAGGGCGAGCGCCAGAAGAGTGCCAACATTGTGGGACAGACCATGAAGCTCAACCCACACGGTGACGCCGCGATCTACGAGACGATGGTGCGCCTGGCCACCGGCAACGAGGCGCTGCTCGCCCCCTTCGTGGAGTCGAAGGGCAACTTTGGCAAGTACTATTCGGGCGACCTGAGCTACGCCGCCTCGCGTTATACCGAGGCCAAGCTCTCCCCTATCAGCGCCGAGATCTTCAAGGATATCGACAAGGACCCGGTCGACTTTGTCGACAGCTACGACGGCGCCATGAAGGAGCCGCGCCTGCTGCCCACCACGTTCCCCAACATCCTTGTCTCGGCCAACAAGGGCATCGGCGTCGCCATGGCATCCGATATCTGCGGCTTTAACCTCAATGAGGTCTGCACCGCCACGATGCACTACCTGCAGGATCCCGACTGCGACCTGCTCGAGTACATGCCCATGCCCGACTTCTCGACCGGCGGCGAGATTATCTACCGCCGCGAGGAGATGGAGAAGATCGTCGAGACCGGCCTTGGCAGCTTCCAGATCCGCTCCCGCTGGCGCTGGATTCCCGAAGAGCGCATCATCGAGGTGTACGAGATCCCCTACACCACCAAGACCGATGTCATCATCGAGCGCATCGTCAAGCTCTCCAAGGAGGGCAAGGTCAAAGAGATCGCTGACATCCGCGACGAGACCGACCTCTCAGGTCTGCGCATCGCCATCGACCTTAAGCGCGGTGTCGACCCCGACAAGCTCATGGCCAAACTCTATCGATCGACTACACTGCAGGATTCGTTCTCGTGCAACTTCAACGTGCTCGTCGACGGCTATCCCCGTGTTATGGGCGTGCGCCAGATTCTGCACGAGTGGGTCAAGTGGCGTATTGAGTCCACGCGTCGCCGCATTAACTTTGACCTGGGCAAAAAGTCCGAGCGCCTGCACCTGCTGCATGGTCTCGAGGCGATCTTGCTCGACATCGACAAGGCCATCGCCATCATACGCGGCACCAAGCTCGAGGCCGAGGTCGTACCCAACCTTATGAAGGGTTTCGATATCGACGAGACCCAGGCCGAGTTTGTTGCCGAACTTAAGCTCCGCAACATCAACGAGGAGTACATCCTCAACCGCACCAAGGACATCGCCAAGCTCGAGGGTGAGATTGCCGAACTTGAGGAGATTCTCTCGAGCGAAGACAACATCAAGAAGGTCATCGGCGACGAGCTGGCCGCGGTTAACAAGAAATATGTGATGCCGCGCCGCACGGGCAGGATCGAGCCCCACGAAGTCATTGAGGTAAGCCTGGAGCCCGAGGTCGAGGAGTATCCGGTTACCATCATGCTCTCGCGCGAGGGCTACCTGAAAAAGATGACGGACCGCGTGCTCAAGAAAGCTGCGACGCTCAAGTACAAGGACGGCGACAAACCCTTTATCGAGTTTCCGTCCTCCAACACCCATGAGCTGCTGGTCTTTACCAACAAGAGCCAGGTGTACAAATGCAAGGTTGCGGCGTTTGAGGACACCAAGTCGGCCCAGCTGGGCTCGTACCTGCCGACCGATCTTGAGATGGAACCCGACGAGAGCGTCATCTGGGTCATCGACCCCGAGGACTATAAGGCCGACGTGCTGTTTGTCTTTGAGAACGGCCGCGTGGTGCGTGTCGCACTTTCTGGATACGTCACCAAGACCAACCGCAAGCGCCTCAAGAACGCTATCTACGGCGGCAGCAAGCTGCTGTATGCCCAGGTGCTCAAGGAAGACCGCGACATCGCACTGGTCTCGAGCGACTATCGTTTGATGAACTTCAACACGTCGTTGCTCAAGACCAAGACGACTACCAACACGCAGGGCGTCCAGGCCTTTACCGCCAAGAAGGGCCGCTCGGTCACCACCGTCGGCACAACCGAAGAGATCCTTGGCGCCGGCGTCTCGGCCGAGAAGTTCACCGCGCAGAGCCTCCCCTCAGCCGGTGCCCTCATGAAAGAAAACGACATGCCGAGTTTGTTTGATTAGGACGACGGCAGAACCGCCATAGTTTTACAAAGCAGCGGGGCCCGGAGCGCAGCAATATCGCGCCCCGGGCCCCGCTCGTTGCGGAGGTCATCCTCGGAAATGTCGACGATACGGGGGCTTCCCGCACCGTCCTAAGCCGTTAGCAAAACTCGCAAAAGTTAGCAAAAGTTGCAAAAATTAGCAAAACTTGCAAAGGAGCCACCATGGAGTACAGCAAATGGCTCCGCCATGCCAGGCATGCTCGAAGATATTATCGAGCGAACCAAAGAAGCGGCAGATAGCCGCCTCTCATAGTCTCGCGCGTGCATAAGCAGCGTTCAGATTGAGCCAGTCGGCATCGATTGGACATATGCTCAGGAGACTCAGGGTAACTGGCGCACGGACATGAATGGCGTCTTCAGGCAACTCGAGAAGCATGACGTCGGGCTTCTCTCGAAACGACCTATCGGGAACTTTCCGATAAAGACATTGAGTTTTTGCTCGCGATGCTGCCCGATTCTGGCCCCAGCAGGGTCTCGGAGATAGCCAAACGCATGGGCGTTGCCAGCAACTATGCAAGCCAATATAAACGCCGTCTCCTCGAGGACGGCGTCATCGGAGAGCGAGGGCGTGGTCTCGTTGGCTTTGACATCCCCGCATTCAGGGAGTTCCTGAGTGAGAAGGCCTCCTAGCACGCCGAGATTGTCCGCAAGGGCAACGGCGCATGGCAATCAACGATTCACCTGGCAAGGACGGCAAGCACTTCAAATAACGCCGATTGCCATGCACTCTTCTTGTTCTTAGGCAAGCTTGCGAGCGAGCTCTCGCACCTCTTCCAACTTGGGCGAGGAGGCCATGCTGTCACGCTCGGTCATACCGCTGATGGTGACAATGCCCTGGTCCTCCCACTTGCAGTACGCGCAGGTTGACTTGTACATAGCAATCGCCGCATCATAGACGCCCTCGCTGTGGCTATCGAGCAAAAGGGCCGTCTTGGTGAACGGGAAGCCTGTAGCACCGAAGGCGTACAGGCGGTCGATGGCGGCCTTCTCCTGCGCAGTGATATCAAACCAGTAGATGGGCGAAGCGAAGACAACCATATCGGCGCCTTTCAGCGACTCGATCACGTCGACCATGTCATCCTTCTGCACGCAAGTGCCCTCGTGGGCGAAGCAATACTGACACCCCAGGCAACCACCGATTTTCTTGCTGGCAACACGGACGACCTCGACCGTATTGCCGCCCTCACGCGCGGTCTCGGCAAACGCCTCGACCATGGTGTCGGTATTGGCGCCCCTGCGCGGGCTACCACTCAATACAACGATATTCATAGAAATCTCCCTCCCTCATGCCGCAGGCGCGCGGCACACATTTCGTTGTAACCAAAACAGATGAAGCTATTCAGTCGTCCGCAGACCACATCTCTTGTTCGTGTTCTCTAGACAAGGCGCAAACGGTGCTGCACCCCCCCCTGTCGCGCTATATCCCTACGCAGTGTTCAGAACCCCTGCTCACCGAGCAGCACCGCGCGAGGTCCAGCACGAGTACGCCTTCCCGGGTACAGGTCTCATGCCCTATGCGGGAGATGAGGACCTTCGGGAACACGTCCCCGATGGGCAGAAGCGACGCGAGCTCCCCCTCAAGCATCAAGTTGATGCTCATATCGCCTCTCACATACGCTCTCCTTCCCGGTTTCGAAACTCGAATTGATTTAAAGTTTCGAAACCGGGAAGGCAATATACAAAAGGATGTGTCGAGGAACGAATCCCAGCCACGTCATGTCGGCAGCGATGAAGGGCGCATCCGCGCGTGCTACAATGCGGGCATCAGAGATGAAAACACAGTCCCCGTCGGGTAGTCGTGGGCGTGCGGGAGTCCGCATCAGTAACCTGCCTCCTTGGTTGTCCCTTCTCTGCATGGTCATCTACATAAAGGAGGAACCAGCCATGCAGATCAGCGTGTCGTCCACCCTGACCGTATATCACGACGGTCAATTCTGGGTCGGGCTGGCGGAGCACGTCGAGGGCGGAAAGTACGGCGTCGCCCGCATCGTCTTCGGCGCGGAGCCGTCCGATGAGGAGATCCTGCGATTCGTTACAAGCGAATGGGAGAAGCTCTCGTTCTTCGGCGACAAGGCCATTGAAACAAACAAGCCCGCGAAGAACCCCAAGCGGCGCGCCCGTGAGGCGGCGAAAGCCCTTAAGCGGCCCGCGATGAGCACCAAGGCGCAGCAGGCGCTCGCAGCACAGAGAGAAGCGATGAAACAGGAGTCAGCTCATGCAAGAAGCCGACGCCGCGCGGAAGAGGCTGATGCGCGCTTCGAGCAGCGAAAGCTGAAGCGCAAGCAGAAGCATCGTGGGCATTGATTGCCATTTGCAGCAAGGCAAACCATATACAGCAGCGGCGCCAGTTCCACTTGAAGCCGACGCCGCGTAGACGCTGATGGTGACGGCTATGCACGGGCACGGGCGCGCCACCGCACTTCACAGCTTGTTTCTCAAGTATTTGGGACGCACACGCGGCGTTCAAAAATGCGGAGCGACTCCGCATGGCTCGAGACTGAGCCGAGGTGCCCTACTTCTCGCCTTCCAGCAGGCCCACGATGCGATCGATGTCGACGGCAAAGCAGGGCCTTCCCTCGCGCTCATAGAGGTCAAGGTACGCCTGGCACTCGGAGACAATGCGTTTGGTGTTGCCATCGATGATGCGCTGGAGCGTCTCGTAGTAGGCCGAGCCCCCGGTCCTGAAGCGCGCTGGTAGGCCTTGGTTATGGGGAACATCTTGATGTAGTGGATGCCGTGGCGGCAGCCGGGGCGCGTCGTGGGGCGGGGTGGCAACGCAAAGTACTGGTCTTTGGGTACGTTAGGGGCGATGTTGGAACGCAGCGGCACGGCGAAGTCCCTGCGCTTTCCGTGGAAACGCAGCCTCACCACCACGATGCGGGGGCGGTCGCGCTTAAGCATGAGCTCGCGGTCGCCATCGACGAGGTCGAAGAAGTCCTGGGGGATGGATACGATCTTCATCGGCTACGCCCCCTTCATACGAAGCGGGGCCCGCATCGCTGCAGGCCCCTACAGGTGGGCGATATTCTACGCCTTGCGGCACCCCGTCGCCCACGGAGGTTAAACGTACACGTAAGCCGTACTCTGAAAGCCGCGGCTTCCGGCAAGTAGCTTATACCACGAAAGATCGCTTTCAATGCGCATGGCTCGCAAAATAACACTCGCCGGGCCGTCACCCCTGATCTTCTCGACCGTCTCCTCCGGGTACTTATTGCGTGCCACGGGCACCTCCGTCCTTGTTATCGCGATAAACATACCATGAGTGGCGTACGGGTCGAGAAGGGTTGGCGCCAAAAGAACCCAACGGCCGTTATGGCTTCGTTAGAAACGCGCCCCACCATGGATGGTGAACCCGAAAGGTAAGGCGCGCGGGCACGGTGACTCGGCCCGCGCTCCCGGAAGAGAAAGGATAAACCCATGGGTTACATGCTCGAGACGCGTGGGCTCACCAAGCGCTTCGGCCGCGGCGACCAGGCGCAGGACGCCGTGGCCGACGTGGGTCTTCATATCCGCGAGGGCGAGGTGTACGGGCTGCTCGGTCCCAACGGCGCCGGCAAGTCGACAACGCTCAAGATGATCTGCGGGATGCTGCGGCCGACGGCCGGGGAGATCCTCTTTGCCGGGCACGCCTGGCGCCGCGAGGACCTCTACGCAATCGGCAGCCTCATCGAGGAGGCGCCGCTCTACCCCAACCTCACCGCGCGCGAGAACCTGCGCGTGCGCACCACGCTGCTGGGCCTTCCCGAGAGCCGCATAGATGAGGTGCTCGCCGCCGTGGACCTCGCGGACACCGGGAAGAAGCGCGCCGGGCGCTTCTCGATGGGCATGCGGCAGCGCCTGGGGCTCGCGCTGGCGCTGATCGCCCGGCCACGCCTGCTCGTGCTCGACGAGCCCACCAACGGCCTCGACCCCATCGGCATCGAGGAGCTGCGCGACCAGATCCGCGGCTTCGCGGCGGCGGGCACGACGGTGATCGTCTCGAGCCACATCCTCTCCGAGGTGCAGCAGATGGCGGACACCATCGGCATCATCTACGGGGGGCGCCTCGCCTACGAGGATGCGCTTCGGTCCGGGCAGGACCTCGAGGAACTCTTCATGAGCGTCTGCCGGGAGGGGCGTCGAGCGCGCGGGGAGGTGGCGGCATGACGGGCGAGAAAGGCGGCCTGCTCGCGGGCCTGCGCGCCGAGGCCCTGA
>CABUQK010000017.1 GCA_902493615.1 uncultured Collinsella sp.
GCTAGGGGCGGGAGGGGGAGAAGCCAGCTCGACAACGTTTGCGCGGGAAGGTGCTTGATTGTCGTTCCGGTAAAGCAACTATCCCATACATGCGATTGCACTATAAAGCAAATATACAGCTCGCAGTAAGTATTGAGCAGCAGTCTTTTGCTGCAGCGAATCCTGTGAAGCGCCTTTTGATAATGCATCGTCTCGTTCGATGTCCAGATTGCGCATCTCCCCGGTACGCCGCCTTCGCAGACGATTAGGTCACCATGAGAGAGCGCATACTTAGCACGATCCGTTTCGCCCATGGGCATGGTCTTCACATTGGCGAGGTCGAATCTGCCCCATTGAACATTGGCATTTCCAAGGTACGGCGCGAGATCACCTTGGTTTTTCTGTTTGTCAAGCATCTTGCCCAGCTGGATAGAGGCGACATCCGATAGCCTCGTCCAGCACCACCCCTCAGGCAGCTCATCAAACGGCACTTCGTTCGCGATGCACTTATCGCTAGTCACGCGACCCTTGGCATCCACCTTCTTCTCATAGGGGGAGCCATCGGAACCGATATAGATAATGCTCTCCCCGCCTTTGGGGAACTTGGCCTTACCCTCAGCGATAAGCTTATGCTTCTCTTCACGGATGCGCTCGAGAAGGACGCTGGCAGACTCGTCGTTCAGATCCTGCGGCACAAGCTTGCCCTCGACCGCCATTTGCAGAATTGAGTTCTTCAGGTCTTTTGCCTTCATCTACGCCTCAATCCCAAGAATCTCGCAGATTCGAGCTAACTTCTGGTCAATCTCGGCGTCGAGCTTAGCGCGCTCTTCTTTGTAGCTCCTAATCAGCTCGTCGGGCGGCAAAATCTCTTCTTCCTCGTGTGGATAGCCACACAAATCAAGATTGAAGCCGCCGTCTCGCAACTCGTCGACTGTATAGAACTTTGCCTTGGGATTACCATCTTCCTCGATATCTCGACGGTTCTCCCACCATTCCTTTACAGGTGCAAAATGTTCGAGCCTAATGGGCTTAGTCTTAGAAAAGTGCTTATATCCCTCGGGCATATCCATGCGATAGAACCAGACGCCCTCAGAAGCCCCGGAATTATCGAAAAACAGAACGTTGGTAGTGATGCTCGTGTAGGGAGCGAAAACGCTCTGCGGAAGGCGCAGAACAGTATGTAAGTTCATCTCCTCGAGCATACGACGCTTAATCTCAGTTTTTGCATTGTCCTGGCCAAAGAGGAACCCGTCCGGAATGATAACGGCAGCGCGTCCGCCCCGTTTAAGGCGGTAAAGAATGAGACCAAGGAATAGATCTGCGGTCTCGGAGCTACGGAGCGCAACAGGGAAGTTGTTTTGCACCGAAGCGCTTTCAGATCCTCCATAGGGGGGATTCATAAGCACGACATCAAACTGGCCGTCTGGCCTGTGCCTCCACTCGCGGACATCCTTTTCAAGCGAGTTATCGTGAAAGACCTCAGGGTTATCGATATCGTGCAACAGCATGTTGGTCACACACAGCAGGTAAGGGAGCTGCTTCTTCTCGATACCGTAGACCGATCTTGCATAGAGCTCGCGATCGGCTGGAGTCTGCACCTGGGAGTCGAGAATCTTGAGGGCACTCGTCAAAAAGCCACCCGTGCCACACGCGAAGTCCGCCACAGTCTCACCGAGCCTGGGCACAAGCGCCTGGGCCATAAAGTCAGTCACCGCTCGGGGCGTGTAAAACTCGCCGGCGTTACCTGCGGACTGCAAGTCTTTCAGAATGGTCTCGTAAATTTCACCGAATGCGTGACGCTCTTTATACTCGGTAAAGTCAACCGACTCGTCAATCTCGTTGATGACTTGACGAAGCAGAATGCCATCCTTCATGTAGTTGTTGGCGTCAGTAAAAGCAGCCTTGACGACAACGTGTCGCAAAGGCGCATCGGGCGCAAGCTCAAGACTCTCAAGAGTCTTGAATAGATCGTTGTTTACAAAATCGAGGAGCTCATCGCCGGTAAGCGCCTTGCCGTCCTTCGCATCATGTGCCCAGCTGTGCCAGCGTAGACGCTCGGGGATGATGGATTGATAGGAGTCATCGTGAAACTCCCACTCCTGCTCCTTAGCATCGTAGATCTTGAGGAAGAAAAGCCAGGTCATCTGCTCGATGCGCTGTGCATCGCCATTGATGCCGGCGTCTTTACGCATGATGTTCTGCAGGGTCTTTACAAGAGATCCCAGTGCCATTTGCTATCGTTACCTTTCTCTATGCGATGTAGAGCTCGTCCTCGAGCATCTGTGCTGCCTGAATGTACTGTTGTTTGCCGCCGAATGCGGCAACGATCTTCATCGGGCTGCCAAACCGACGGAACTCCTCGAGATCGAGAACATGGGTATCGTCCAAGTCTACGAGGTTCGACGTCGCATATTTGTCGAGAAGTGCCTCAAGGACCTCGCGCGCGACGCCGGCATACTCATAAAGCACGCCCTTCTTCTTGACGCTATTGGCTCTCTCGCTGCGCGTCAGGGGCCTCTGGTCGTAAGCAATATGGCAAATGAGGTCAAAGTCGCTCATTTGCTCTTGTCCAGTCTCAAGCCGCAGCTCATCCAGAAATACGCCATGAGCGCGCAGCTCATCGATAATCGCCTGCTTCTTATGTTCAGAGTTCCACGCCGCTAGGAAGTGGTCAAGAGTGTCGTATTCGCCAAGGATGTTTTTTCTCGTATAGTCCTTAAGGCTCTCAGTTACAAGAAGGCCATCGGAGGAGTAATACTGCACCATCTCCGACACTACATAGACATCGGCCCCATGAACGTGATATTTCACATGGGAGGACGGATCGTCCGGCGGTAATACGGGTGGGTCTACGATCGGAGGCGAAGGCGGGACGGGGCCGCCGCCATTGCCACCGGAATCCGGGTTCGCAATGGGGTCATCCGGATTGGGCTCAAACACAACAACAGGCTCGCCATCGAACTCGGGATCAGCGAACAAGCGAGACGCATCGCGAAAATCGAGGATAGTGAAGTAGAGCTTGCCATAGTCCTCGCAAATACGGGTACCGCGACCAATAATCTGTTTGAACTCCGTCATTCCGCGCTCACCGAACTTGTTGTCGAGCACGACTACCTTACACGTCTTGCAATTAACGCCAGTGGTGAGAAGCTTCGAAGTCGTAACGATGGTCGGGTATTTCTCGTCGGGGTCGATGAAGTTATCTAGCTGAGCCTTACCTTCCCTGTCGTCACCCGTAATCTTCATGATGTAGGTGGGGTGATCTCTTACGATATCGGCGTTCTCGTTTACAAGGGCGCGTCGCATGTTTTCGGCATGCTCGATGTCAACACAAAAGACAATAGTCTTGGAGTATCGGTCTGTCTCCTTGAGAAATTGAGTTATTCGCTTGGCAACTTCCTCGTAGCGCTCCTTGATGACAATCTCGCTGTCGAAGTCTTGCTTCTCGAAAACACGTTTGGGCAGAGCTTCGCCGCGATCATCTACGGCGCCTTCCTCAGTACGATATCCGTAAACGTCAACGTTCAACTTAGGGCGAATAACCTTATACGGAGCAAGAAAGCCATCCTCGATTCCCTGTTTAAGGGAGTAGGTGTAAACAGGCTCGCCGAAGTAGGTAATGTTTGAAACCTCTTCAGTCTCCTTTGGCGTGGCCGTCATTCCGATTTGAATTGCGCAATTGAAATACTCGAGCACCTTACGCCATGCGGAGTCCGCCGCGGCGCTTCCGCGATGGCACTCATCGACGATAATCAAATCGAAGAATTCCGAGTCGAACTCGCGGAATATTTCCTCACCGTTTTCACCAACAAGCTGTTGGTAGAGCGAGAAATAGACCTCGTAAGCAGAATCGAGCTTTCGACCTACGACCTTGGTTGTAACCCTCTTGAGAGGCTTGAAATCGCCGTCTATGGTCTGATCGACGAGAATATTGCGGTCCGCCAGATAGAGAACCTTACGAACCTCGGTAGTCTGTCGCAAGCGATGAACGATTTGAAAAGCCGTAAAAGTCTTTCCCGTTCCCGTTGCCATAACGAGCAAGATGCGATTCTTACCTCGCGCAATAGCTTCAAGCGTACGATTGATGGCGATGCACTGATAGTAGCGAGGATGATTGCCGCCGTGCTCCTGGTAATACGGAGCGGTTACAATCTCCTGGCTATACGGATGCTCAAGCCCCTTAGCTTTTGAGTATCGTGTCCAGAGTTCCACCGGAGTGGGGAACTCGTCCATGGCGAGAGCGCGCTCTTTCCCGGTAAGAAAATCGTGCTCGACAAAACCCTTTCCGTTTGAGCTGTACGCAAACGGGATATCGAGCAGCTGGGCATATCCCATCCCCTGTTGGAGACCGGCATCAGCAGTGTGCTCCGTATCCTTAGCCTCGACGATTGCGATAGGGATGCCCGGAGCATACATCAGAAGGTAGTCAGCCTTCTTCTTGTCTTTACGGGTGACCATACTTCCGCGCACAACGATCTCGCCACTGGTAAAGAAATACTCAGTGAAGACTTGGGTATTGCGATCCCACGACTTCATAATCGCAGGATCAATGAGTTTAAGCCGTGTGTCAGACTCGTTCATGCGTCTCGAAACCCCTCATTGCGCAAAGCGACAGCTATTGATGTTGAGTTGATTAATTTTATCATCACTATGCAATCTAGCAGCCGCTTTATACGAAATGAGACGAAGTAAAGTCAGCCCCGTGAGAAAGCTCCAAAGAAAGCAAAATGAGCCCCGTTGACTTGAGTCAGAGGTCATTCCCGGAGCCCCGCCTACCTCCCCTCCGCCTTCAGCTTCAGCAGCAGATCGCTCAGCTCGGAGCACCTGCTGGAGAGGCGCGTCTGGGCTCGCTCGCCCATCCCCCACCGCTGGCGGATCTCCTGGACGCGTGGGCTCACGTGGTAGCTCCCGTCCATCACCTGCTTGAGCAACTTGGCGGTCACGCGCGCATCGGCCAGGGCACTGTGGGCGTGACCCGTCGACTTGTCGAACTCGATGCCAAACCACGTCGCTGCGTCACTCAAAGAGACACACCCGTGGCTGCCTACGTCCATAATCGAGGTGTAAAACGCCTGCAGGTCGGCCCAGTCCGTAGGAAATGCGGCAAGGTCGATGTGCTTTGCCTGACACTCGGTCAAAAGCTGTCGACGGTCCGCCCCGCTCCAACAGACCACCTGGGCGGAGTAGCGACCAATCCGATCGCTGAGCCTTTTGATCACCATGCAGAGCGGGTCGGCCATCGCGGTGTCCACGGCCGATATCCCTGTAAGCTCGCGGACGGGAAACGCAACGCCTTCGGCATATTCCGTCTGCACAAACTGCGAGAACTCGCCCATAACGTTGCCGTGGTAATCGAGCTTGACGGCGCCGACCTCGATAATCTCATTGCGCAGCCCATGGCGCTGGCGCTGCTTTGGCACCGGCGCAAACTCAAAGTCCAGCACAATCTGGCGCGCAAAGTTCGTCGTATCGATAGCCGAGATACACGGCGTCTTTTCAGCTGACACGGTTAGGGCCTTTCTCCGTTGCCTGCCGCTTGCCACATAGGCGGCTACATTGCCGTAAGGATAGGCGCCCGTACGGACATGAAAGTGGGGCGCAATACCATGCGCCAGGCACACGCCATGTAGACGGCCCCAAGAGAGTTGCCCGCTCTATTCAAATGCATGAAAAAGATTTAGGCCCGGTGACTTGAATCAGCGGTCATCCCGGGCCCATCAGAGCTCGTAGAGCTCTTGGTTGCTTTGGTCTCGCTCTTCACGGCGCTTATCGAACTTTCCGAGGCACTCAAGCAGCATTCGAAGCATAACAAGTCGCTGCCATTAAGGCACTGGCCTCTTGACCAAGCAACGGCGCTGCCCAGCTATCACCCTTGGGCCGCCGTCAACTTTATTCTATCCGCGATCATCTGGTTTACCAAATGGATTTTCGGTAAAGGAAGCACGGCACGCCCGCAAAACCACTACGCCCCAAGTGCCGCCATGGGAATCACCGCCACGCCGTCGTCGCGTGTGTAGGCAATGCTCCCCTTTCCAACCACGACCGCCAAAAACGCCGGCGCGGCATTCTGGGCGGCAGGATTGGAGAGCACTTTCCTCTCCAGCGCCTTGAGATTTCTCGCTCCATCGTCTGTTTTCGCATCACTCAGCTTGACCTCGATGGCTCCCCAGCGCCCGTCGTGCTCAACGATCAGATCGACCTCAAGGCCCTTCTCATCTCGGAAATAATGGACACTGTTGTCGACACCGCCGTAGGTGGAAAGGAACACGCGCACGTCGCGCAGGACGAGATTCTCAAAGAGCATCCCCAGCGTTTGCATATCGCCAAGCAGCCGCTCAGGGGTAGCCCCCAGCAACGCCGCCGCAAGTGACGGGTCACAGAAGTAGCGCTTGGGGCGCACGCGAACGCGGGCCTTCGAGCGCATGGGCGGCTCCCATCCGCACAGGTCCTCGGTCAGCTTGAGCCTGTTGAAGAGGTCCAAGTACGCAGCGATGGTCCTCTCGTCGGGGCCCGCCTCACCGTACGAGGCGTCCTTTACGAGCGTCTTGTACGTGACAGCCTGGCTCTCGTTCATGGCAAGAGCTCGCAAAAGGCCGTGTGCAAGCTCGGGCGACATGCCCTCGTCCAGCACGTTGACGTCGAGCACCGAGTGCACGTACTGGCTTGCCGTCTCTCGCGCAAGATCTTCCGAAAGCCCAAGATTTGCAGGCCAACCGCCCCTGCAGCACCAGCGGGCGACGTCATCCACCGTGCTCTCGCGACGCTGAGGGGCAAAATCCTCGCCCTTAAAGAGGCTTGCCAGTGACACGAGCGGCTCGCCGTCGCCCGACTCACACAGGGCCATGGGGCGCATTGACAGACGGGCGATCCTACCCGTGCCGGAATGACGAACATGGCTGCGCTCCTCGCTTTTGAGCGCGGTCGAGCCCGTGAGCAAAAGTGTCCCCCGTTCGTTGCCGCTCGCGTCCACGAAACGCCGGGCGGCATCCCAAACCTCGGGCACCTCCTGCCATTCATCGACCAGGTGTGGCGCATCGCCGATGAGCGCCAGGCTTGGGTCGACCTCTGCCGCCGCACGCTGCGCAGGCTCATCGAGCCTGGAGACGCTCGCCGAGCGAGAGAGCGCCGTCCAGGTCTTGCCGCACCATTTGGGGCCGTTGATCTCCACACAGCCAAACGCCCGCATAAGGGTGTCGAGGCGCTCCTCTATGAGCCGGGGCCTATATCCCTTTTGGGTCAATCTCTTTGGTGCATCCATAGACGGCCGTCCCTCTCTATCACGCGATATGCGAAATTACGCCATTCTCAATGCTGATTTTACGCTACTTTCAATGTAGTTTTTACGCCATGACAGATGTAGTTTTTACGCCATTTTCATTGAAGGTTTTACGCTTGGCATCCTTAGCGCGACCCATTCCGAGCATCACATCAGAGCGTGCTTGGTTATCTCCGCTCGCACATCTCGGCAAACGAAATCAGCTTGGCATCTCCCCTGCTCGCCGCAGCTTCCTGACATCCTTGCGTAAAGCCTCGCTTCGAGAAGATCGCATAGCTTTTGTGCTGCCGCCTAAAGAGCTCGCTTCGATGCACGAGCTTTTGCAGCACGTCTTCGCCCACCGGTTCATTGCGCCATTTGCATTCCGCAAACAGCGCAGTGCCCTCGCCATCGTCAACAATCAAGTCGATTTCTTCCTGCGTATGCGTGCGATTATCCGTCCCCCACCAGCGCCCAACGCTTGCCGGAACCACATCAAGCTGGCCCGCCCGCGCGAGTTCGTACACGTATTGTCTGCATATAATCTCAAAGACCGTACCCATATAATCCGATACGTGCGGCTCAATGCGCTCATACGCCATCTCGGCCATATCGTTTTGAATCAGCCCGATGTTCTGCGGAACAAACTTGTACCAGAACCTAAACATCTGGTCGCTCAGCAGATACACGGCTCGCTTATTGCTCGTCTCGTTTAGGGGCAGCTCGCGCTCGACAATCCCAAGCGACGCCAGCTTATCCACATAGCTCTTTACGTTGCTCGCAGGGATTCCCGTAGAGCTCGCAATCTCCGAGATCTTCGAGCGCCCCTGGGCAATTGCTTGCACGATCGCATCATATTGCTCGGGATTGCGGCACTCCTGCAATAGCAGGTTACTCGGCTCCTCAAAGAGATAGCCCGTAGGAGTAAGAAAAAGACGTTTGATGTTGTCCTTGAGCGGTGCGGCAGGATCGACTTTCTCGATATATGCAGGAATGCCACCCGTCATGCCATAGCAAACTGCAGCGTCTTCGCGACCCATGCTCTGCCACAGGCCGAGGGTCGTCATAAAATCGAGCGGCATGATCTTAAACTGGGCCGTACGCCTACCGTATAGCGGACTCTCGTAGCCCAACACCTGCTCTTCCATAAACGAAAGCGACGACCCGCACAGGATAAGCATAAGCTTGGTCTCTTTGTACAAGTGATCGATCTTGTCTTGCAGCAACGAGCTGATCTCGGGATTCGATTGGGCGAGATAAGGATACTCGTCGATCACGACAATCAAACGTTCCGTACGAGCCATGGTAGCCAATGCATCGAACGCCTCGTCAAAACTACGAAACGACACGCCAGCAACACCAACGGAGCCCGCAAGTATCGCCTGGCTAAAACCATGCAGGTTTGCCTCTGCATTGGTGCGACGAGCTTGAAAGTAAATAGCCTTCTTGCCTTGGATAAACTCTGTGATAAGACGCGTTTTGCCCACGCGACGGCGGCCGTAAATCACAGGCATCTCAAAGGAGCCCGTGCCATACAGTCGATTGAGCTCGGACATTTCCGCCGTTCTTCCGATAAACATAGGGCCATCCTTCCTTTACGTTATAGCTAGCTATATTATACCTTCCTATAATATAGCTAGCTATAACGTAATTCGACAAGCGGCGCACGCAAAAGGGTCGGTACACCACCGCACGTGGACCGTTCCGGAAAATGTATCCCGTTCTGGAGCCAAAAACTGGGCCGTAGTTTCCGCCAAACATGCCATCCGGAAAGCGTGTCCCGTTCTGAGCGCCAAATCCGGGACGCAGTTTCCACTCCAAACAAAGGGCCCCGGCTCGCGATGGAGCCGGGGCCAAAGGCGCAGCGTATGTAGTTGATGTTGAGCGCGAACAGCTCGTCAGCAATGGCCGTCCGCGCCCTACCCTACCCGCGGTTGCGGGCGCGGCTGTAGGGCGTATCCACCATGGGCAGATCCGGACGCAGCTTGCCGTCAAATGCGCGATAGGCGTTCTGTACGGCGGGCGCCGTGGGAATCGTTGCGATCTCGCCGATGCCCTTGCCGCCGTATGCCACGGGCAGTAGCTCGTCCTTCTCCACGTAGATGGCGTGGATATCCGGAATCTCGGGCGCGCGGAACAACCCGAGCGTGCCGTACCTTGCCTGGGGCACGCAGTCCTTGAGCGGCCAGTCCTCGGTAAGCGCATAGCCCATACCCATGAGCACGCCGCCTTCGATCTGACCCTGGATGGAGATGGGGTTGACCACCTTGCCGGAATCGTGCGCAGCATAGACCTCGCTCACGCGGCCGTCATCGTCCAAAATGACCACATGCGTGGCAAAGCCGTAGCAGATGTGGCTCTTGGGGTTGGGAACATCCGCACCCAGCTTGTCGGTCGGCTCCAAGTACACGTAGCCAAACTCGCATCCCTCGAGTGCCTTGATAGCTGCCGCAGGATCCTGAGGATGCATACCCTGGCCGGCGACGAGCTCCTGCGTGCGAAGCTGATAGGCGCGGCCGTCGTCGTACTCGATCTTGACGCCGTCGCCATGTGCGCTCACGGGAGCATCGGGCGCGGGCTTGCCGGCCTCGACGCCAACCATAGCATCGCGCAGTAGGAAGGCGGCGCCGCGCACGGCCTCGCCGGTCACGACCGTCTGACGCGAGCCAGACGTAGTGCCGGAGTCGGGAGCGTTCTCGGTGGAGCACTCGCCGTTGGCAATGCAGCTCAGCGGCAGACCGCAGGCCTCGGCAACGTCCTGCAAAAAGACCGTGTTGCAGCCCTGGCCGATGTCGGACGTGGCGGCATAGACCACGGCCACGCCGTTCTCGACGCGAATCTTGCAGCGGCCGGCATCGGGCAGGCCCACGCCCACACCGGCGTTCTTCATGGCGCAGGCGATACCGGCGTGTCCGGGATGCGCGTAGTAGGCATCCTTGACCTCGAGCAGTGTCTCCTTAAGCGCCGTGGAGCAGTCGGCAATCTGGCCGTTGGGCAAAACCTCGCCCGGCTCGATGGCGTTTCTGTAACGAATCTCCCACGGATCCAGGCCGACCTTCTCTGCCAGTAGGTCGATCAGGCTCTCGAGCGCAAACTCGGACTGGCAAACGCCAAAGCCACGGTACGCGCCGGCGGGCGGGTTGTTGGTGTAGTAGCCAAAACCGCGAATGTCGGTGTTCTGGTACTTGTAGGGGCCGACGGCATGCGTACAGGCGCGTTCGAGCACCGGGCCGCACAGCGACGCATAGGCGCCGGTATCAAAGTTGATCTCGCAGTCCAGACCGGTAAAGTTGCCCTCGGCGTCGCAACCCAGCGTAAAGGTACCGTCCATGGCATGGCGCTTGGGATGGAACGCGAGCGACTCGGCGCGCGTGAGCTTGCACTTCACAGGGCGTTGGAACTTATACGCGGCGAGCGCGGCAAGGTGCTGGATGGACACGTCCTCCTTGCCGCCAAAGCCGCCACCCACGAGCATGGTCTCGACGACCACGCGCTCGGGCTCGTTGTCCCAGCCAAACATGTGGGCACACTCTTTGCGCGTATCGTAGGCGCCCTGGTCGGTCGACTGCACCTTGACGCCGTTCTTGTACGGGAAGGCGACGGCGCACTCGGGCTCCAAGAAGGCATGCTCGGTAAAGGGCGTGGTAAAGCGCTGCGTCACGGTAAACGCGCTCTCTGCCAGCGCCTTGGCGGCGTCGCCGCGCGTCACGTGACGGCTCTGGCACACGTTGTCCTTGAGCTCCACCGTGTTGCCAAAGGCAAAGAAACTGTCATGCAGGCGCGGCGCGTCGGCGGCCTTGGCCTCGGCGATGTTGCGCACGGGCTCCAGAGGCTCGTAATCGATCTTTACGAGCTTCTTGGCCTTCTCGAGCGTCGCCTCGTCCTCGGCGACTACCAAAACGATGGCGTCGCCCACGCAGCGGGTGATATCGCCCTGGGCGATCATGACGTCCCAGTCCTGGATAAGGTGGCCGACCTGGTTGACCGGCACGTCCTCGGCTCGCAGGATGCCCACCACACCGGGCAGGGCCTCGGCCTTGGAGGTGTCGATGGAGAGCACGCGGGCGCGCGGATACTTGGAGCGAACGGCGCTGGCATAGGTCAGGCCCGGCTGATCGAGCTCGTCGATGTCGTCGGGATACTTGCCCTCGCCGAGCACCTTCTTGCGCACGTCGATACGGAAGGCGCGCTTGCCCACGCCGTAGTCATCGCCGCGCTCCAGATCCTCGTCGATCTGCTTTTCGCCACGGAGCACCGCGGCTGCCAGCGAGATGCCCTCGATAATCTTCTTGTAGCCGGTGCAACGGCAGACATTGCCGCGGATGGCGTACTTGATCTGCTCCTCGGTGGGCTCGGGGTCCTCGGCGATGAGCGCTGCACCCGCCATGACCATGCCGGGGATGCAAAAGCCGCACTGCACGGCGCCCACGGCGCCAAAGGCGTACACGAAGGCCTCGCGCACGTCCTCGGGCAGGCCCTCGACGGTCACGATGTTGCGGCCGGCGGCAAGCGCGGTGGTCAGTACGCACGCCTTGACGGCCGAACCGTCCACGTGAATGGTGCAGGTACCGCAGGCGCCCTCGGAGCAGCCGTCCTTGGCGGAGTGAATGTGCAGGTCGTCGCGCAGGTAGCGCAGCAGCGGTTTGTTTTGGGTCGTCGTGCGCTCAACGCCGTTAACGGTAAAAGTGAATTCCTGTGCCATGGTGATTCCCTTCTACACGCCGGCGGCGATGCCGGTGCGGTCATGGATAGCGCCATGCGGGCAGACGACGGCGCACATGCCACACGACAGGCAGTCCGCGCCGTCGATATGGGCGCAGTTGTCCTCGATGCGGATAGCGCCGGCGGGGCACTTTTTGGCGCACATGCCGCAACCGATGCAGCTCGTGTCGCAGATCTTGCGGGCAATGGCGCCCTTATCCGTGTTGTTGCAGCGCACCAGGATGTTCTGGTAGCCGGGAACGAAGGCAATCACGCGCTGCGGGCACGCCATGCCGCACAGGCCACAGCCCGTGCACTTGGAGCGGGCGACGCGGGCGACGCCGTCGACCAGCGCGATGGCACCGTGGGGGCAGGCCGTGACACAGGCACCACAGCCAATGCAGCCTTCGCTGCAGCGGGCGTCGCCGCCTGCGAAAGCACAGCCGCTTCCGCAGGCAACGTAGGCCACGTTATGTTGAATGGATTTGGCCATAAGAGACTCGCCTATTTCTTAAGAAGGTACGAATAGTTGTCGCGCACGGCCCTGATGGTCAGGCGGACGGCCTCGGGCAGACCGGTGTTGACGGCATCGACCGAGACGGTGCGGACCGTGCCGGCGACGCGGACCTTAAAGTGGTCCTCGTCCACGGCCAGGAAGCCCTCGTTCTCGGAGTTCTCCATGTCCTCCTCGCTCCAGAACAGGGTGAGCTTGTCCTTGTAGGGACGACCCTCCTGGTAGGGGCAGAACACGGCGCAGTTGCCGCACTCGTTGCACATGCCGTCGACGTGGACGACCTGATGCTTGGCCAGGCCCGGCACCTTAATGGCCACGTTGGCGCGGTTGGGGCACACGTCGCAGCAGACCTCGCACACCGAGCCGCAGCCCAGGCAGCGGGTCTTGGTGCAGTTGCGCTTGTCGCGGCACAGCGACCCCTTGCGCTCGTAGCAGGTGTCCTCGCGGCCGGCCTGCTCGTTGCAGTCGGCGTACTTGTTAAAGTCCACGCCGGCGATGGCACGGGCGACCTCGGCGGCGTCGGCGATGGCCTCGACCACGGTGGCAGGACCGCGGCGGCAGTCGCCCGCAGCCCAGACGCCCTCGACGCCGGTGGAGGTAGCGGCAAGGCGGCCGCGACGGTCGTGCTCGACGCCCGCGGCATCGTACAGGCTGGCGTCGATGCCCTCGCCCACGGCGCAGATCACCGTGGTGGCGGGAAGCTCAACAGTCTCGCCCGTGGCGACGGGGCTGCGGCGGCCGCTTGCATCCGGCTCGCCAAGCTCCATAACATCGCAGGTCAGCACGGCGCCGTTGAGTGCCTTAGGTGCCAGCAGCTCGCAGAACTCAACGCCGTCGGCAAGAGCAAGATCGAGCTCTTCCTCATCGGCGGGCATCTGCTTCTTGGTGCGGCGGTAGACCAGGCGCACGTTCTTCACGCCGGCCAGGCGCTTGGCCACGCGGGCCGCGTCCATGGCGGTGTTGCCGGCGCCAATGACCACGACGTCCTCGCCCAGCTCGAGCTTCTCGCCCTTCTTGGCGGCCTCGAGGAACTCCAGCACGTCGAGCTCGGCGCCCTCGCCCAGGCCCGCAGAGCCGGGCATCCAGGCACCGGTGGCCACGACCACGTCGGTGAAGCCCTGGGCCTTGAGCTCGTCGATGGACTCCACGCGGGCGTTGAGCTGCACCTTGGCGCCAAAGGCCAGGCAGAGCTCTGCGTCGTGGGAGATATCGTCGCTGGCGATACGGAACTCGGGGATCACATGACGGACCACGCCGCCGAGCGAATCGCGGGCCTCAAAGATAGTGACAGGCACGCCGGCGCGCGTCAGGAAGAACGCCGTCGCCAGGCCGGCCGGGCCGCCGCCGATAACGGCAACGTTGCGCTCGCCGTCGTTGGCGATGGCCTGGGTGCGCAGCTTGGGCAGCACGGCGGTCATGGCCTCGCGGGCGGCCTTGAGCTTGCTGGCGCGGATCTGGGCGCCCTCGGGCTCGTAGAACGCACGCTCGCAAGCGCGGCCGCAGGGATGCGGGCAGATGGTGCCGGTAATGAACGGCAGGGCGTTGCGCTCAATGATGATGTTGAGCGCGTCCTCGTAGCGGCCCTCGTCAACAGCCGCCAGATAGGCGGGAATATCCTGCTGGATGGGGCAGCTCGTGCGGCACGGCGTGGTAAAGCAGTCGGAAAGCGGGCTCTTGCCGGCAACCTTGCGGTCGGGCAGCGGGCGCAGCGGCTTCTTGTAGAGCGGGTTGGTGAGCGAGTCGGTCTGAATCGCGGTCACGGCCTCGAGCGAGACGCCCGCAAACGGCTTGCCATCCAGGTCGGTAAACTCGCCGGCCATTTGGCTAAAGCGCTCGTAGCCACCGGGCTTGAGCACGTCGGTCGCCAGGGTGACGGGCCAAATGCCGGCATCATACAGGGCGCGGATGTTGTAGACCGTGGCACCACCGGAGTAGCTGATGCGCAGCTTACCATCGAACTGCTCGGTAATGCGGCGGGCAGCCTCGATAGTCAGCGAGAACAGCGAACGGCCGGACATGTACATCTCGGTGGAGGGCAGCTCGTTTCTCGTCACGTCGACGGGGAACGTGTTGGTCAGCTTGACGCCAAACTCCAGGCCGCGCTCGGCGCACAGAGCAATCAGGCGCTCGAACATGGGCACGGCATCGGCCCACTGCAGGTCCTCGCGGAAGTGCGTATCGTCGAAGACGATGTAGTCAAAGCCCAGCTCGTTGAGGCGCTGACGTGCAAACTCATAGCCCAGCAGCGTGGGGTTGCACTTGATGTAGGTGTTGAGGCCCTTCTCGGTGATCAGATAGGTCGCGATGCGCTCGATCTCGGCCGGCGGGCAGCCGTGCAGGGTAGACTCGGTGATGGAGTTGGAGACGCGCGCCGGGATGGACTCGACAAACGCGGCGTCAACATGCTCAAACTTGTCCAGGTTAGCGAGCGCCCACGTGCGGCACTCATTCCAAACCTCGGAGCCGCTGGCGTCCTTCATGCCCTCGATGTAGGCGTCGACCTTGGGGCTCTTGATACCCTCCAGGTCATAACCCACGGACATGTTGAAGACAAAGCCGTCCGGGCTGCCCAGACCGTACTCGCGGGCAATCAGGTGGCAGGCGAACCATGCCTTCACGTACTCGGCAAAGGCCTGCGGAACCTCGAGCTCGGTCGACCACTCGCAGTTGTAGCACTCGTCCTGCGCCACAATGCAGGGTTTGTTCACACACTTGGAGAGCTCCTCGCCATCCATAACCTGAACGGTCTTGAGCTCAAAGAAGCGGGAGCCGGCCACGTAGGATGCCACGATGTTCTGGGCCAGCTGCGTATTGGGACCGGCGGCCGGGCCAAACGGAGTCTCGATGCGCTCGTCAAAAATGGGAAGCGCGCCCTTCTGGTTGGTCGTGACCATCTTGCGCACGCCAAAGACGGCGCCCTGGGTCTTGTGCTCCTCGATGATCCAGTTCATCAGCTGCGAAAACGGGATCGGCCTCATGATGTCGCTCATAATGAGCTCCTCTCTGTAACGCCCGGCGAGACCGCGCGGCGGGCGCAAATACGGTGTAGCGCTAGCACAGCGCCGGCGACCCCGCGGAGGTCGCCTATACGCGCGTCGGATGCGGCGAAACATTCGGCGCGCGTGAATCTACTTGTAATTAGTAGGCGCGATCGTTGAGCGTGCTCCAGAGCTTCTTGGACTCAGCCATGGTCCACGCGTTGATCTTGTCCTCATCAATGCCAACGAACTCGCGATCCTTGTACAGGACGCGGCCGTTGATGATGGTGGTGCGGCAGTTTTTGCCCATCATGCCAAAGAGCATGTGGCCGTCGACGTTCTCCTCGCTCAGCGGCGTAAAGGGCTTGTAGTCCATTACGATGACGTCGGCGGCAGCGCCGGGCTCAAGCACACCGAGCTTGCGATCGAAGTACTTGCTCGCCATCTTGGCGTTGTTCTCGAACAGCATCGTCATGGCCTCGCACCAGCCCACGTTGGGCATAGCGGCGTTGTGGCGCTGAATGATCAGAAAAACCTTGAGACTCTCGAGCATATCGTGGGTGTAGGCGTCGGTGCCCATGCACACGGGGATGCCGCGGCGGAAGAACTCGAGCACGGGGGCGCAGCCCACGGCGTTTCCCATATTGGATTCGGGGTTGTTGACCAGCCAGGTGCCGGACTCCTTGACGATATCCATCTCGGCGGGCGTCACATGGATGCAGTGGCCGAGCATGGTGTCGGGACCGAGCAGGTTGTGCTGCAGCAGGCGCTCGACGGGGCTGATGCCGCCGCGGTTGAGGCGGGAGTCCCACACATCGTTCATGCCCTCGCACACGTGGATGTGGAAGCCGGTCAGGCCGTTGTTGGCCTCGGCCATCTTGTCCATGGTCTCGTCCGACAGCGTAAAGGTGGCATGTCCGCCAAACATGGCGGCGATCATGTGGTTATCGTTATCGCGACGCTCCTTGGCGGCCCACTGGGCAAACTCGGCGTTCTCGGCAATAGCCTGGTCGCACTTTTCCTGACCACGGCGGTCGGAAACCTCGTAGCACAGGCACGAACGCATGCCCAGCTCCTGAGCGGCGTCCTTAATGGTAAAGAGGCTGCCCGGAATCTCGCAGAAGCTCGCATGGTGATCGAAGATCGTGGTGACGCCGTCGCGGATGGAATCCAGAATCGTGGCATAGGCGCTGGCCTTGGTGCCGTCGACCGTCAGGTTGTCGTCGATCTTCCACCACTGCTGCTCAAGATTCTCCAGGAAGTTGGTGGGGTTGCAGCCCTTAATGGCAAGGCCGCGGGCCAGACCCGAGTAGATGTGGGTGTGGCAGTTGATAAGTCCGGGCATGATGAGGTTGCCCTGGGCGTCGACGTACTCGGCATCCGGGTACTTGGCCTTGAGCTCGCGCTCGGGGCCCACTTCGACGATCGTATCTCCGTCAATGGCGACCGCACCGTTGGGAATGAACGGAGTCTGAGCGTTGCGGGTAAAGACGGAACCGTTAGCGACCAGAAGCATAAATGCTCCCTTCAACATCAGAGGCGGGGTTTGACACCTCTGACATGGCGGAAGTGCGAAGCGCCGGCCTACACCGGAAACGGGCCCTCTCCCGTCAACGCTTCACCAAAGGGACAAGCCCTTTGAAGTGCGGCTTGGCGCCGCATGGCGCCGGCGGACGAGGCGATGCGTCCGCCGGCGAATAGCACCGAATTGGTTACTTCTTGCTCTCGGGCAGGACCAGATCCACAGCGGCATCCTTGGCGGCATCGATGTGCTGAGCCACGACCGGCGTCTGCGGAAGGATCAGGTTAAGGACAATGGCCATGATGGCGGTGGGGGTCACGGCGTTGGAGCCGATGACGGTGGACACCCAAGCGGGCATACCCTCGCCGGCAAGGCAACCGCTGGCCATCCAGATACCCAGGCCAAAGACGACGGAGGTACCGACGATGGTGGTAGTGCGCTGCGTAAGGCCCTCGCGGGTGAACATGCGCACGCCGTTCATGGTGATGGTGCCAAAGACGCCTACGGTCGCGCCGCCGATGACGGGCTGCGGGATAGCGGAAAGGACGGCAGAGAGCTGCGGGAACAGACCGGCGATGGCAAAGACGGCCGCGATGATCACAAAGACCCACTTGTTGACGACCTTGTTGGAGCAGATGATGCCCACGTTCTGGCCAAGGGCGCTGGTGGGAAGACCGCCCAGCAGGCCGCCGACCATAGAAGTGAGGCCCTGGGACACGATAGCGCCGGAGAGCTCGCGCTCGGTGGGCATACGGTCGATGGAGCCCAGGCAGGCGGCGGAGACGTCACCGATAACCTGGATGGCAACCATGGGGAACACGACGGCGAGGGTAATGCAGACCTCGGGATCAAACTCGAGCGCGTAGGGCATGAGCTTGGGAAGAGCGAAGACCTGAGCGGTGGCGACGCTGGAGAAGTCGATCATGCCAAAGGGGATCGAAACGATCATGCCAACGATCATGCCAAAGAACACGGATCCCAGCTTGAGCGTGCCCTTGCCAAAGTTGGCGAGCGCGAAGACCACAGCGAAGGTGATCAGGGCGACGCACCAAGCCTGCGGGGTACCCCACAGCGGCGTGCCCATGCCACCGGCCATGTACTTGACGGCCGTGGGATAGAGAGAGACGCCAATGGAGAAGATGA
The DNA here is from genome assembly GCA_902493615.1 of uncultured Collinsella sp. Lineage (GTDB taxonomy): Bacteria > Actinomycetota > Coriobacteriia > Coriobacteriales > Coriobacteriaceae > Collinsella. Next base: position 18,093 of record CABUQK010000017.1, read on the forward strand.
CCGTACCGGTCACGACGGGCGGGAACAGCCACTTGATCTTGCTGTAGGCCAGACCAAAGAGGACAGCAACGGCACCGCCGACGATCTCGCCGCCCAGCAGCGCGCCAAAGCTAAAGCCCGAGGCGCCCATGGCCTGCAGGGCCGGGAGGAACGCGAACGAAACACCCATGACGATGGGCAGGCCGCCGCCGATACGACGGAAGGGAGCGAAGGCCTGAAGGGCCGTGTCGATTGCCGAAAGAATGAGCGCGACCTGGATGATGTCGGTGCTCTGCTGGCTATTAAAGCCGTAGACGCCGGCCATGATGACCGCCGGGGTAATGATGCCGGCAAACGATGCCAGTACGTGCTGAAGGGCACACGGGATCATTTCCTTAACGGGAGGCATGCCTTCGCGAGTGAACAGGGCTTCAGTGCCGTTCGTAACCGTCTCCTGGGTCATTTGACCACCAATCCTCGAAGTAGTTGTTTTCGCATCTAACGCTCTATTGTGACGCAGTGCGGGGTTGAGGTTGTGCCTTCATTGCATATCGTATTAAAGATGATTCTCATTCTCAATAATAATTTTTTGTTATCAGACTATTCTTCAGCTGAAATAACGCATTTCCGCAGGTCAGGAAAGTGTCTGGTCAAAATAACATCTAACTTTTCTTTTGGTCAACCGTTTACCGCTAAATTCCTACCGTTCGTCTGCATTACGCAATGTACCTGCGGATATACGAGATGATGGGCAGCGTGTTACCATGAGAAAAAATTGTTATGAACATTTCCGTTTTCACCCAAAGGAGTTGCCCGTGAACGAGACCGTACGCCGCTTTTTGCCGATGGTCGATTTTCTGGAGCAGATACTCGGCAAAAACAGCGAAATCGTGCTGCACGATTTCTCGGATCCCGACCACGCCATCGTCGATATTCGCAACGGCATCGTGAGCGGTCGCAAGGTCGGCGGTCCCGCCACCGACCTTGCGCTCAAGATCATGCACGACGCCAAGTATCGCGACCTGCCGTTTATTACGGGCTACGAGGGGCGCGGTGCCGGCGGCAAGACGTTGGAGTCAGCGACGTACTTTATCCGCGAGAATGATGAGATCGTCGGTATGCTCTGCGTCAACACCGACCTCTCGACCGTGCGCTCCATCAACGCCATGGCGCAGCAGCTCATGGCGTGCTTCGACGCGGCGCCGACGCGCACGGAGCCCGCCCCTATCGAGGTCGAAAGCCTTTCGGAGTCTACACAGGAGCTCATCGACCGCAGCATTGCCGAGTTGCTGAGCGCGCGCGGGCTGGATGTAGCGTCGCTTGGTCAGAGCGACCGCGTGGACGTCATTCGCCACCTCAGCGGTAACGGGGTGTTCATGCTCAAGGGCGCCGTGGCCTGCGCCGCCGCCGCGCTGGGCATCTCTGAGCCCAGCGTCTACCGCTACCTGCAAAAAGTCCGCAAGGAAGGCTAACGAGCAAAATGGAGTGCGGCTCCACAAGCGATCCGTCACTTGATAAAAGACCCTGCAGCTCGCACGCGCTGCAGGGTCTTTTTGCATGTCATGTTTAGTTGTGGCCAACGCCTTAGAGAGCGGCAACGACCTCGATCTCGACCAGACCGCCAGCCGGAAGGGCGGCAACCTGGAAGGCGCTGCGCGCGGGGAACGGGGCCTCAAACTTGGAGGCGTAGATCTCGTTCACGGCGGCGAAGTCGGCGATGTCGGCCAGGTAGACCGTGGTCTTGACGACATCGGCAAAGGTAGCGCCGGCAGCGGTCAGCAGGGCCTCGACGTTGGCGAGGGACTGCTTGGCCTGGGCCTCGACGCCCTCGGGCATCTTGCCGGTCGTGGGATCGATGCCCAGCTGGCCGGACAGGAACACCATGTTGCCGGCCTGGATACCGGGGGAATACGGGCCGATGGCTGCGGGTGCGTTATCGGAAGACACGACGGTCTTGCTCATGTTTTTCTCCTTACGATCAATTGAGAGAGCGTGAGCGCGGTGTTCACACCGGGAGGCACAGTTCGGTCTGAACACCGCGCTTGATTGGGATAGTACTCAAGGTTTCTGTTTGATGCAAGAATATTATCAGCTTGCGAGAATATTTTATCGCCCAACGGTTTCCCCGAACCGCTGAACGGTTCTCATGTGGAGCAGCCAGTCCAAGCTGCTGAAGACTTTGTCCTGCTTAGGCTGCGGGCGTCGCCCACCGCAGCGACGCCACTATACTTTTGAATATCTGAGCATTTTGAAAGGCAGGATATGACCGCAACCGCCAGCCGAACCACTAACCGCAGGCCCGAGCTTTTGGCCCCCGCCGGAGGCCCGGAGCCCTTTGCCGCCGCGCTCGCCGCCGGGGCAGACGCCATCTACTGCGGCATGGGCAGCTTCAACGCCCGCCGCAAGGCAACCAACTTTACCGACGAGGCCTTTGAGCAAGCCTGCCGCGCCGCGCATCTAGCCGGGTCGCGCGTCTACGTCACGGTCAACATCGTCATCAAGCAGTCCGAGATGGGCGATGCACTGCAGCTCATTCATCGCTGCTCCACGCTGGGCGCCGATGCCTTCATTATCCAGGACTGGGGTCTGTTCTTTGAGGCCAAGCGCACCATGCCCGGCATCGAGACACATATCTCGACCCAGGCGAACATCCACGACGACCGCGGAACCCTTTGGTGCCGTGAGCAGGGCGCCGACCGCGTGACTCTCTCGCGCGAGCTCTCCATCGACGAAATCGCCGCCATTCACGACGCCGCGCCCGATGTGGACCTTGAGGTCTTCAGCCATGGCGCCATCTGCTTTTGCTACTCGGGCCTGTGCCTGCTGTCGAGCTTTGCCATGGCGGGACGATCGGCCAACCGCGGCATGTGCGCCCAGCCCTGCCGCCTGCCCTACGAGTTGATCGGCGAGAACGGTCGCGCGCTCTCCCCTGCCGGTCGCGAGCGCGCGCTGTGCCCGCGTGACACCAACACCTCACAGCTTGTTCGCCGTCTGTATGACGCCGGCGCCGCATCGCTCAAGCTCGAGGGCCGCATGAAGGCACCCGATTACGTGTACTCCATCGTTGATGTGTATCGTCACGAAATTGACGACATGCTATCCGGAGCCGCCGTTGCCAAGGACGAGGAAGCCGCCCGCCAGCGCCAGCTCAAGCGCTGCTTCAACCGCGACTTTACGCACGCCTATCAGGACGGCACCTCGGGCGACGAGATGATGAGCTATGAGCGTTCCAACAACCGCGGCCAGATCGTGGGCACGGTGCTGGGCAGCCGCCCGGCCAACCGCGATGTGCGCGGCCTCAAGTCCGACGACCGCCGTCGCCGCGCCGCCATCGCCCGCATTGAGCTGTTTGAGCCCGTGGGCAAAGGCGACCTGCTGGAGCTTCGCCACGATAACGAGTTTGACCAGTTCCTGACCACCATTGCCGCCGATGATGCCGCCGCCGGTGACATTATTGAGTGCCGCGTGCCCCGTAGCATGCCCGAGGGCTGCCGCGTGCGCGTGATTCGAAGCCAGAGCGCCATTGACGCCGCCGGCGCCGCGCTCAAGCGCGATGTGCTGCGCCGCCGAGCTGTTGACGTGTCCGTCGTGGCGCGCCTGGGCGAGCCGTTTACTGTCACACTCACCTGCTGTGACAACCCCGCGCTCACCGCCACCGCCACGGGCTTCACCGTCGAGGCCGCCAAGACCCGCGCCGTCGAGGCATCCGATCTGGTTGAGCACGTCGGGCGCATGGGCTCCTCTCCCTTTGAGGCCGCGAGCTTTGATGTGGCGCTCGATGAGGGCTGCGGCATGGGCTTCTCCGCCGTGCACAAGGTGCGCGCCGCCGCTTGTAAGGCGCTGGAAGAGGCCATTCTGGCACCGTACGAGGAGCGCGCAAAAACGCTCGAGTTGCCGGTGCTCGACAAATGTACGCGCCCCATGCCCAAGCACTACCGCGACGAGCCGCAGATCTGCGCCACCGTCACCTCGCTCGAGGCCGCCGAGGCAGCCCGCGCGGAGGGTGCAACGCGCATCTATATGACCACCGACGCGCTCGAGGCTGTCGGACTCTCCCCTGCCGATGCATTTGAGCAGGGTATCGTGCCCGTACTCGACGAGGTCTGCCGCGCCGTCGACCACGAGCGCGTCGATCCTTGGATCAATGCCGGAGCCACCGTCGCCGTCGGCAATATCTCCGAGCTCGCCGTAGCCGCTCATGCCGGCGCCACGGCCGAGATTCGCTCTTGCCTGCCGGTGCATAACACGCCCTGCATGGAGGCACTTGCCGAGCGCGGAGCCGGTGCGTTTTGGCTCTCGCCCGAGATCACGCTCGACGAGATCGTCTCGCTTGGCACCGCCGCGCCCGCAGCCCTGGGCATCACTGTGTTCGGCCGCCCGCGCGTTATGACGAGTGAGCACTGCATCCTGCAGGTGGCCAATGGCTGCATCCACGATTGCGCTAACTGCCGCCTGCGCGCCCGCAAGCTGTCACTCAAGAATATCGACGGCAAGGTCATGCCCGTACGCACCGACATCCATGGCCGCTCTCGCCTGTACGACGCCTACCCCATCGACCTCACGCCGCAGGTTCCTCAGCTGCTCGATGCCGGCGTGCGTCGTCTCATGGTAGACGGAACGCTGCTCGAGACAGATGAGGTGGGCCGTGCCGTCGCCCGCGTCCGTCGTGCCGTCGAAGCAGCACAGGCCGGCCGCAAGCCCGCCGCCCGCCTGCGCGGCGCCACCTCGGGCTGCATGTTTGTGGGAATTAGCTAACCGAAAGGCTTACACGTGAACGAAGAACCTCAAGTCCTTTACTGCGAC
>CABUQK010000018.1 GCA_902493615.1 uncultured Collinsella sp.
CCAGTGCATCGTAGGCCTGGTGCCGTGGAGCAGCTGCATCCCCTTCATGATTGCCGATATGCTCGGCGGCTTTGTGGGCGCTGTAATCGCTTGGCTTATGTACGCCGATGAGTTCAAGGCTTCCGAGGGCGTCGTCGACCCCATTGCCCAGCGCAACATCTTCTCGACCAACCCCACCACCGAGGGTACGAACTATGCCCGTAATTTCTTCTGCGAGGCTATCTGCACCTTTGTGTTCATCAGCGCCATCCTTGCCGCTGCTAGCCGCGCTGGCGAGAACGTTCTGATGCTCGCCATCTGCGTTGGCCTGATCGTTTGGGCCGTTGGCATGGGCATGGGCGGCATCACCGGCTTCGCCATGAACCAGGCTCGTGACCTTGGTCCTCGCATGGCCTATCAGGTGCTGCCGATTAAGAACAAGGCTGACAACAACTGGAAGTACGGCCTGCTCGTTCCTGGCATCGCTCCGTTTATCGGTGCTGCTCTGGCCGCGCTGTTTGTGCATGGTTTCTTGGGCATGTTCTAGTCCAAGACAATTGATATAACGCCCGGGTCCGGCATAGGTTAACTTTCCGCCGCGTCCTCGGACATGCAAGAAGCTCCCGCTGCGCACTTCGTGCGGCGGGAGCTTCTTGCGTCCTGCGGAGTGCGGCGGAAAGTTAACCTATGCCGGACCCTGCGGGAATCCAGTTGCGTTCGAACAAGCAACCAACATATATATCTGAATTTGGATGTGGTGGGCACTTTGTTGTTAGGCGCTTTGAGGCGCGAGTGACACTTTGGGATGCGTGGCGCCTTGGGGTGGGGCGGTGCTTTGGGATGAGAGGCTTACTTACTTAGTTGAAGAGGGGTTTTATGGCTGATAGGTAATCTTTTGCCACATCGGCCTTATCTGCTTGGAAGTTGTGCCAGGCCCACCATTGGACGGTTGCTACGAAGCTTGAGGCTATGTGGTGTAGTAAGAAGCTGCGGTCCATGGTGGCGGCGGGGCCGTTTGGGTCGGCAGGGACGGTTTCGGCTGCGCGCGACATGATGGTCTTGCGGAGACAGTCGGCGAAGACGCGTGAGCCGGCGCCGGCTACGAGGGCTCGTACACCCTGACGACGATCCCAGAGGTTGTTGAGGATATGCTCGACCTGTGCGAGTGGGTCATCGAGGGGCGTACCGTCGTCGAGCGCATGGGCGCAGATATCGCATACGAGCTCGGCAAGCAGGTCATCTTTGCTCTTGAAGAGGCCGTAGAACGTTGCCCGACCCACATGGGCGCGAGCAATGATGTCGCTGACGGTGATCTTGCCGTAATCTTCCTCGCACAGGAGCTCGGAGAACGCCGCAACGATGGCGGCGCGGCTTTTTTCTTTGCGGGCATCCATGGCTATGCATCCACGTGAACGAGCAGACAACGGAGCGTGCCGGAGCAACCCTCGTAGGGGCGCTTGCCGGCGCCGTAGCCGACGGCTTCGATGTGGTAGCGTGCCGGCAGGTGCTCGGATGTGCGCAGCGCGGTAACGATGGCGGCGCCCGTGGGCGTCACGAGCTCGCCGGCGACCGGTGCGGGCGTGAGGGCGATATTGCCCGCCTGGCACAGGTTGACGACAGCGGGGACGGGAATGGGCATAAGGCCGTGGGCGCAGTGGATGGTGCCGTGGCCCTCGGAGAGCGACTCGACGACAATATCCTCGATGCCCAGGTCATCGAGGCAGATGGCGACCGAGCAGATGTCAACGATGGAGTCGACGGCGCCCACCTCGTGGAACATGACGGTCTCGGGCGTTTTGCCGTGGGCCTTTGCCTCGGCGGCGGCGAGCGCGGTAAAGATGGCGAGCGCACGACGCTTGGCGCCATCGCTTAGCTGCGAGCCGTCGATGATAGCAGTGACGTCCGCCAAAGAACGGTGGTGATGGTGGTGGGCGTGATGATGGCCCTCGTGCTCATGGCCGTGGGCCTCATGATCATGTTCGTGGCAGTGACTGTGCTCGTCGTGCTCATGATGGTGGTGCTCGTGCTCGTGCGTGTGCTCGGCAGCTGCTTCGTTGCCGTAGAGCCAGGCCATATCGTGGTCGTGGTTCTCGAGCTCCTCTGCAAGCTGGACGTCAAAATCACAGGCGTCGATGCCATGCTTGTTTGCACGCGTGACGGCGATCGTAAAGCCGTCGACCGGCAGCGTAGCGAGCTGCTCGCGCAGGTGCTCCTCGCTGGCGCCCAGGTCGAGCAGGGCCGCGACAGTCATGTCGCCGCTGATGCCCGAGGTGCCGTCGATGATAAGCGTGTGCTGATGATTGGACATGGAATGCTCCTTAGCGGGCGCGGGGTGTGCCGGCGCTCAGATGATTGATAAGACTTGCCTGGTAGGCGGCACCAAAGCCGTTGTCGATATTGACGACCGATACGCCGCTGGCACAGGAGTTGAGCATGGCGAGCAGTGCGGCTACACCACCAAAACTTGCGCCGTAGCCCACGCTGGTGGGAACGGCGATGACCGGACAGCTCACCAGGCCGCCGACAACGCTCGCCAACGCGCCCTCCATGCCGGCGATGGCGATGACCACCTGCGCCTGTGCAAGTTCCTCGGCATGCGCGAGCAGGCGGTGCAGGCCGGCAACACCCACGTCGTAGAGGCGGTCGACCTCGTTGCCATAGAACTCGGCCGTCAGTGCCGCCTCTTCGGCGACGGGCAGGTCGCTTGTGCCGGCGCAGGCGACGACGATGCGTCCGTTGCCGGTAGGGGAGGGCTTGCCGCCCACGAGGGCGAGCTGTGCGTCCGGGACATATCCCAGGTCGATGCCGTTGTCGAGGAGCTCCGAGGTACGGGCCGCTTTTTCGCTGTCCAGGCGCGTGACCAGGATGCGCTCCTGGCCGGCATCGCGCAGCGCCTCGATAATGGCGCCAATCTGCTCGGCGGTTTTACCGGCACCGTAGACAACCTCGCCGGCTCCCTGGCGTACCCCGCGTGAAAGATCGAGCTGCGCAAAACCCAGATCGGCGGTTGGCGCCGTCTGGATGCGCGTGAGGGCATCGGCCGGCATAATGCTTCCGTCTGCCACGTCACTTAGCAATTGCTCAAGATCTCGTTTGTCCATATAAGTTCCCTTCGACGCAGAAAAGTTTAGCACGCGAAGGGTTGTTTCCGAACATTAGAGCATAATTGTTCGGAAATCTGACATGTCAGATTAGATGAAGTTGTGAGGCAAACTGACTAGTCGCGCAGGATGATGTCCATGGCGAGCATCAGGTTGCGCTCGTCGATGGCAAACGGGGCGGCTTCGCGCGTTTTGGGCTTGGCGCAAAACGCGATGCCAGTGCCCGCGGCCTGAATCATGGGGATGTCGTTGGCGCCGTCGCCGATCGCGACGGTGTGGGCCATGTCGACACCGCACTCAACCGCCCAATCCAGCAGCTGGATGAGCTTGGACTCCTTGGTCACGATGTCTGCCGCCAGCTTGCCGGTGAGCTTGCCGTCCACGACTTCCAGGCGGTTAGCGAGGCAAAAGTCGATGCCCGCGGCGGCCACGATCTTATCGGCGACCTCGTGAAAGCCGCCGCTTACCACGCCGACCTTCCAGCCCTTGCTGTGCGCCGAGCGCACAAGCTCCAGCGCGCCGGGGGTAAACGTCACGCGCTCAAAGGTGCGCTCGAACACGCTCTCGTCCAAGCCGGCAAGCAGCCCCACGCGTTCCTCGAGCGCCTGCTTAAAGTCGAGCTCGCCGCGCATGGCGCGCTCGGTGATCTTCGCCACTTGCTCGCCTACGCCGGCCTCCTCGCCCAACAGGTCGATGACCTCCTGGTTGATGAGCGTGGAGTCGATATCCATAACGATGAGGCGTGCGGTCATGAGGGGCCTTTCCGAGTGCAGTTGTATTGGGGCACATTGTCGCACGCGGCGCGCCTTGGCGACGGCCACGGCGCATCAATTGTTTCGTCTCCGTCAAGTCTTTGGGCAGGAGCTACTTTTCCGTGGCGCATCGACACAGGTGCGATAAGATAGAACGCCATGTCTGGCTGCGCGGTTTACGCAGGCCGGGCAAATCTGTACGACGCCGCCCGGAACGACACGGGGCGGCACAGATCCATAAAGGAGGATCACTGGTATGAGCCAGACCCGTCCCATTGACGAGCATTCCATGCACACCCGTACCTGCGGCGAGCTTCGCTTCGAGAACGTGGGCGAAGAGGTCACCCTCACCGGTTGGGTGAGCCGTCGCCGCGACCACGGCGGCCTTATCTTCTGCGACCTTCGCGACCGCGAGGGCATCACGCAGCTCACCTTCGACCCCGAGCACTCCGACGGCGATGCCTTTAAGATCGCCGAGACCATGCGTCCCGAGTGGCCCATCAAGATTCACGGCGTCGTGCGCGCTCGTGGCGAGGAGACCACCAACACCAAGCTCGCGACCGGCGAGATCGAGGTCCTGACCGACCACGCCGAGGTGCTCAACCCGTCCGTCCCCCCGCCGTTCCAGATCGAGGACGGCATCGAGACCAGCGAGGACACCCGTCTACGCTATCGCTATCTTGACCTCCGTCGTCCCGAGATGATGGCCAACCTCAAGCTGCGCTCCGACTTTACCTTTGCCATTCGCGAGGCGCTGCACAACCGTGAGTTCATGGAGGTCGAGACGCCCTCCCTGTTCAAGTCCACGCCCGAGGGCGCCCGCGACTTCATCGTCCCCAGCCGCATCCAGCCGGGCAACTTCTACGCCCTGCCGCAGTCCCCGCAGCTTCTGAAGCAGCTGCTCATGGTCGGTGGCGTCGAGCGCTACTACCAGGTTGCCAAGTGCTTCCGCGACGAGGACCTGCGTGCCGACCGTCAGCCCGAGTTCACCCAGGTCGATATCGAGATGTCCTTCGTGGACCAGAACGATGTCATGAGCGCGCTCGAAGAGGTTCTTGCCGATGCCTTCGGTCGCATGGGTGTCGAGATGCCCACGCCGCTGCGTCGCATGAACTACTGGGATGCCATGGACACCTATGGCTCCGACAAGCCCGATACCCGCTATGGCATGCACCTGGTCGACCTGACCGACATCTTTGCCAACTCCAAGTTCAAGGTCTTTGCGACCGCCGCAAATGAGGAGGGCTCTGTCGTCAAGGCCATCAACGCCAAGGGCGCCGGTGCCTGGGCACGTGCCAAGATCGATAAGCTTGCCGGCGTGGCCTCCACGTTTGGCGCCAAGGGTCTGGCGTGGATCGCTTTCCGCGAGGACGGCTCCATCAACAGCCCCATCGTCAAGTTCTTCTCGGACGAGGAGATGGCGGCTCTGCGCGAGCGCATGGATGTCGAGCCCGGCGACCTTGTGATGTTCGCCGCCGGCCCGCGCCTGCTTTCCGACGAGATCCTGGGCGGCATGCGTTCCCACATGGCCAACGCGCTTGAGATCAAGCGCGAGGGCCACGACTTCCTGTGGGTCGTCAACTTCCCGCTGTTCCACTGGGATGAGGACCGCAAGGCCTATGCAGCCGAGCACCAGCCCTTTACCCTGCCGACCGAGACCGACATCGCCAAGATCGAGGCCGACCCGTTGGCAGCCGGTTCTTGCACCTACGACTTTGTCATGGACGGCTTTGAGGCCGGCGGCGGCGGTATGCGTATCCACAACGCCGAGATGCAGATGTCCATGCTCAAGCTCCTGGGCTTCACCGAGGAGCGCGCCGAGTCTCAGTTTGGCTTCCTCATGGAGGCCCTCAAGTTTGGTGCGCCCCCGATGGGCGGTTTCGCTCTGGGCCTGGACCGCGTGTGCATGCTGCTCACCGGCTCCGACTCCATCCGCGACGTCATGGCGTTCCCCAAGACGGCCAGCGGCTCCGACCTCATGTCGGGCGCTCCGAGTGCCGTTTCCGGCGCCCAGCTCAAGGACGTCAGCCTGCGCCTGATGTAGGCAAGCGGCTACATATTGCTTGCAACGAGGGAAGGACGTGTGCTTTCCCTCGTTTTTTATACGCCGAGGTTGCGAGGGCATAGGGTGACCGGACGTCGCGGAAACTGCGACCCAGAATCCAGCCAAATAACGGGTCGCACTTTCCGGTTGAGCTTCTGGCGGAAAGTACATCCCAGAATCGGCGTTCGGAATGGGCCGGGCTTTCCGCTAAAGCAGCCTAGCGGAAAGCCCGGCCCAGTTTCCTACAGTGAGTCTCTCTGAACGAGCTGCATGTGCATGACGGTGGTGGTGGGTACGGCGCCATTGACCATATCGAGCGCAATGCCTGCGGCCATGTGGCCTTCCTCGCGAAGCGGCTGACGAATGGTCGTCAACGCGGGGACGCTGCGAGCTGCGACCTCGTGGTCATCGAAGCCCACGACCGAAACGTCTTTGGGTACGCTAATTCCTGCTTCGTTGAATGCGGCGATAACGCCGGTTGCGATACGGTCCGATCCGCATAGCACGCCGTCGGCACGTATTTCGCGCGCGAGCAACCGCCGCGTGGCTTGGTAGCCGTCTCCGCTGCTCCATCCGGTATAGATGACATTTTCATCCGGAAGGCTTTCGCCCAAAATTGCACGGTAGCCGCGAAGGCGGTCGATGACGGCGGGGTTATCCTGCGGCCCCAGCACGGCAACGATGTCCTTGCGTCCGCGATCTTTCATAGCGAGCGCCGCAAAGCGTCCGCCCTCTTCGTCGTCGGAGTAGACCGTCGAGAACACGTCGCGATAGGGATGGCCCTCGAGCTGGCCGCATAACACAGTGGGTACGCCCAGCTCGCGCAGCACCTCGAGCAGCTCACTGCCCTTGTAGGGCGAGACGTCGATGACGGCGTCAAACGAGCGGCGCTCAAAATGCTCGCGTGCGCGGTTGCGCTCATGCGAGGAAGATGCCTGCAAGATCACGGGCAAGTAAGACGACTCCGAAAGTTCCTCGGTAATGCCGCTTAAAAACTCACTGTAGGTGGGATCGCTAAACAGCTCGCTCAAAGGCTCGGTAACCAGCACGGCGATAATTTCCGTGCGTCCGACGGCGAGCGCCCGGCCGCGTGCGTTGGGAACGAAGTTAACCTTTTTCGCCGCTGCGCGGACACGCTTTTTAGTTTCCTCGCTAATGCGGGGGGAGTCGTTGAGGGCGCGCGATGCCGTGGAGCGCGAAACACCGGCAGCTTCAGCAACCTCGGCAAGCGTGGGTGCGGTGCGTGCTGGTTGGGTCATGGCGTCTCCTGTGCAATTGGGTCGGTGGGCTATCGATAAAGGCTAATGCGGATACAGATTACTATAGCGCGCGTGAACGGCGTCCATGGTATCCGGTGACCGGTGTCGTTTTGCAATCAAGCTGCGACTGAGCACGGCATGTATGGGCGAGACATAGGCAGGCGCGACAGTTGCCTGTGAGTTCAAGAACGATGCCCCGTGCTGTGCACCTAAGCTTAGGGTGACATAAGTAGCATGGTTGTACAACCGGTTGCACCGTTAATCCGACAAAATCGACCGTTCGGCGGACAACCGGTTGCACAGATTTTTGTACCGCCCGTAAGATAAGGACAACCGGTTGCACAAAGAAGCACTACGATGACGAAGGAGCATCACCATGGACGCCATTAACGATTGGGAAAACCAAGCGCTCACCCACAGGAACCGCCTGGCACCCCATGCGTACTTTATGGGTTATGAGGCCGCCGATCTCGCCGCTACGTACAGCCGCGAGCTGTCGCGCGGATTTGTCCAGCTGTCCGGCTCGTGGCAGTTCCGCCTTTTTGAGGGCCCCGCGGCCGTCTCCAACGAAGCACTTTGCACGTACAAGCCCGAGTGGGATCACGTGGAGGTTCCGCACCTGTGGCAGGTAGACGGCTATGGCAACCTTGCCTACACCGACGAGGGTTTTCCGTTCCCGGTGGATCAGCCGTTCGTTCCCTCCGACGACCCTACGGGCGTCTACCAGCGCATCGTCAAACTTCCCGCCGTGCCTGCCGGCGCTCGCGAGATTATTCGCTTCGACGGTATCGAGAGCTACGGCGAGCTGTATGTCAACGGCAAGTTTATCGGCATGACCAAGGGTTCGCGCCTGTCCGCCGAGTTTGACGTGACCGACGCGCTCGTCGAGGGCGACAACCTGTTTGCGGTCAAGGTTCTGCAGTACAGCGATGGTAGCTACATCGAGGACCAGGACATGTGGTGGGCATCGGGCATCTTCCGCGATGTGTACCTCATGCAGCGTCCCGCCGCGCATCTGGTCGACTTTGGGTTCCGCACGCACCGCGAGGGCGATGCCGCTCTGATCACGCTCGATACGGTTGCCGAGGGCGCAAGTCGCGTCGTGTATACGCTCAGCGATGGCCAGAATGTGGTCGCTACGGGCGAGTGCGTCGACGGCCATGCCGAGTGCAGCGTTGCCGATGCCCACTTCTGGAACCCCGAGGACCCCTTCCTCTATGACCTTACGCTTGAGGTCTACGACGGCGACGAGGTCAGCGAGTACGTTCCGCATCGCCAAGGCCTTGCCGAGGTGACGGTCGAGGGCAATCATATCTACCTCAACGGCACCTACTTTAAGATGCATGGCGTCAACCGCCACGACCACGACGATCACAAGGGCCGCGCCGTGGGTCTCGAGCGCATGCGCCGCGACCTGGAGCTCATGAAGCAGCACAACATCAACGCGGTACGCACATCCCACTACGCCAACGATCCGCGCTTCTACGAGCTGTGCGACGAGTACGGCATCATGCTGGTCGCCGAGACCGATATGGAGAGCCACGGCTTCGAGAATATCGGCAATATCGCCCTGGTCACCGACGACCCTGCCTGGGAGCCGGCTTACGTTGACCGTGTTGAGCGCCTGGTGATGCAGGAACGCAACCACGCGTGCATCATCATGTGGTCGATGGGCAACGAGAGCGGCTATGGCTGCAACATCCGCGCGATGTACGCCAAAGCTCACGAGCTCGACGGTCGTCCGGTCCACTACGAGGAGGATCGCAACGCCGATACCGTCGACGTCATTTCCACCATGTACTCCCGCGTGTCGCAGATGAACGACTTTGGCGAGCATCCGTTCCCCAAGCCGCGCATCAACTGCGAGTACGGCCACTCCATGGGTAATGGTCCCGGAGGCCTGTCCGAGTACCAGGAGGTCTTCGATCGCTGGGATTGCATCCAAGGCCAGTTTATTTGGGAATGGTGCGACCACGGTTTGGCTGCTGTGACCGAGGACGGCGTTGCCTACGACATGTATGGCGGCGACAACGGCGATTACCCCAACAACAGCAACTTCTGCATCGACGGCATGGTGTTCCCCTGGCAGCAGCCGAGCCCGGGCCTTACCGAGTACGGCCAGGTCATCTGCCCGGTTCGCATGGCCTACGATGCCGAGGCGGGCGAGCTGACCGTCACCAACAAGCGTTGGTTTACCACCCTCGAGGATGTCTGCCTGTCGGCGGAGACCCTGGTGGACGGCGACGTGGTCTGCCGCAAGACGCTCATGCCCGGTGCGGTTGCCCCCGGCGAGTCCGTCCAGCTTCCGCTGGTGATTCGCGAGGCCGCAGTGGGCGAGACCCTGCTGACCGTGCACGCCTACACCATGGCGGCTCACGCCTGGTGCGAGCCGATGTTCCAACTGGGTGCAAGCCAGTTTGCCATCGCAAACCATCCGGCGCCGGCAATTGCCGCCCCCACTCGTCCTGAGCTTACGGTCGAGGAGACCGAGCAGGAGATTCGTATTCGCTCCCTCAACGGCGAGCTGACCTTCAGCAAGGTCAACGGTACCGTGAGCGAGTGGAAGGCATCCGGTCGCGACGTCATGACCTCCGGTCCCCAGGTTGGTTTTTGGCATCCGCTCGTCGATAACCACGCCCAGGAGTACGACTCCCTGTGGAAGGATAACTTCATCGATGTGATGCAGACGTCTACCCGCAATGTTTCTTGGAAGCAGGACGACAATGCGGTTGTCGTTACCGTGAGCCAGCGTATCGCTCCTCCCGTCCGCGCGTTCGGCATGCGCGTCGAGCTCGTCTATACCGTGCTTCCGAGTGGCCGCGTCGACCTCAAGGTTTCCGGCGAGCCCTACGGCGACTATTCGGACATTATCCCGCGCATCGGCATCTCCTTCGAGGTCCCCGGTTGTGATCGTGCCGTCGAGTGGTATGGCCACGGCCCGGGCGAGAACTATCCGGACTCGCTGCGCGCCAACCCGGTCGGTCATTACCGCACTACGGTCGACGACATGTTCACGCCCTACGTTATGCCCCAGGACTGCGCCAACCGCGAGGGTACCCGCTGGGTCGCCCTGCGCTCCAGCCACGGTGACGGTCTGGTCGTGACGCGTCCGAGCGACGCCGCTTCCAATCCGTTCTCGTTCTCCGCATGGCCCTATAGCTGCGAGGCTATCGATAATGCCAAGCATGTCTACGATCTTGTCCCGGGCGACACGGTTACGGTCAACATCAACGACCAGCTGCTCGGCCTTGGCTCGAACTCTTGGGGTTCCGAGGTGCTCGATTCCTATCGCACCCGTTTTGAGAGCTTCAGCTTTGAGGTGTCCCTGCGACCGCTGACGTCTGCCGATCTGGCTCAGGCGCTGGCACCCATTAAGGAGGCATAAGTCATGCATATCTTTAACTCGCGTGCCGATTTCGACGCCCAGATGAAGTCCGTCAAGAAGTGGATGCGTACCGGTCAGGCACTCGACGGCGTTTCTGAACTGCAGCACGATGTGGCGTACTCTATCGGCGACTCGCTGGTGTATTGGTGGGTGAACGCCCACGAGGCGGCTACTGCCGATCTGGTCGGTCACCGTCGCTACCATGCCGTGCTCGCCCCGCTCGACGGCAATCTGACCGTTGAGGTGGCTTCCAAGGCCGATCTTACCTGTACGCGCGCCTACAGCGATATCGATGATCGCGAGCGCTTTGAGGGTACGGGGGAGACCGTGACGATTCCCACCGGCGGCGTTGCCGTCGTCGAAATTGACGAGGCCTACCGTGTCGTGGCCGATGCCGCGGATCCCCGCGTCGTGGTACTGCACGTGACAGTCGAAGGTTATTCCTTCCCCAACAAGTAGTATTCGTCCGCCTGGACGTTTGCTTCGCGCCGTTAAGGGGGATGGCTTTGTTGACTCCCTTTTCCCCATTCCCCTTAGCAGGTGCGCCGTCCGTGTTTGCACTTGCAGCTCGGACGGTTTTAGATGACATTTAACAGATGATTGGGAGGGCTTATGAGCTCTGAAAAACGAGGAACGATTGGTTCGTTCGCTCTGCTGGGCATGACGGTCGCCGCCGTGTTCGGTATCAAGAACATCATCAACAACAACGCGGCCATCGGCTTGGCAGCTGCGCCGTCGTTCTTCTTCGCCACGCTTTTGTACTTTGTCCCCTATACCCTGGTTACCGCCGAGTTCGTCGGCCTCAACAAGGACTCCGAGTCTGGCGTGTACGCATGGGTTAAGACCTCGATGGGTGGTCGCTGGGCGTTCCTGACGGCATTTAGCTACTGGTTCGTTAACCTGTTCTTCTTTGCGTCCGTCCTGCCCAACGTCATCATCTACGCGAGCTACGTGTTCTTTGGTGCCAACGCCGAGCTTTCGCAGCTGTGGATCACCATTATCGAGATCGTCGTCTTTGCTATCGCCACGTGGGTTTCGACCAAGGGCGCTAAGTGGATCGGCTCCATTTCCTCCTTCGGTTCGACCGCGGCTCTCGGCCTGACCGCCGTGTTCATCCTGCTGTCCCTGGCTGCTGCCTTTGGCGGCGTTGAGTTCGCTACGGCTCCTACTCCCGCTAACATGGCTCCCGACATGAGCAACTTCGCAACTGCGTGGGGCTTCTTCGGTACGCTTGCCTGGATCATCCAGGGCGTTGGCGGCGCTGAGTCTGTCGGCGTGTTCCTTAACGACCTTAAGGGTGGCGTCAAGGCCTTCGTGCGCACCGTCGTTATCGCCGGCCTGACCATCGGCCTTCTGTATGCAGGCGCTTCGCTGCTGGTTAACCTGTTCATCCCCGAGGGCAGCGTTGCCATCTCCACCGGCATCTTCGACGTGTTCGGCGCTGTCTTTGCCCACTTTGGCATTCCTATGGAAGTGTCCACGCGCGTCATCGGCTTGATCCTTCTCGCCGCTACGCTGGGTTCCCTCATGATGTGGACCTCCGCTCCCATCAAGGTCTTCTTCACCGAGATCCCCAAGGGCGTCTTTGGTAGCAAGATCGTCGAGCTCAACAAGCATGGCATTCCTGCCCGCGCCGCTTGGCTGCAGTTCGCCATCGTCGTCCCCATCCTGATCATCCCGGCCCTGGGCTCCGGTAACCTCGACGACCTGCTCATGATTGTCACCAACATGACGGCTGCCACCGCTCTGCTCCCGCCGCTGCTGATTCTGCTTGCCTACTTTATGCTGCGCAAGAACTTCGATGCTGCTCCCCGTGGCTTCCGCATGGGCTCGCGCAGCTTTGGCCTGGTCGTTGCCGCCTTTCTGCTCGTGGTCTTCTGCTTCGTGCTTATCTGCGGCACCATTCCGCTCGATCAGCCGCTGTGGCTGACGCTGGTCTACAACGTTGGCGGCGTGGTTGTCTTCCTGGGCCTTGCCGTGATGTGGTACAACCGCTACATCAACCGCCTGCGCGAGACCGATCCCGAGGCCGCCGAGAACGAGCTTCGCCCCTCCGTCCTCGATATGATGGAGTAGCGGCTAGGATTAATCTGCGGCTGTGGAATAAATCGATTCCCTTTCCTAGGGAGGGGCCTTACGAGGCCCCTCCTTTTGTGTTTTGGGGCATGGATTTTGGACTCTGTGGGCAAAAAATGCCAAATATGAGTACTGTTGCAAAAGAGGTGTCATATTTTTCGGCCTGTTCTGAGTAAAAATGGGCTCACAATCAATTTATCTAACCCCCTTTAAAGGGCGTTTGACGGCTTTCAACCCCTTCGAATCGCTTAAAGTAAGCAATTTGCTCTCGATTTTGCTGCTACTAAATTGGTGGCAGTACTCATATTTGCCACTTTTTGCCCACGAGGTGTTCAGAGGAGCTCTCGACAAGCATCTAACGCTACAATAGCTACCACGTGGCTGGGTTTGCCGGCCGAATGTGCGATGTCGTGGGAGGGGACATGGTCGAATTTACGAAGACGATTAAAGATCCGTTGGGATTGCATGCCCGCCCGGTTGCGCTGCTTTATGACATTATCGCCAAGCATCGTAGTGACGTGTCGGTTTCGATTGGCAATCGTCATGTCGATGGCCGCGACGTTATAGGGCTCATGGCACTCTGTGGCGAATGTGGCGAGGACATCGTGTTCCGCGTTTCGGGCGTGGATGAGGCCTCCTGTGTCACATCGATCAGAAATCTCTCGCTCTAAGCATGATAGGGCGCGGTAAAGGATGGTCCTTTGCCGCGCCTTTTTGTTTCGTATAGGAAACTTTTTCGAAATCTGAATGGGGACCCTTTCCAAAAAGTTAACCACGTGCTAGTTTACTATAGCGAACATAGACGTGGTTAACTTTTTACGCGTCGATGTTGAGGACGAACTGACGTTAGGAGCAACTCATGTCTTGCGGACCGCAGATGCCGGCCATGCCGCTTTCGATGGTAAAAGCGGGCGAAACCGTGCGCGTGTCTCGTGTAAAGGGCAATGAGGACATGAAACACCACCTCAAGGACCTCGGCTTTGTCGAGGGCAACGAAATCCACGTGGTGAGCTCGAGTGGTGCCAATATCATCGTCACGGTGCTGGGCGCACGCTTTGGCATCGATTCCAAGGTTGCCATGCACATCATGACCGTCGGTTAGTCAGCAGCATTTCATAAAAACCGAAAGGGGGATAAGAGGATGAAGACGTTGGGTGACGTTAAGGTGGGCGAGAGCTCCACCATCGTCAAGCTTCACGGTGAGGGTGCGCTTCGCCGCCACCTTATGGACCTGGGGCTCATCAAGGGCACTTCGTTCAAGGTCGTGAAGGTTGCACCGCTCGGTGATCCGGTCGAGATCAACGTGCGCGGCTACGAGCTTTCCATCCGCAAGGAGGAGGCCGCCGTCGTCGAGGTTCAGTAAGGACTCGCGGCGCATATTTCTGCAGATAAAGTTAGGTTTTTCTACCTTAATGCAGCATCTTTGAAGCACATTATCCAGCCTGCGCGGAGAAAGCAGCACAGGCACACAAGGAAGAAGGATTGAATGGCGGATTCTCAGATCCATGTCGCGCTGGCGGGTAACCCCAACTGCGGCAAGACCACGCTTTTCAACCTGATCACCGGCGCCAACGGCTACGTTGGCAACTGGCCCGGCGTCACGGTTGAGAAAAAGGAAGCCAAGCTCCTAAGCGACAAGAACGTTACCATCACGGACCTCCCTGGCATCTACTCGCTTTCCCCTTACAGCCCCGAGGAGCAATGCTCGCGCGATTACCTCATGAGCGGCGAGCCCGATGTTGTCGTCCAAGTCGTCGACGCCACCAACCTCGAGCGCAACCTGTACCTGGCGCTTCAGGTTATCGAGACCGGCCTGCCCGTGGTCGTTGCCCTCAACATGGCCGACTTGGTCGAGAAGAACGGCGACAAGATCGACACGGACAAGCTCTCCAAGAAGCTCGGCTGCCCGGTCATGATGATCTCGGCCCTTAAGAACAAGGGCATCAAGGAGCTGTTCGAGCAGGTTAAGAAGTCCGCTGCTTCCAAGGGCGAGGTGCCGGAGCACAAGTTCGACTCCTCCATCGAGGACGTTCTGGACCACATCGAGAACAACCTGCCGGCGAGCGTTCCCGCTAACAAGCGTCGCTATTACGCCGTCAAGCTGTTCGAGCGTGATGCAGACGCCTGCAAGCTCATCAACCTCACCAAGGAGAAGGCCGCTCGCGTCGAAGAGCTGGTCGCTCAGTGCGAGCAGGACTGCGACGATGACGCCGAGTCCATCATCACCGGTGAGCGCTACGGCGTGATCGCACACATCATCGACGAGTGCCTCACCAAGGCCCCGGCCAAGATGAGCACCTCCGAGAAGATCGACCGTGTGGTTACCAACCGTATCCTGGGCCTGCCGATCTTTGTGGTCATCATGTTCTGCGTGTACTACATCGCCGTTTCCACCCTGGGCGGAACGGTGACCGACTTCACCAACGATCAGCTCTTTGGCACCGACGGTTGGTATGTGCTCGGTCAGGGCCGCGATGCTTACGATGAGGCTGTCGAGGCCGCGGGTGACGACGCCGACTCGGTCGACCCGGCACAGTACGGCCCCTATGTCCCGGGTATCACCACCATGGTGCACGACGCCCTCGTGGCGGGTGGCACCGAGGACGGTGGCCTGGTCGATTCGCTGGTCTGCGACGGTATCGTTGGCGGCCTGGGCGCCATCTTCGGCTTTGTGCCGCAGATGTTCCTGCTGTTCGTGATGCTGTCCTTCCTGGAGGACTGCGGCTACATGGCCCGCGTCGCCTTTATCATGGACCGCGTGTTCCGCCGCTTTGGCCTGTCCGGTAAGTCGTTCATCCCCATGCTCGTGTCCTCAGGCTGCGGCGTCCCCGGCGTCATGGCCACCAAGACCATCGAGAACGAGAAGGACCGCCGCATGACGGTCATGACCACCACGTTCATCCCCTGCGGCGCCAAGCTGCCGATCATCGCCCTGCTCATGGGCTCCATCATTGGCGATTCTTCCACCACGGCCGCATGGATCAGCCCGCTTTTCTACTTCCTGGGCGTCTTTGCCGTCATCGCCTCGGGCCTCATGCTCAAGAAGACCAAGCTCTTCGCCGGCCGTCCGACCCCGTTTGTCATGGAGCTTCCTGCCTACCACTTCCCGGCGATCCGCTCTTGGGCGCTGCACGTGTGGGAGCGCTGCTGGGCCTTTATCAAGAAGGCCGGCACGGTCATCTTTGCGTCCACCGTCGTCGTTTGGTTCCTCTCCAACTTTGGTAGCTATAACGGTTCCTTTGGCTTCCTGCCTGCGATGGACGGCATCCCCGAGGAGTTTATGGACTACTCCGTGCTTGCCATGCTCGGCAACCTGATCGCCTGGATCTTCGCCCCGCTCGGCTTTAGCACCTGGCAGGCAACAGCACTGTCCGTCTCGGGTCTTGTCGCCAAGGAGAACGTCGTCGCCACCGCCGGCTCGCTGCTGTCCGTTGCCGATGCCGCCGAGACCGATCCGAGCCTGTGGACCGCGTTCGCCGGCATGTTCCCGACCATGGGCGCTTGCGTTGCCTTTGGCGCTTTCAACCTGCTGTGCGCTCCGTGCTTTGCCGCTATGGGTACCATCCGCAACCAGATGGACTCCGGCAAGTGGACCGCGATTGCCCTCGGCTACGAGTGCGCCTTTGCTTGGGTGATCGGCCTGTTCATCAACCAGTTCTACAACCTGCTTGTTCTTGGACAGTTTGGTATCTGGACGGTGGTGGCCATCGTGCTGCTGGTTGCGATGCTCTTCCAGATCTTCCGTCCCATGCCAAAGCATGCATGGACCGACGAGGACGAGACCAACGCTGCTTCCGCTGCAGTTTCCGCTTAAGTCCGAATAAGGATTAACCCCTTTCCACGAGCCCGGGTGTCCCAGCGACACTCGGGCTTTTTGGTGGGGGAGATGTGGCGTTTCCGCAGATAAAACCGACCAAAATAAACCTGTCCCTTTTTGGTAGGTGGAGAATGGGGTAAAGTAAGTGATGGTTAACTAGAGGAGGCTTGCTATGGCACCTATCGATATTGTTGTACTGGCTGTTATCGGCATTGCGTTTGTCGCCGTGTGCGTGCGCATCTACCGTAAGGGCACCTGCGCCGACTGCGCTCAGGGTGGCGTTTGCACGGGACATTGCTCCAACAAAAAGACGTGCGCCGCGCTGAAAGGCGTCGACAAAATCGCCGAAGACTTGGGTCGCGGTATCAAGTAAGGCCCAGACATCTAAGCGCCTCGCGAGCATCCGTTCGCGGGGCGCTTTGTGCATTTGAGGGAGAGCACGGCGAGTCGAAGAGTATTTTTGGGGTATCGTTACCTGTACTGTTAATTGGCAACTTATCTATAACGGAGTATCCCCATGAGCGCTCGCGTAACCATGAAGGACATAGCCGCCGAGCTTGGCGTTTCCATCAATACCGTGCACAAGGCTCTGACGGGAAAGGCCGGCGTGAGCGAATCCGTGCGCTCCAAGGTGAATGCTAAGGCCGAGGCCATGGGTTACCATCGCAATACAAGTGCCTCAAGCCTGCGCCGCAAGGATATCAATCTGGTGTTTTGCCTGCCCAGCGCATCGCGCGAGGGAGCGTACTTTTTCCGTTACCTATGGGAAGGCTGTAATCGCTTTGAACAGGAGGTCATCGACCGGGGCATTACGGTTGAGCGCGTTGAATTTGGCGTGGGCGGCTACGCTGATGCACTCGAGCAAATCGACGAGCGTCTGCAGGTGGGCGAGAAGATTGATGGCTTGCTCGCCTATGCGCCGGGCGACGATCGTGCGACTGAGCTTTTGGGGCAGATCGCCGAGGCGGGCGTGACGATTGAGCTTGTCGACGGCGACCGTCCGCATTTGAATCGTTTGGGTGCGAGCTTGGCCGATTATTCGACGGCAGGCAGCCTTATGGCCGAGCAGGCGGCAAACCTGGTCCATGCTTCTGGGGCCGACGCCCGCGTGCTCCTTTTGACAGGCGACCCATATACCGATTCGCACTATCTAACCGCCCGCGCCTTCCACAATTACCTTCGCGAGCACAATGTTCCCTGGCAGGTTGAGGATCTTGCAGGTGCCCATGCGCAAGTCAAACAACTCGAGCATGAGCTCGAAAAGCGCTTGAGTGCGCCGGACGCCCCCGAACTTATCTGTAGCGTTTTTGCCGTTGGTTCCGAAGTGGTTGCCGACGCGCTCGTCTCGACCGGCAAGGCCGGTCAGGTCATGGTGATCGGCAACGACCTGTTTCCCGAAAGTGCTCTGGCCTTGCGCCGCGGTATCTTTACCAATATTGTCTATAAGGACCCGACGAGCCTGGCGTATCGCGGCGCTAAGACGCTGGGCGATTATCTGCTGTGGGGAAGGACCCCGACGGTGCCCGTCCAGAAGGGCGCCGTCGAGATGGTATTTGCCAGCAATGTCGACCGCTACTGCGAACTTGCGGGTATTTAGCCGATTGAGCAGGTACCCCCTCTTGCGACGTGCATTTTTGGGAGTATTCAGCATTGGCATGCCCTGAATGAGGTGCAGAACGACTGTTTTAAGTGCCCCCGATGGCGTAATTTGCCATCGGGGGCACTTTTTATGCCGATCGGGCGCTATCTGCGTTCCAAATAGGACGCTGAGGATGGCGCACGGCGCGCTCCAATGCTGAATACTCCCAAAAATGTACGTCGGGACATGACCCACCTGAGCAAAAGCGCTCAAGTTCGGTGTTCGGGGACGCCAAACAGTCCGCAATACATGCAAGTCACATCTCCAGCAACCGTTGAACGGGCAAAATCTACCGTTCACCCCGTGGTGGTTAGGTGAACGTTCACCTTTTGAGGTGCAATGGATTAGTATAGTGAACGTTCACCTAAAGGATAACGAGCGCGCCGTGCGCCCGCCTTGCCAGCAAAGGGGCTGTTTGATGAAAAACTTTATGGACGATCAGGATTTCCTGCTGAGCACCAAGACCGGCGAGGAGCTGTTCCACAACTTTGCCGAGGGCATGCCCATCGTCGACTATCACTGCCACATTTCTCCTAAGGAGATTTGGGAGGACAAGCGTTTCGAGAACATTACCGAGGTTTGGCTGGGCGGCGACCACTACAAGTGGCGCCTGATGCGCGCCAACGGCGTCGACGAGCGTTTTATCACTGGCGACGCCCCTGCTCGCGAGAAGTTCCAAAAGTGGGCCGAGACCCTGGGTCGCTGCGTTGGCAACCCCGTCTTTGAGTGGAGCCACCTGGAGCTTAAGCGCTACTTTGGCTACGAGGGCGTCCTCAATGGCAAGACTGCCCAGGAGGTCTGGGACCTTGCCAACGCCAAGCTCGCCGAGGCCAGCTTTACCTGCCGCAACCTGATCAAGCAGTCCAACGTCCGCATGATCTGCACTACCGACGACCCCGCCGACAGCTTTGAGTGGCACAAGAAGATTGCCGCCGATGACAGTTTTGACGTTCAGGTCGTTCCCGCCATGCGCCCCGACGCCGCTCTGCGCATCGAGCGCGGCCAGGAGTTCGCCGACTACTGCAAGCACCTTTCCGAGGTTGCCGGCATTGAGGTCAGCGACTTTGAGGGCATGAAGTCCGCCATCTCCAAGCGCTACGATGTTGCCCACGAGCTGGGCTGCCGCGCCTCCGACCACGCACTCGATTACGTTATGTATGTCCCGGCTACCGCCGATGAGATTGAGGCCATCTTTGCCAAGGGCCTGGCTGCCGAGCCGCTCACCGAGGAAGAGGTCCTCAAGTACAAGACCGCCTTTATGCAGTTTGTCGCCGGCGAGTATGTCCGCCTGGGCTGGGCCATGCAGCTGCACTTTGGCTGCAAGCGCGACAACAACCGCGCCATGTTTGCCAAGCTCGGCCCCGATACCGGTTATGACTGCATCTCCAACTACACGCCGTCCGACCAGCTCGCCGATTTCCTCAACTCCATCCAGGAGACCTGCGGCTTGCCCAAGACCATCCTGTACAGCTTGAATCCCATCGACAACACCATGATCGATACCGTGATGGGCTGTTTCCAGGAGGCTCCGACTGCCGGTAAGATCCAGAACGGTTCCGCCTGGTGGTTCAACGACAACGAGGTCGGTATGCGCGAGCAGCTCACGGCTCTGGCCAACGAGGGCGTCCTGGGCAACTTTGTCGGCATGCTCACCGACTCCCGCTCCTTCCTGTCCTATCCGCGCCACGAGTATTTCCGTCGCGTGCTGTGCAGCGTGATCGGCGAGTGGGTTGAGCAGGGCAAGTATCCGGCCGACATGGAGCTGCTGGGCACCATCGTGCGCGATATCAGCTACAACAATTCCGTTCGCTACTTTGGCTTCGATCTGGGCACCGTCGAGGCATAGATCTGTATGTGCTCCGATTGGTGAAATCGGTTGCAAAGGGGAGGGACCATATGGGAACAGGGCAACAGAAAAACGAGCAGATCGTGTCTGCTCAGGCGGATTCGAGATCTATGCAGAGCTCGCAGGATATCAAGCTGAGCTGGCGTGAGAAAATCTGCTATGGCTTTGGCGATTTGGGCAATGGATTCATGTTCGATCTTGGTCAAGCCTATCTGACCAAGTTCTACACTGACATCTGTCTGATTTCGCCGGGCGTAGTGAGCCTGATTTTCGCCGTCACCAAGATTTTCGATGCGTTCATGGACCCGATTGCCGGTGCATTCGTCGACGGTAGAAAGAAGATTGGCAAGCACGGTCGGTTTCGTCCGGTCATGATGGTTTCGGCCGTGATCCTTGCCGTTCTAACCGTGGTGACCTTCACTGCGCCCGATATTCCCATGGCGGGCAAAATTGCCTATGCGCTGATAACCTACATGATCTGGGGCGTCGTATACAGCTTCACCAACGTACCATACGGATCTCTGGCCACGGTAATGACGCGTGACGTCGATGACCGCGCGCACATGGCGTCAACGCGCCAGGCCGGTTCGCTCTGCGCACAGCTCATCACGGGCGTAGCGTTCATCCCATTGGTCCTGTTCTTTGCGGGTGGCGACACGCTCGACGGCAATCCGCACGGCTATACGATTGCAGCTGTCGTCATGGGACTGTGTGGCATCGCCGGATTCGCCATCTGCTTTTTGGGAACGCGCGAGCATATCCGTATCGATCGGCAGGCCGAGGAGAAGGCTGCGGGAAAGGCCGGCAAGAAGTCGAGCGCATTCAGCACGTATTTCAAGGTCGTTTTCACCAACAAGAACCTGGGAGCAGTTATCCTGCTTACGCTGTTTACCATCTCGGCCATGAATACCAACAACACCATGATGGTGTATTTCTGCCAGTACAACCTGGGTAACATCGCGTTGCAGCCCATTGTCAACGGCATCATGATCGGAACGTCGGTTGTCGCCATTCTCGCCATCCCGACGCTCGTCAAGCATTTTGGCAAGAAGCGCACGTGCGTTGCCTGCTTTATCGTCGGTGCCGTGGCAAACGGCCTCAACTTCATCCTGCCGACCAATACCGTGACGTTCATCATCTTCGTCACCATCGGCTACGTCGCGCTTGCCATCCCCAACGGTATCACCTGGAACTTGGTTTCCGATGTTATTGATTACGGTGAATGGCACACGGGAATCCGCAAGGAGGGTACGACCTACGCCGCGTTCAACTTTTCTCGTAAGCTTGCGCAATCCCTTGCCGCGATCATTTCCGGCGGCATCCTTGCCCTTACCGGATATGTGGCAAATAAGCCCCAGACGGCTGCCACGCTGCTTGGCATCAAGGGTGCTCTGACGATTTATCCCGCCTGCGCCCTTCTGGTAGCAGCCTTGATTATCTTCGCTCTCTACGACATTACCGAGAAGAAGTTCAATTCCATTTCCAACGACCTGTCGAATGGTCGCTGGGAGCGCGGCAAGATCGGCGAGAGCACTATCGAGACGATCGATAAATAGTTCCGCTGTCTAAACAATCATGAATGCAACCCGGTGCGGCGATGCCGTACCGGGACTTGAGTTGAGAGGAAAACCTCTATGAATAACATCAGCTACGAGACGCTCGAGAAGATCGGCTACGAGGGCTACGTGCTGCCCAAGGACGCCCCCGAGAAGGTCCTACAGTTTGGCGAGGGCAATTTCCTGCGCGCCTTCGTCGATCGTTTCTTCGATATGGGCAACGAGGCCACCGGTTGGAACGGCAAGGTCGTCATGGTGCAGCCCATCAGCGGCGCCTTCGATTTCGCCGATGGTATCAATGCCCAGGATGGCCTGTACACC
>CABUQK010000019.1 GCA_902493615.1 uncultured Collinsella sp.
TCATGAGTTGCTGGACGCGTTTGGGGGCAGCATCGGCAGGTTCACAGACGCCGCCAAAGACGGCGGCCTCGGCATCTGCAGACTCCATGGCATGCAGCACGCGCTCGACCGTCTGGGCATCAATGTAATCGTCAGCGTCCACAAAGAAGACGGTCTCGCCCTCGGCGGCATCGATACCGGCATTTCGAGCGCACGAGACGCCCGCGTTTTCCTGGTCAATCACCAGTACGCGATCGTCGGCCTGCGCGATCTGGCGCAACACGTTCAACGAATCATCAGTCGAACCGTCGTTGACGCAGACAACCTGAATCGAGCGCTCGGACTGGGCCAGCAGCGAATCGAGGCATCGCTGAATGGAGCGCGCAGAGTTGTAAACGGGAACGACAATGGTAGCTTTAGGACACGAGGCCTCTCCCATGCCGACCTACCCCCTCAGCGATTCGAAGAGGAAGGCGGCGACCACGCCTGGACCTCCAACCGAGGCGTAATACTTAGCACGCCCCAAGGCACCATCCGTCGCAAAACTCGGATGCTCGTCAACCCAGCCCTCAGGATCTTTGAGGATGGCAGCGAGATTCGCGCGCTTCCACGGCTTGAGGTCGTCAAGCGAAAAGTCCCCGGCGTCCAAGGCCGCTTGGAACTCCTTGGCCATCTGAACCAGGAACTCCTTATAGAACTTAGGCGCCAGGCGCACGTAGTTCCACATGTACGAATCGTACTTAATGAGCTGATTGAACTTGAGCATGCGCGCGACATCGCCGCTTACGTGGTCGCGGGCATAATCCTCTCGAATCCAACGCTCAATCTCGGCATACTCGGTATTGACGCAAAAGACCTTAGCCGAAGAATTGACCGAGGAGTTCTCGTTGTCCTGACGATACGAAAGCACGGCATCGTGCAGGTAAACGGCCTTGTCGGCGCAGGCAATCACCTTAAAGGCAAACGACGTGTCCTGAAAGGATGCTCCCGGAGTCGGCAAGAACTTGATGCCGTTGCGCTCAAGAAAATCGCGACGGTACACAGCCGACCAAATCGACGGTTTCTGCTTAAAGAACTGCGTCGTGTCGCTCGGGTGCACCGGCTTACCGCAGTCCTTGGCCTTAAACATCTCGTGCAGCGAACGGCGCTCCTCGGGCTTAGACCAGTAGAAATCAAAGTTCGCCTTCGCAAAGTCGGCATTATTGCTATCGGCGGCCGAGACAAGCTTTTCGAGTGCGTCGGGCGCCATAAAGTCATCGGACTCCAAGATGCCAACGTACTTGCCACGCGCCATCTCCAGACCGTGGTTCATCGAGTCGCCGTAGCCGCTGTTGGCCTTGTCGATCATCTTGACGCGCCTATCGCGCTCCATATACTCGCGGATAATCGCCGGCGAGTTGTCGGTCGACCCGTCGTTAATGCAGACGATCTCAATATCCTTGAGCGTCTGCGCCAGGGCGGAATCGAGGCACTCGCGCAGGTAGCGCTGAACATTGTAAATGGGAATAAGCAGCGACAGAACAGGGCTGCCAGAGGCGTTAGTAGACAAATGTGCTCCTTAGGAAATACCTGTCGTTTCATGGTATCAAAGGGTCAGCGCGCCAGCGGGCGTTTATATAATCTATGGAGCCTCTTGCGGGCAAAGCAGCCCCACGTCATGCGGCGGGCCCGTGGCAGGTTCCTGCGTTTTATTCAAAGCTTGCCGCCAAAGCGCACCGAGCCTTTACAATAAGACAGTCCCAAGGACGTATTCGATAGCTTCCGCGCAGCGATCGCCAGCCGCGCGTGAAAGGATATATTGCCCCATGCCTTCAACCCTTCCCGCCCCCATCGACAAGCTCGCCATCGTCGTCGTTACGTACAAGCGCCAGGAACTCCTGGCCAACTTGTTCGACTCCATGACCGAGCTCACGGCAACGCCCTGGCGCATCGTGATTGTCGATAACGAGAATTCGCGCGAGACCGAGGCCATGTGCGCCGCATTCAACGAGCGCCTGGCCAACCTGTGGGGCATCGACACCGAGCAGCCTGACGCGCAGGGCGGCACCGACCGTGTCATCTACGCCCCGCAGCTCGAAAACGGCGGCGGTGCGGGCGGCTTCTCCGCCGGCACTAAATGCGCCTACGACCTGGGCGCTCAATGGTTCTGGGTGATGGACGACGACGTGCTCGTCATCCCCGAAGGCATCGAGCGTCTTGCCAAGTGGACCGACCGCTACGACGTCATCCAGGGTTCGCGCCTGGACTTTGACGGCGGCGCCTTCTTTTGGCAATACCAACTCATCCTTTCGCTCGGCATTCCCAACCCTGTCGCCAAGTGGGACCTGGGACCCGAGGGCTACCGCGCCATGAACCAGCTATGCTTTGAGGGCGGCATGTTCTCGCGCCGCGTGGTCGACAAGATCGGCCTGCCCGATGCGCGATTCTTCATCTACGGCGACGATGCCTGCTATGGTTACGTGGCCAGCCAGCACTTCCCCGCCGCTGTTGTGGCCGACGTGGTGCTCAAGCGCGCCCGCGCCGTCTCTAACTGGGATATCGCCGGCAAGCGCCAGCTCAACTCTACGAGCGACACCAACCGCTACTACATCATGCGCAACCGAGGCTTCCTCGCTCGCTATATGCAGATCTACGGTGACTACCACCCCATGCTGTTCCGCCTGGGCAATGCCGCGACCTTCTGCAAGGAATTCATTCGCCTGGCTGCGGTCGATAAGTGCTATAAGACCGGTATTCCGGCGCTGCGCCGTGGCATGAAAGACGCCCGCAAGATCATCAAGGATCCCAACTGGAAGCCCATGCCACCCATGAAGGACACCGAGTAACGGAAGCCGGAAACACCTCAGCGCTTAAAGCCGCTGGTACACCGTAGCCACATGCTGTCCATCAAACCCAAACCCCCAGCGCATGCGGCCAACGCCGGGTCGCGGCACACGGATTTCGTCGATGCCGTCGCGCTCTATGTCGAGCAGCGCCTGCACGGCCAGCAATTCCAGGCCCAGCGCATCCACACCGGGGTCATACATCATGTTGATCGTTATCAGCGGACGTTCATCGAGCATACCGATCGTATCGGCTATGTCGAACGCGGCGCCCGTAGGAAAAACCTGGATGTCCCAGCGATCCGCGCCACACTTTCGCCTCGAAGCAGGATTGGCATAGCCCGGCAATCCAAAGCAGAGTCCTTGCAAGAGTAGGTGATATGGCAGCGGTGTATCTGGGTCGGTCGCACCGATTCCCGCATCTCCCAAGATGCGGCTTAGCGCCCGCCTCACGGTATCCTCGTTCCCATGGCACAGCCCGTCGCGAAACGCATCGACGTCTCGAATGTCTTCTGCAGCGCACTCAAACCACTCAATAATCACTAGACGCAAGGCCTGGCGAAGCTCGTTATTGGGCAATCGCAAAGCACGGAGGCGATCGCCATGCTCTGGCTCCTCAGTCATATCCGTCGTGAGAAAACCGGACAGATACAGCGCTGTCCACATGCCATCGTCAGGCGAGACATCTGGCTCTGCAGTGCCCAAACAAAGCGGGGCCTCAGCGCACCCATGGGCCTCGAGCAAATCAAACAAGACCGAAAGGCGGTCGAGATTCCACCCGGCAACTACCCTACTCAGGCAATCGGCATATCCATACAGATCGGCACGCACAGGCGCCGTGCAGCCTCGGCCCAGAAAACCGATCACACGCTCTGGACTCGAGCAATAGGCCCTGCCAAACCGATACCCCTCGAGCCATTCACGCGCATCATTCAGATATTCCTCGCGCCCAGCATGATTCAAAAGAGCCTCGACCTCGGCATCCGAAAAACCGAACCAACGGTCACACCACGCCGACAGCGGCGTCGTCAGACAATACGAGCAGCCGCGCGAAGAAAGCGCCGCTTCGGCAGGACCGGGACACTCCCCCATCAGACACGTCAGCCGCAACGAATCGCGCGCAGTGGCAATGGCGTCAAACAGCGCACGGTCAAGTAGTTCTGCCGGATCGGCGTCGGAAGCGTCCCTCGCGCTCGCACGGCGAGACCACGCCGCATCGTACCCATCAACGAGCAATACAACCTGCTCATCGCAGGCAATCTCCAGCAGCTCTATGAGCACACCGAGCACCGAGTCAACCTCGTCCGCGCTCGCCACGCCACGCGCGACACGTTCGATGTGACGCACCTTATCTCGAGCTAAATCCGGAGCCTCCAAGAGCGCCAACAAGCGAGCGCACTCGCCCGAAAGGGCATCGCGCACGACGCCGGCAACAGCGGGGGCACGCCTCCCAGCGCCAGAAAAGTCCAGCGATATCACCGGATAGCAAGCATACTCATCCCGATA
The DNA here is from genome assembly GCA_902493615.1 of uncultured Collinsella sp. Taxonomy (GTDB): domain Bacteria; phylum Actinomycetota; class Coriobacteriia; order Coriobacteriales; family Coriobacteriaceae; genus Collinsella. Next base: position 4,308 of record CABUQK010000019.1, read on the forward strand.
GCGCCCGCCGTTCGCATCCCAAATCTGAGCATCGGCAAACAAACGCTGACCAGAGCGACCGACCGCTGGACGCTCCAGAAAAGCCCTGAGCATCGACAAGTTCATGCTCTTGCCAAAACCCTCGGGTCGACAGCACACCACAACGGACGCGTCGCAGTCCAACACATCGGCAATAAACATGGTCTTGTCAACCAGCATGCAACGACCAATGGCATCGGCAAAATCATGCACACCGACCGGCAAAACCGCATCATCGACATGGTTGACAAGCCGTACGCCAAAAGTATCGTCACTGTTGCAATACTCCTGTTCAGACACCGTAACTACTCCCTAAAACGCAGCACGAAGCCCATTGTAGCGAGCAGTTCAAGTGCAACGCTGGATCCGTGCAAAGGCATCGGGCAACGGTAGGAACAAAGGCCTTGAGGGGGCATAACAAATCGTTGTGCAACAAAATGGGGCCCGATGCAACTGCACCGGCCCCCATTGCGAATCTTTAGTTGTCGGGCAACCGAAAGGGACTACTCCTCGGAGTCGTTCTGCCCAGCAGCCTTCTTTTGCTGATCGAGCTTATGCTTGCCACTCACAATAGACGTGGCACCCAGCGTGGCCAAGCTTGCACTGGCAAGGCTCGCCATAACGATAAGGTCGCCCGTCTTGGGCATGTTGCCGCCAGATGACTTGGTTGTGGTGGTCGTGGTGGTTGTAGTGGTAACCGTTTTGGAGTCATTTTGCTCCTGGACTTGGTTGTCAGCACCGCTCTTGTCGTCGTCTTCGGACTGTTTCTTTTCGCCCTCGGTCTTGCTCTCGTCCTTCTTCTGAGCGGATTTGTCGTCCTTCGCCTCAGAGCTAGAACCCTTATCGGATTTGGTCTTCTCGGAAGCCTTGTCCTTGGAGTCGCCCTTTGCGGCCTCGGTCTTTTCCGTGGAAATCTGATCAGAGTTGTCCTTGTTCTGGGTCGAGCCGTTATTGACACCAGCCATCAGCGAAGAGCCCAGCGTAGAACCAAGCTGCACGGAGAAAGAAGGCTTCTTGTCCGGCGAAGCAACGGGAGCGTCCGGCGCCTTATTCGAGTCGTCCTTGGAAGCATCGGAATCAGAAGCGGCGCCAGTGTTAGAGTCATTGCTAGAACCAGTATCGGCGGAAGAATCGCTCGAGCCAGTGGAAGAGTCAGAGGAACCAGCGTCGGTCGAACCAGAGGCGGCGCTGCCCGTATTGCCGGCAGAGCTTGAAGACGAATCGCCCGCAGCAGAGCCGTTCGAATCGGAGCCGTTCGAGGTGGAACCGTCGTTGATAGCGCCACCAGCAGAGCCATTACCGTCAGCATCGGTCGAGGGCGCATCCATCCTGTCATCGTTGGCATCGTCACTCGAGCCGTCATTCGAATCAGGCGTCGGCGAGGGCGCCGGCGTAGGCTCGGGCTGCACGGGCGTCGCAGCGGCAGCGGCCTCGTCCTCGGCGATATAAACCAAGCAGTCCTTCAGCTCGTTGCGGTAGCGGTTCTTCCAACCCTCATGATACTGGGGCTGACTTGAAAACTTGGTGGCGACATTGTTGACCACGCTATTGGAGAGCGCCGTCGCAAACTCGCGGTCGGACATATCGTTGGAAAGATTCGCCCAGCGGAAAAAGTCCCTGCAGCCACCAGTACCGCACATGTTGGTAATGCTCCACACCATGCCCTTGACGCAATCGGCGCGGCCCGAAATATCAATACCCAGGCCGCTCTTGAGCCACGCCTCGGTCACCGCATAGTACGAGTTGTACGCATACGCATCCTGCAGAGCCGAAAACTCAGCAGGGTCGATGTTATAAGCGCCCTGGAAGGCCTCCTGCGCAATACGGCCCAGCTCGGTGAGCTGGCCGTTCTCGTACATGGCATTGCTCGTGTTGGAAATCTCGCTGCCGCGATCAATCGCAGCTTTAAGCATGCCGTACTTAGCAGAATCGTAGTTGTAGACCTGCTTCATAAACGGAATGAGCGACCAACGACGGTCGAACTGGTAATAGCCCAGCGCGTTGTAGCCGTCACCATACGAAAAGCCCTGGTTATAGTTGCCGTGGCTCTCGTATTTGGTGAAGTACTTCATCTCGGCGGTCACGTTGACAAACGAAACGCCCTGAACCGACCTCAGCACGCCCGAGAAGGATTGCTGGGTGTAAAGGCCCTTATCGATATCGGTGGCATCCGAGGCTACGCCCGGCGTGGGCTCCTCGGCAGCGGCGGGTGCCGGCGCGGAAACGGCGCCAAACGAAAGCGCCAGCGTCAGGCCCGCGACAATCGCGGAATGCTTGGGCTGCATAAGATCCTCCCTGCATTGGTGTAGTTAAAGTTCAGTTTGCAAAGATAAAAATAAGTATTGCAGCTCGCCCGTTGTTACACAACAACCCCTCGGTAAACGGCAACAACCCTCCGCGAAATCTTGAGGAATTAGACAAACTGGTCATCGGGCGCCAACAGAAGCTCGCCGTAACGTTTCGTCAGCCCGTCTCTCAACTGACAGAAAGCGGGAATATAGACGTTCAAGATGCGCTGAATCAAATCTTGAGCGAGCTTGTTGTCGTAGATATGGACGTTCGTATTGCGGTCTCTGAGCATATCCAGCCAGGCTGCCTCATCAATAAAGTCGTAGAATCGGTAGGACTCCTTCAAGATGGCACGAGGAGACCCCGACGCGGCAAGCGTGGCGCCCTCATACTCGAGCAGACGCTTAAGGAGCTTCCAGCTCAGTTCAAATTGAAGATTGAACTTATTAATCAATCCACTCTGAACAAAATCATTGTTGAGATCCTGATTGGGCGCATCCTCAAGATTCGCCAAGGCGCTGGCAAAGTTCTCATATTTTTCATACAGAATCACACCATCCCTGGCAATTTCATCGAGCAATTGCTGCGATAAGGGCTCATCGAGATTGACGACATCTACATCTAAAAGAGTATCAAGACGCTCCTCGATCAAATATGACAACCGGCCGAAATCCCGGCAACCTGCTACGGCGATGTCAATATCGCTCTTAGGCAAGTTGTCACCTCGAGCGCGGGAGCCAAACAGCACAACCTTCTCGGCGTCACATTCCCGAGCAAAAACTTCAATTTGCTTATACACCTTGTCGAGAGATGCCATTTGCAGCCCTACAGCTTAATGTCGAAGTTGATTTCGGGGACGGCGGCCAAGTCGGCCAACGTCACGCCGTCGACATAGTTCTCGATGACCTCGTCAAGGCCACGCCAGAACTTGACGGTGGAACACAAGTCACTGCGGGCGCAGCTGTTGTCGATGCCATCGCACGCCACCGGAGCCGTGCTGCCCTCAACGGCACGCAAGATGTCGCCGGCACGCACCTCGGCCGGGTCCTTGGCCATCATGTAGCCGCCGCCCTTGCCACGCACGCTCTTAAGCAGGTCCGCCTTCATAAGCGGACGTACCAGCTGCTCCAAATACTTTTGCGAGATATGCTCGCGGTCGGCAACCTCGCGCAAGGCAATCTTGCCCTCGGCGTCGCCCAGCGCCGCGATATAGATCATCAGTCGGAGGGCATAGCGGCCCTTGGAAGAAATGAGCATACCTACCCTCCCATCGCATCTGGGACAACATAACCAGGTTTGTTTGTCCCAAATTTAAAGTAAGTGGGACAAACACAACAGGTTATTTTGTCCCAGAATTTGAAAAGTCGAGTGGATTAGTCGGGTTTTCCCTTGACTAACGCCGAACCCATAGTAACTTTATTCCGAGAAGATTCCTAGGGTTTAGTACACCTATGAGTACACCATATACAGAGAGGGACAGCATGAGCGCAAATCCGCTGCTTTCCATCGAAGGTCTGACCGCCTCCGTGGACGAGAAGACCATCCTCCACAACGTCAACCTCAACGTCGCCGCCGGCGAGACCCACGTGTTGATGGGTCCCAACGGCGCCGGCAAGTCCACCCTCGGCCACCTGGTCATGGGCGACCCCGTTTACACGGTCAACGACGGCCGCATCGTCTTTGACGGCCAGGACATCACCGAGCTCACCACCGACAAGCGCTCGCGCGCCGGCCTGTTCCTGAGCTTCCAGGCCCCGGTCGAGATTCCGGGCGTGCCGCTGTCGAGCTTTTTGCGCGCCAGCATCGCCGGCCGCCCCGGCCTGGAGATGAAGGGCAAGGAGTTCCGCCGTCGCGTCAAGGAACTCGCGGCCGAGCTCAACATGGATACCGCCTACCTCAACCGTGAGCTGGGCGTGGGCTTCTCGGGCGGCGAGAAGAAGAAGGTCGAGATGCTCCAGCTCCTGTTGCTGCAGCCCAAGCTCGCCATCCTCGACGAGACCGACTCCGGCCTGGACGTCGACGCCCTGTCCACCGTCAGCCACGGCATGGACGCGTATCGCAAGAGCTGCGACGGCTCCATGCTCATCATCACGCACAACACGCGCATTTTGGAGCACCTGGATGTCGACCGCGTCCACGTTATGGTCAAGGGCCACATCGTGCGCGAGGACGACGCCTCGCTCATCCCCTGGATCGACAAGAACGGCTTTGAGACCTTCGAGCGCGAGGCCGCCGAGCAGCGCGCCCAGGCCGAGTCTGCCGCTGCCGAGCAGCAGGCGTAAAGGGGCGACGCAATGACCAAGAACCGCACCGAGGTCGCGGACATCGACCGCAGCCTCTACGACTTCACCTATGGCGAGGAGGGATTCGAGCGCCTCGACGCCGGCATCACGCCCGACATCGTGCGCGAGATCAGCGCCAAAAAGGACGAGCCGCAGTGGATGCTCGACCTGCGCCTCAAGTCCCTCGAGATCTTCAATCGTTTTCCCGACCCGACGTGGGGCCCCTCCATCGAGGGCCTGGACATGGACAACATCGTCACCTACGTCAAGCCCAACACCGACCAAAAGCACGACTGGGAGTCGGTGCCCGACGACATCAAGAACACCTTTGAGCGCTTGGGCATCCCCGAGGCCGAGCGCAGCTACCTGGCGGGCGTCGGCGCGCAGTACGACTCCGAGCTGGTCTACCACAACATGCAGGACACGGCGTCCAAGATGGGCATCGTCTACTCCGGTATTGAGGAAGCCCTGCACGATCCGCAGTGGGAGCCGCTCATCCACGAGAAATTCATGACGCTCATCCCGCCCACCGACCACAAGTTTGCGGCCCTGCACGGCGCCGTGTGGTCGGGCGGCTCGTTTGTCTACGTTCCCAAGGGCACCAAGTTGGACTTCCCGCTGCAGAGCTACTTCCGCCTTAACGCCAAGGGCGCCGGCCAGTTTGAGCACACGCTCATCATCGTCGAGGACGATGCCGACCTGCACTTTATCGAGGGTTGCTCCGCGCCCAAGTACAACGTGGCCAACCTCCACGCCGGCGCTGTGGAGCTCTTTGTGGGCAAGCGTGCGCACCTGCGCTACTCGACCATCGAGAACTGGTCCAAGAACATGTACAACCTCAACACCAAGCGTGCGCGCGTGGACGAGGACGGCGACATCGAGTGGATCAGTGGCTCCTTCGGCAGCCACGTGGGCTACCTCTACCCCATGAGCGTGCTCAACGGCCGCCGCGCCCGCTCGAGCTTTACCGGCATCACCTTTGCCGGTGCCGGCCAGAACCTCGACACCGGCTGCAAGGTCGTACTTAACGCGCCCGAGACCTCGGCAACCGTCGAGACCAAGGGCATCTCCAAGAGCGGCGGCATCCAGACCTTCCGCAGCTCTATCGTGGCCACGCCCAAGGCCGAGGGCTCCAAGGCAACCGTGAGCTGCCAGTCACTGATGCTCGACGACCAAAGCCGCTCCGACACCATCCCCGCCATGGACATCCGCGCCAAGAACGTCGACGTCGGCCACGAGGCCACCATCGGCCGCATCGGCGACGATAAGGTGTTCTACCTGATGAGCCGCGGTATCTCGGAGGAAGAGGCCCGTACCATGATCGTCAACGGCTTTGCCAACCCGGTCTCCAAGGAGCTACCGCTGGAGTACGCCGTCGAGATGAACAACCTGATCAAGCTCGAGATGGAAGGAGCGATCGGATAATGAAACAGACCACGAACACCGCTGCTACCACCCTTGAACAGGTCAATGCGATGCCGGCTGCCACTTGGGGTTGGCTCAAGATGAACCAGACCAAGCTCGAGCTCTCTGACGAGCTTGCCGCCGCTCCCGCCGAGACCGTTAAGGTTGAGGGCTTGGACGAGCAGTTTGCTGGCGTGGCAGACGCGTTCGACGCCGCCATGGACGCCATGGCCGAGCGCTTCCCCGAGCGCCGCGCCTCCGCCCCTGGCGATGCCGCCGACCGCGCCCGCATCACGCCCGAGACCGAGCTCGACGTGCCCGCCACCTCCGTCTACCAGGCCGGTGCCATTAAGCTGGAGGAGGAGCTCTCCCCCGCTGAGGCCTTCGAGACTGGCATGGGCGAGGCTGCCTACCTGGCCGACCACGCCACCAAGCGCGTCGTCATCGATGTGCCCGCATACAAGCACGCCACGGTTACCGTGCGTGTGAGCGGTGTCGATTCCGCCGCGGCCATCGCCGCCATCGACGTCGTCGTCCGTCCCCAGTCGACGCTCGACCTGCAGATCGCCCTGGACTCCCCCGTTGCCGGCGAGGGCGTCGTGGGATCCGTGCTGCGCGTGTGCGCCCACGAGTACGCCACCGTCAACGTGGCCTGCACGCAGACGCTCGACGATAGCTGGATCGCACTCGACGACACCGGCCTGTTCCTGGACGAGGGCGCGCGCGTCAACGTGCAACACACCGTCCTGGGTGCCGGCGCCAGCGCCACCGGCCTTGCCGGCGACCTGCTGGGCGATACCGCCAAGGTCACCATCGATACTGACTACCTTGGCGCCCGCGAGCAGGTGCGCGACTTTAACTACGAGCTGCGCCACCGCGGTCGCAAGACCGAGTGCGAGATCGACGCCAACGGCGTACTGACCGGCACGTCCAAGAAGGTCTACCGCGGCACCATCGACCTCGTGCACGGCTGCAAGGGTGCCGTCGGCACCGAGCGCGAAACCGTGCTGTTGGCCAACAAGGGCGTCGACAACAAGACCGTTCCCGTCATTCTCTGCGACGAGGACGACGTCGCCGGCAACCACGGCGCCACCATCGGCCACGTCCGCGACGAGCAGCTGTTCTACCTCGCCTGCCGCGGCCTTGACCAAAACGCCGCCGAGGACCTGTTCATCCGCGCCAAGCTGGAGGACGCCGCGCTTTCCGCCACCGACGAGCGCACCCGCGCAGCCGTCGTCCGCCTGGGCAACAACCTGATCGACAACTTTGAAGAGGAGCTCGCATGATCGACACCGAGCACGTTAAATGCGATACCTGCACTGCCCCCGAGCCCATGGAACTCGACGCCAGCGACGAGGCTTCGCGCGGCTGGCCCACCGTAGACATCGAGACCAACCCCTACAAGGCGCAGTTCCCGCTCTTCCAGCAGCACCCCGAGATCGCCTTCCTCGATAGCGCCGCCACCGCGCAGCGCCCTGCCTGTGTGCTCGACGCCGAGCGCGACTTCTATCAGCGCATGAACGCCAACCCCCTGCGTGGCCTGTACTCGCTGTCCGTCGAGGCAACCGACGCCATCACGAAGGTCCGCCAGCAGATCGCCGACCTCATCGGCGCCTCACAGGCCAACGAGGTCGTCTTCACCCGCAACACGAGCGAGTCGCTCAACCTGGTCGCCAAGAGCTTTGCGCCCACAGTGCTCGAACCGGGCGACGAGGTCGTCATCACCATCATGGAACACCACTCCAACCTGATTCCGTGGCAGCAGGTCTGCCGCGAGACCGGCGCCAAGCTCGTCTACCTCTACCCAACCAAGACCGGCCAGCTCACCACCGAGGAGGTTCTTGCCAAGGTGGGTCCCAAGACCAAGATCCTGGCCGTGGGACAGGTCTCCAACGTGTTGGGCGTCGAGAACCCAGTCAAGAACCTCGGCAAGCTCGTGCACAAGTACGGCGGCTACCTGGTCGTCGACGGTGCGCAGTCGCTGCCGCACATGCCGGTCGATGTGGCCGACCTGGGCGCCGACTTCTTTGCCTTTAGCGCGCACAAGGCTATGGGCCCTATGGGCATCGGCGTGCTGTGGGGCAAGATGGACCTGCTCAACGCCATGCCGCCCATGCTCACCGGCGGCGAAATGATCGACTCTGTCACCGAGCAGGACGCCGTCTGGGCGCCCGTCCCCGAGAAATTCGAGGCCGGCACGCAGGACGCCGCCGGCATCTTCGCCACGGGCGCCGCCCTTGATTACCTGGTCAACACGGTGGGTTACGAGAACATCCAAGCCCGCGAGCAGGCACTCGTCCACTACCTGATGGGCGAGCTCATGCAGCTCGACTTTGTCCAGATCATCGGCTCCATCTATTGGGACAACCACCACGGCGTTGTGAGCTTTAACGTCAAGGGCATCCACCCGCACGACGTCGCGAGCATCATGGACATGGACGGCGTCTGCATTCGCGCCGGTCACCACTGTGCACAGCCGCTGCTCACCTGGCTGGGCGTCGAGAACCTCGCCTGCTGCCGCGCCAGCGTGGCCTTCTACAACGACAAGGCCGACATCGACAAGTTCATCGCCGGCCTGCATCACGTTTGGAGCACGTTCAATGGGTAATCTGTACACCTCCACCACATTTATGGAGCACAACTCGCACCCCGACTATAAGTACGAGATGGATGCTCCCACGCACGAGCACGACGGCATCAACCCCAGCTGCGGCGACGAGCTCACGTTGCAGCTGCGCGTCGAGAACGGCGTGATCGAGGAGGCCTCCTTTACCGGCCACGGCTGCGCCATCAGCCAGGCCAGCGCCGACATCATGGCCGACCTCATCACCGGCGAGACCGTCGAGGAAGCTCACCGCTTGGCAGAGCTCTTCCTCGCCATGATCCGCGGCGAGCAGCTCTCCGAGGAAGACCTGGAAGACCTGGACGAAGCCGCCCAGCTCCAGGACATCTCGCACATGCCCGCCCGCGTCAAATGCGCCGAGCTCGCCTGGCGCACCCTCGACGGCATGCTCGAGGGGCAAAATAATCAGTAGAACTTGTCCCAAATCTTAAGATTTTTGTTGGCCGAATCGCTTGACAAGAGTGGTTCGGCCATTTTCTTTTCTGCCTTTATTTCGATCCCTCGACCTGCGCGTCCACCTGAGCATAAGCGCGCACGATACGAGAGACGGTACTTTTGCCAATCCCGGTATACCGCTCAATCTGGCGCACCGTAAAACCGGCATCGTGCAATCCAAAAATAACGGTATCGCGCTGCGCCGGCGGTGCGACTTTAACCCCACGAAGCGGAACCCCGAGCTCCTTCGCCATCTTGTCGGCAAAGGCGTGGCGTTCCCATTCCGTCTCTTTCATATCGCACAGCGCTGGCTCACTGCCGTCGGGCGTCGAAAGCGAATAGGCAATAAAGCCCTCGGCAGAACCAAAAAGCTCAAGCACGCAAGAAGGATCAGAAAATCCCCTCGCGACATCGGCCGCGTCACCGTCGTAAGAACGCAGATGTTCCGCAAAGCTGCTCCAGGGATAACGCTCGATTAGGCTAACGCCCACCTCCTGCGGATCGGCGTGTACGGAGCGAATAGCCTCCATCACCTGCCAATCGGTATCGAGCGAACGCCGGTCAAAACGGTTCTGGAACAGATGGCCTGTGCGCCCCGTGCGCTTATTGAACCGCCGCGCGTACGTCAAAAGCAGCCGGTGCATCGCCGCGCTCATCGCGTCCTCGTAATCTGCAAGCACCAGACGCACGTGATTGCCCATAAGGCACCAGGCGATAACCGTCACGCCCGCCTTGCGGCAGCGCTCGCGCATCAGCTCCAAAAACTCCCACCGGTCTTCATCGCCCTCAAAGATGAGCTGTTTGCCCACACCGCGGGCACAGACATGGTAAAAGCCGGTAACCGTTCTCCAAACGCGCTGCATGGCGCTCCCTTCGCCGGGATCTGCTTACCATCCAATACAGCACGATTGAAGCGTGCCATCAAAACATTCACGCAAAACAATACACTCGCGCGGCCAAAGGCAGTAATCAGGCGGCGAACGGCATCGTTGCAACAGGTCAACCCCCGCAATGCTTACAAGAGCTGACCAATAGCTTTCCCAAGACGGACCCCCTCTACGGAAGTTCACGACCACAGAACATAGAGTTAAACCGTTTCAATTAAAACTTCCGGACTTCTCGCTACGAAAACTGAGCCGTTCGCCGAATATTCCGTGCATTTCGCGGTATTATAGGGGCTGCATGTCATGTCCCTTTCGAAGGGTCGCCCGGCAATCGCCAGCCACGACCCCCAGACGGGACGCCAACACGATAGAGAGGAGAGGCATGCAGTACTCACAGGAAGTGGAGAACATGTGCCCCGTTGCCAAGGGTGCATACCACGGCCCCGCACCCATCCCCGAGGAGGGCAAGTGGGTCCAGGCTAAGGAGATTTCCGACATCTCCGGTCTTACGCACGGTGTGGGTTGGTGCGCACCTCAGCAGGGCGCCTGCAAGCTCACGCTGAACGTCAAGGACGGCATCATCGAGGAGGCCCTCGTTGAGACCATCGGCTGCTCGGGCATGACCCACTCTGCCGCCATGGCTTCCGAGATCCTTCCCGGTAAGACCATCCTCGAGGCCCTCAACACCGACCTCGTCTGCGACGCCATCAACGTTGCTATGCGCGAGATCTTCCTGCAGATCGTTTACGGCCGCAGCCAGACCGCGTTCTCCGAGGGCGGCCTGCCCGTGGGCGCCTCCCTCGACGACCTCGGCAAGGGCCTTCGCTCTCAGGTCGGCACCATGTTCGGCACCAAGGCCAAGGGCGCTCGTTACCTCGAGCTCGCTCAGGGCTACGTCACCCGCATGGCTCTCAACGACAAGAACGAGATCATCGCGTTCGAGTTCCTGAACCTCGGCAAGTTCACCGACGCCGTCAAGGCCGGCAAGACCCCCGAGGAGGCCATCGCTGGCGCTATGGGCCACTATGGTCAGTGGGAGAACGCTGCCAAGTACATCGACCCGCGCACCGACGAGGAGACTCACTCCGTCGCCAGCGTGTTCCCGGTTCACGAGTAGAAAGGGAGGGAAATAACTATGACTGTTACGTTCGAAGGTTACGAGCGCCGCGCTGACAAGATCAACAAGTGCCTCGCCGACAACGGCATCGCCTCCCTCGAGGAAGCTCTGCAGATCTGCACCGACAAGGGCTTCAACCCGCGTGAGATCGTCAACAACACCCAGTCCATCGCCTTCCAGAACGCCGAGTGGGCCTACACCCTCGGTTGCGCTCTCGCTGTCAAGCGTGGCGCCAAGTCTGCTTCTGAGGCTGCCGCCATCATCGGCGAGGGCATCCAGGCCTTCACCGTCCCCGGCTCCGTCGCCGAGGACCGTAAGGTCGGTCTGGGCCACGGCAACCTGGGCGCTATGCTGCTCTCCGACGACACTGAGTGCTTCGCCTTCCTGGCTGGCCACGAGTCCTTCGCTGCTGCCGAGGGCGCTATCGGTCTGGCTCTGAACGCCAACAAGGCTCGCAAGAAGCCGCTGCGCGTTATCCTCAACGGTCTCGGCAAGGACGCCGCCCAGATCATCGCCCGCATCAACGGCTTCACCTACGTGAAGACCCAGTTCGACTACTACACGGGCGAGCTCAAGGTCGTCGAGACCATCCCCTACTCCGATGGTCCCCGCGCTGCCGTTAACTGCTACGGCTCCGACGACGTCCGCGAGGGCGTTGCCATCATGTGGCACGAGAACGTCGACATCTCGATCACCGGTAACTCCACCAACCCCACGCGCTTCCAGCACCCCGTCGCTGGCACCTACAAGAAGGAGCGCCTCGAGGCTGGCAAGAAGTACTTCTCCGTCGCTTCTGGTGGCGGCACTGGCCGTACCCTGCACCCGGACAACATGGGCGCCGGCCCTGCCTCTTACGGCATGACCGACACCATGGGCCGCATGCACTCCGACGCCCAGTTCGCCGGTTCTTCCTCCGTGCCTGCGCACGTCGACATGATGGGTCTCATCGGCATGGGCAACAACCCCATGGTCGGTGCCACCGTCGCTTGCGCTGTCGCCGTCGAGGAGGCCCTCAAGGCCTAATCGCGCCCGCGCGATGCTCATATAGTTGAGATTTGGAGCCGCTACCTTTCGAGGTAGCGGCTCTTTTTGTTTGCGCTGGCGCAGGGTAGCTAATGCCGGTATATCAGCTGGGGCGAAATACGAGATGTGAAGAGATGGAGCGTCCGAGCGTCCATGACGCCCACCTGCCATATTTGCCCTTTACCGATTTGCCGAGTCTTTGCGGCCCCATTGCCGATCACCCGTGCGACAATGCGCCGGACGAGAAAGGAATCCGATGGAATCGACTGATGTACTGGTAATTGGATCTGGCATTGCGGGCCTTTGCGCCGCCATCGAAGCGGCACGCACGGGCGCAACCGTCACCGTGGCAAGCGCCGGCAAGACTATGAGTGGATCGAGCTTCTTCCCCGGAACCTGGGGCCTGGGGCTTATCGGACCCGTTAACGAAGACGACGAACAAGACCTCATCGACACCATTCAGACCGTTGGTGGCGGCGTCGCCGACCCCGAGCTTGTCCAGACGTTTGTCCACGGCATTCCCCATGCAATAGAATGGCTCGAGCAAGACCTGGGCATTGAGCTTCAGCGTCCGCAAAGCGCCGAGAGTGCTCAGCAAAAGCAGTTTATCCCCTGCTTTGACCACAAGACGCGCATGTGGCGCGGCCTCACCCGCAAGACCCTTGAGGACGCTCTGACGACCAGGATCGAGTCGCTCGGCATTCGCCTGCTTCCCCGCCACGAGCTTATCGACCTTATTGAGGACACGAACGGCAGAATCACCGGAACCGTGCTCTACGACCTCACCGAAGATCGAATCGTGCCCTTTGCCGCCAAGGCCACGATCATCGCAGCCGGTGGCACAGGCGGCCTGTTCGAGCGCAGCCTTACGTCGGCTGATGTGCTCAGCTCCTCGCAGGCCATCGCACTCGCGCACGGCGCATCGCTTACTAATATAGAGTTCATGCAGATGATGCCCGGCTTCATCGAGCCCAAGCGCAACCTGGTCTTCAACGAGAAAACCTGGCGCTACGTGCATGTAGACCAGCCGGTAGATATTGCCGACGACAAGCTGGACGACCTGCTCGAGCAGCGCTCTGGATATGGTCCCTTTACGTCACGCTTGGCCTCCCGCGCTATCGATCTCGTCATCGATCAGGCAGGTGTCGAAGGCCTGGCACTCCACTACGACTTCCCCCGCGAGGATGTCCCAGAGTTTGTGCAGACCTTTGCCACCTGGCTGCAAGACGAGCACGGCATCGCCCCGACTGACGAGATGCGCGTTGCGATGTATGCCCACGCCGCTAACGGCGGCATCAAGATCGATAAGACCGCGCACACGGGCGTTGAGGGCCTCTACGCTTGCGGCGAGGCGACAGGCGGCATGCACGGCGCCGACCGCATTGGTGGCTTGTCAAGCGCCAACGGCATCGTATTCGGACGTATCGCGGGCACATCGGCAGCCCTCACAGCGCAGAAAGAGCCTGAGGCGGCCCTGAAGGCGGATATCACCCTCCCCCAGTACGGCATTGCCACAACAGATGCCGAACGCCTGACACACAGCCTTAGGCACACGATGAGCACCTTTTGCATGATCAACAGGACCGAAACAGGCCTATCCGAGGCCCTGCAACAGCTTGAAAGTCTGCAAGACAAGGCCATGGCGCTGAGCAAGCCGCATGCCGATGACAGCGAGATCGCAGCCCTCGCCCGCCTACAGTCGCAGATTCGACTAGCACAGGAAATGGTCAAAGCCATGCGTAAGCGAACCGAAAGTCTCGGATCGCACTATCGAGCGGATTAAACTGGACACCTATCTAAAGCAGAACACAACTAATCGATATCTATGGGCCCCGTGAGCTCGAAGTGGCTCGGGGCTCATTCGTGTCCGCACGGCAGCGTATCCTTATTCTAAATACAGAGCGGGCAAAGCCCGCATAAACAATAGACCAGCGAGGAGGAGATATGGACAGTAGAGATATCGAGAAGTGGCGTGTCGAACTTGATAGCTACGCCAATGTGGAAGACGGCGTTGAGTATTGGCTCGCACGCGATTTAATGGAACCCATGGGGTACACTCGATGGGAGAACTTCGCCGAAGTTGTTAAGAGGGCAAAAGTCTCATGCGAAACAAACAAAACTCCAGTTGATTCCCATTTTCGTGACACCACGAAAATGGTAACTGCCGGTGTCGCCGCTCGCGCGGTTAAAGACTACAAACTTACGCGCTATGCATGCTATTTAATCGCACAGAACGGAGATTCAAACAAGCCAGAGATCGCGCTCGCCCAGGCATACTTTGCCGTGCAGACGCGCCGCCAAGAGCTCATAGAGCAGCGCTTCGCAGAGATTCAGCGCCTGCAGGCGCGCCACTCGCTATCCGATTCAGAGAAACAGCTCTCGGGTATTGCGTTCAAACGCGGCGTGGACTCCAAAGGATTCGCGATCATCAAGTCGAAGGGCGATGAAGCGTTATTCGGCGGCAGAAGCACGGCGGAAATGAAGCAGCAGCTCGGCGTACCCAAGAGCGCGGCATTGGCGGACAGGTTAGCCGATGTCCTCATCAAAGCAAAGGACCTTACGAACTCGATGACGGCCTTCAACGCCGAGGAACACGACCTGTACGGCCTGGACCAGATCAAGCAAGAGCACGTCGAGAACAACACAAGCGTGCGTGGCAGCCTCATCGACCGCGGAATTGTCCCCGAGAACCTACCGCCTGCCGAGGATACAAAAAAGCTCGAGCGTCGTGTGAAGGCAGACGAGAAGAAACTCAAGGAGGGTACTGACGGTTTTACCGATCCCCAGGGTAGACTCGATCTGTGAAAGCAGCTGTGCCCCGACGGGTTCGACCCCATGAAAGGTCAACAAAAAAAGCGACCAGCCTGAGCCAGTCACTTTAACAATCTTTGGGTGGGCCGTCAGGGGGTCAGCCTGCTGCGCAGGTGGCCGCTGCGGCGCCAAGGCGCCTTGCGCGCTGCACTAGCAAACGCTTACGCGTTTTCTCAGCTCCGCGCCCTTTCGGGTTCGATCCCATGCGAGCTCAACAAAAAAAGACGGCCAACTTTCGTTGACCGTCTTAACATGCTTTGGTGGGCCGTCAGGGGGTCGAACCCTGGACCTTGGGATTAAGAGTCCCCTGCTCTACCAACTGAGCTAACGACCCGATATCAACACGAAGCAAGAACTGGGGTGGGTAAAGGGACTCGAACCCTCGACCTACGGGACCACAACCCGTCGCTCTAGCCAACTGAGCTACACCCACCGTGTCCTGTGCGCTTCGCGCTCGACTATTATTGCAAGGAACGCCACGCGATGCAAGCCCCAATTTTCAAGAATTTTGAAAAGAGTTTTTCGAGCGCGTTTCGAGCAATTCCCACCGGTTCCATAGGAGTAAACTTGCCCCACTGCAAATCCTCGAAAGGACCGGCATGAAAGAACTCTCCAACCGCACGGCAACATTTACCGATTCGGTCATCCGCCGCATGACACGCATCTCCAATAAGTACGATGCCGTCAACCTGTCGCAGGGCTTCCCCGACTTCGATCCTCCGGCGCAGCTGCTCAACAGCCTGAGCACCATCGCCGCCGACCCCAAGCCGCTCTACCACCAGTACTCCATTACCTGGGGCTCCCAGGCCATGCGCGAGGCGCTCGCCGCCAAACAGGAGCACTTTATGGGCATGCCGATCGACCCCAACCAGAATATCGTGGTCACCTGCGGCTCCACCGAGGCCATGATGGCCGCCATGATGACGGTCACGAACCCCGGCGATAAGGTCGTCATCTTCTCGCCGTTCTACGAGAACTACGGCGCCGACACGATCCTTTCGGGTGCCGAGCCCATCTACGTGCCGCTCAACCCGCCCACATTCGACTTTGACCGCGAGACACTCGAGGCGGCCTTCCGCGACAACGACCCCAAGGCCATCGTCCTGTGCAACCCTTCCAACCCCTGCGGCAAGGTCTTTACGCGCGAGGAGCTCACCTTTATCGCCGACCTCTGCAAAAAGTACGACGCCTACTGCATTACCGACGAGGTATACGAGCACATCGTCTACGCGCCCCACGAGCACGTCTATATGGCCACGCTGCCCGGCATGTTCGAGCGCACCATCAGCTGCAGTTCGCTGTCTAAGACGTACTCCATCACCGGCTGGCGTCTTGGCTACACCATTGCCCCGGCCAAGATCACCGAGCGCATCAAGAAGGTCCACGACTTCCTCACCGTGGGTGCCGCCGCTCCCCTGCAGGAAGCCGTCGTCACCGCCCTCAATTTCGACGGCAGCTATTACGATGAGGTCCTTGACCTCTATACCGCCAAACGCGACCTGTTCTGCCAAGGGCTCGATAGTATCGGACTTAAGCACAACGTACCGCAGGGCGCCTACTACGTGATGATGGATATCTCTGAGTTTGGCTACGACAGCGACCTCGAGTTCTGCAAGGACCTGGCCTCAAAGGTGGGCGTGGGCGCCGTGCCCGGCTCGAGCTTCTTCCGCGAGCCCGTCAACCATCTGATTCGTTTCCACTTTGCCAAGCGAGACGAGACGCTTAACGCGGCGCTGGAGAACCTCAAGTCGCTACGTGATAAAATCAAGCCGCGCGGGTAAGGACGGCCCGGCAACTAAAGCAACCAAAGAAGCCCCGCACCGCCCGCTGAACTGCCTCCCATTTCTTGGACATGAGAAA
>CABUQK010000020.1 GCA_902493615.1 uncultured Collinsella sp.
CCGAGACGGTCCCGGGCTGACAATTTCGACTGTAATGGACGTTCTTAAATGACTAGTCGTTTAAGAACGTCCCCAACGACTAATCATTTATGTCTGTCCCCAATGACTACCACGGCAACGCCGATGCCTTGGCAACGGCAGCGAAAGCCCGCCAGAGCGAGCAAGGTGCCTTGAAACGAGGCGGCATTGACCTTCTGGTCATGCCGCCGAAGTTGAAAGGCAGATTGCCGCTCTGGCGGGCTTGCAGCGTCGAGTAGTTACGGCGTTTGGTAAAACGCCGTAACTAACGAGCTCCGTACTGCTCGTAGTAGGCGTCGATGGCAGCCTTGAGTTCGTCATCGATGACGACCTTGCCGTCGATCTCGTGGTTGTAGAGGGTCTCGACGACCTCGGCCATGGAGACGATGCTCGCGACGGGGAACCCGTACTTGGCCTCGATCTCCTTCTGAGCGGTGGTCACGCCGCCCTTGCCGACCTCCATGCGGTTGAGGGACACGATCAGGCCCTTGATCTCGACATCGGCAGCAGCCTTGACCTTGGGATAGGTCTCGTCGATGGACTTGCCGCTGGTGGTGACGTCCTCGACCATAATCACGCGATCGCCGTCCTGGGGCTCATAGCCCAGCAGGTTGCCCTTGTCGGCGCCGTGGTCCTTGGCCTCCTTACGGTCGCAGCAGTACTTGACCTCCTTGCCGTACAGCTCGTGGTAGGCAATCGCGGTCACGACGGCCAGGGGAATACCCTTGTAGGCCGGCCCAAACAGCACATCAAAGTCATCGCCAAAGTTATCGTGGATGGCCTGGGCGTAATACTCGCCCAGCTTCTTGAGCTGATAGCCCGTCACGTAAGCGCCGGCGTTCATAAAGAACGGGGACTGACGGCCGCTCTTGAGCGTAAAGCTGCCGAACTTAAGAACGTCGGACTCGACCATGAACTTGATGAACTCTTGCTTGTAAGCCTCCATGCGGGCTCCTCTCGTAATCGCGTACGTGCCCTCCAGTTTAGCGCAGGTGAAGCGTCGACGCGGGCGCGCTTTGAGGCCACGTCATTCTGTAAAGGCTTTGTCAGGGGGAATGGTTTTCCGAACAATGGGGGTTGACATGGCAAACCCTCTCATCAAGAATACGGGCGGATTAAAAAGGGGTACGAGATACCCAAAGCGCGCTGCGCCCGGCCTTAGGGAGGTGTGCCATGGAAGGCAGTCCTAGTCGAAAAACCTGCCTGTCGCCCTCGGCACGCCGCGAGGACTCCGCACACGCATAAACGCCACCGGCAGATCGCCAAAACCACCACAAAGGCGCGCTGCACCCTTTGTGGGCTCAAGAGCTTGATGTGAGCGACATCTAGGTTTTTTGAAGCAAATACGACACGTACGCTAACTCCCTTTAACAAGGAGGACCCTATGCTGATGCTCAAAACGGCCACGGTGCTCGAAGCAATCTCCAAGCGCCGCCACACGGCGCGTCCCGCCGCCCACGCCGGCCTGTCCAAGAACACCATATTCGCCGCCACCCATAGCGCCGAGGACGCTCTCGTACTGCTTGACGCCACGGCAAACGGCCTCACCGCCGAGCAGGCAACCGAGCGCCTGGACACCTCCGGCCCCAACACCATCGAAGCACCGACCAAGACGCTCGCCCGTCGCATCGCCGACGCCTTCATCGATCCCTTCGCCGGCATCCTCGCCGCGCTCGCGCTGATCTCGCTCTATATCGACGTGCTCGCCGTGCCCGAGCCGCAGCGCGACCCCTCCGCGGTCATCGTCATCGGCATCATGCTGCTGGTATCGGGCGGCATGAAGTTTATCCAGGAAGCCCGCAGCGGCAATGCGGCCGAGGCCCTTAAGGACCTGGTCTCCAACACCTGCACCGCCCTGCGCGACGGCGAGCGCATCAAGATCCCCTTCGACGAGCTCGTCCCCGGCGATGTGATCCGTCTCTCTGCCGGCGACATGGTGCCGGCCGATGCCCGCGTCATCACCGCGCGCGACCTGTTTGTCATCGAGTCCGCACTCACCGGCGAGAGCGAGGCCGTCGAGAAGACCGCTGCCGTCACCGTCGTCGAGAGCGCCGACGGCTCCGCGCTGCCACTCTCTGCCTGCAGGAACATCGTCTTTACCGGCACCTCCGTGCAAAACGGCACCGCCATGGCGCTTGTCGTTGCCACCGGCTCGGACACCTATCTGGGCGGCATCGCCAAAATGCTCAGCGGGCGCGGCGAAAAGAGCGCGTTTGACCGCGGCGTCTCGAGCGTCTCCATGTTGCTCGTACGCCTCATGCTCGTTATGGCGCCGGCCGTCTTTGCCATCAACGCCGCCACCAAGGGCAACGTCATCGACGCGCTGCTGTTCGCCACGAGCGTGGCCGTGGGCATCACGCCGCAGATGCTTCCCGTCATCGTGACCACGAGCCTGTCACAGGGCGCCAAGGACCTCGCCCGTCGCCAGGTTATCGTCAAGGAGCTGCCGGCGATTCAAAACCTGGGTGCCATGGACATCCTGTGCTGCGACAAGACCGGCACCCTCACCGAAGACCGCATCGTGCTCGAGCGCTACCTCAACACCGACGGCAACGAGGACGCACGCGTGCTGCGCCATGCGTTTTTGAACAGCTTCTTCCAGACCGGCCTCAAAAATCTTATCGACCTGGCCGTAATCGACCGTGCCGATGTGACACCCTTGACCGTCGCACCCGATTCCATGCTGGGCCAGAGCCTGCGCGACCGCTACACCAAGGTCGACGAGGTTCCCTTCGATTTCTCGCGCCGTCGCCTGAGCGTAGTTGTCTCCGACGCCCAAGGCAAAACCCAGATGGTTACCAAGGGAGCTGCCGAGGAAATGCTCGAGATCTGCTCTTTTGTCGAGGTCAACGGTATCGCCCGGCCGCTCGCCGAAGACAAGCTCGCCCAGATTCGCAAGCAGGTCGCCAATCTTAACGCCGAGGGCCTGCGCGTGATTGCCGTGGCGCAGAAGACCGATCCGCGCTGCGTGGGCGAGTTTGGCATCGCCGACGAGTGCGACATGGTGCTGATGGGCTTTTTGGCCTTCCTCGATCCGCCCAAAGCAAGTGCCGCGGGCGCCGTCGCCACGCTCGAGGCCAAAGGCGTGGCGGTCAAGGTCCTGACCGGCGACAACGACCGCGTCGCCGCAACCGTCTGCGAGCAGATCGGCATCGACGCGAGCAATGTCTTGCTGGGCTCCGAGATCGATGCGCTCGATGACGCCGAGCTTGCCGAGCGCGCCGAGAAAACCCATCTGTTCGCCAAGCTCTCGCCGCTGCAGAAGGCGCGCCTAGTGCGCGTCATGCGCGAGCTGCTCGGCCACACCGTGGGCTTTATGGGCGATGGCATCAACGACGCCGCCGCCATGCGCGCGAGCGACTGCGGCATCTCGGTCGATTCGGCCGTCGACATCGCCAAGGAATCCGCCGATATCATCTTGCTCCAGAAGGACCTGGGCGTGCTCGAGCGCGGCATCATCGAAGGCCGCCGCACCTACGGCAACCTGCTCAAGTACCTCAAGACCACGGTGAGTTCCAACTTTGGCAACGTGCTGTCCGTGACCGTCGCGAGCCTGTTCTTGCCGTTTTTGCCCATGAGTGCCCTGCAGCTGGTGCTGCTGTCGCTGGTCTACGAGATCGTGTGCATCGCGCTGCCGTGGGACACCGTCGACGACGCCTGGACTGCCCGTCCGCGTGCCTGGGACGCTGCGTCCATTAAGGGCTTTATGCTCGAGCTGGGCCCCGTGAGCTCGCTGTTTGACATCGTGACCTTCGCCGCACTCTTCTTTGTGGTGTGCCCCACCGCCGTGGGCGCAAGCTGGTCCGAGCTTGCCGCCGCGGGCGACGTCGCGGGTATGACGACCTTCGCCGCAATCTTCCAGAGCGGCTGGTTTGTCGAGTCCATGTGGTCACAGACACTCGTGATCCACATGCTGCGCTCCCCGCATCTGCCGAGCCTGCGCGACCACGCCGCGGCCGCCCTGTGCGTTCTCACCGTACTGGGCCTGGCGCTCGTCACTTGGCTACCGGCAAGCCCCATCGCCGATGCGCTGGGCCTCATGGCGCTACCGGCGAGCTTCTTCGCGCTGCTCATCGGCATCGTCACCGCCTACATCGCGCTCACCCAGCTGGCAAAGCGCCGCTACATCGCCCGCCACGGCGAGCTGCTGTAGCAAGTAGACGGAAAACACCCTGCCAGCTGCCGTTGCCACTACCACAGCTGCCAACGCCGCTGCCGTTGCCTCTGCCGCCGCCGCAGTCTATCCCCCCAGCAGTTGCGGTGAAATAGTTCCTGTTTAAAGCCCCGTGACTTTAATTTAGGGACTATTCCACCGCAACTTATTGGGAGGTTAGCTAGTCCTTGGGTGTCCAGGACCAGAAGAAGTTGATGAGGGCCACGCGCGAGGCGGTACCGGCTTTTTTGTTGATCGAAGAAATGTGGCGATAGAGCGTGGAGCGCGAAAGGAAGAGCGTTGTGGCGATGTCCTGAACGCTCTGGTCCGAAACGACCAAGACCTCAAGAATATCGCGCTCGCGCTCTGTAAGCCCAAAGGTGGCGACGAAGGCATCAAGGCGTTCATCGGACGTGAGCTCCGCTGCCTCCACGGGCTCGGGGTCGGAGCATGTGGGCGCAAGATCCCCACCAAGATCGTCGGTGGCAAGCGGCAGTCCGTCCCGCATCGCGGCATCATCGGCTCGTTGCCCCAACTGCCCCAGCAGCGTAATCGCAATGCCCACAAACATCACGAGCGCCGCACCGACCGCAGCCAGCACATTTTGACTCGAGATAATCGCCACTGCCGGCGCCGTCACGAACATCGAGCACACGTTGTTGACAACGCGACCCATGCACGGCCAAAAATATGACCAGCGCGCATAGAGCGAGACGGCGGCATATTTTGTGGTAAAGAACACCACGAAAAAGCCCGAGCTCAGATAAAAGATGATCGTGGCAGCAAGCTCGTTGCCGCCATTGCCATCGACGATGAGCACAAAGAACGAAAGCGTGGACAGTATGGCGGCACATGTCATGCCGATATTCATATACGAGCGGCCGTGCAGGTCAAATAGTGCGCCAGCGACCAACGAGCTCACGACAAGCAGCAGGCGCGGCCAATCGCCCAAATCGACGGCTCCGACAGCATGCAGGGTCGTGAAGCCCGCGTTGAGAGCGGCGAATACGCCGGAAAGATACGCCGTCGCCACGGTCAGGCGAACTACGGCGCGACGGAATGCCGCCTTTGCCTCGGGATCGTCATGCCACTTGGCGCCATATTCCAGAGCATCTACCGAAAGCCCGGCAGCACTGGGTTCAAAGTTGGGATTGGACTCGTCGCGCAGCTTGGCGCGTCGGGCACCGTGGAGCAACGCCACCTGCGCGATCGCGCAGACGACCAGAACAGCCTGCTGAGGAATGCCGGCAGGCATCACCATGTGGTTGAGCACCTGCACCAGAACGCCCATGGCGTAGGAAAGTGCAGCCGCACGCGCCAAGCAGGGCGTCCGTGCAAAGCGCCGCGCAAAGTTTGCATGGGTAGTCGATCCGCAGTAGCCCAGCGCGCAGCACGCCACCAAACCGCCGGCAATTATCACCTCAACCTGAACCGCCATAATCAACAGCAGCAATGCCGCCACCAGCAAAACGCCCGTAACGTCACTCGTTGCTTCAATGGCATGGGGACGGCGATAGTACAGAATAGGACGCACAAAAAAGCCAATCACGCTCGCGCCGATAACAAGGCTCTCATAAATAACAACCTCGTCCGGAGACACGAACTCGGCCATGCGCACGTCAAAGAGATACTCGCACGCCAAAAACGTGAAGAAGAACAGCGCCAGGCATATAATCTCCCGAATGCCCCGACGCAAATATGTGGTTGTGTCTCCCATGTCCCCCATGGTTAACCCCCAGCCGCTCAATTGTCTGGAAATCTATTTTAATAAAGAACCAGTCTCAATATCGAAGCCAGGCTTGAAATGCTGCAAATTTGACCCCAGCCGTTCACGTCACACCGCGGTTTTGAGCCTCATGGACCAGAAGGGACACGCGCGGCCTCTAGCTCGGCAAGGAGTGTCTCCAACTGCCACTCATTGAAGTACGTCCCCAATGAGTGCCCAATGACTACCCGCAGCAAGGAGTGTCCCTATGTGTCGGATGAAAAATGGGCCATGTGTCCCAGTTGTGGAGACTCCTTGAGCCGTCTGGGTATCGCGAAGGATCGCGCACTCCCCCATCATCAAAAGTGACACACGCTACCAGTTGATGGGAGGCAGCCATGGGCTTCTTTGACAAGATGTTCGAGAAGAAAGAGTGCGCGATTTGCGGTACCGAGCTGGGACTTCTAGGTAAGACAAAAATCAATGAAGGCTACCTGTGCAAAGAGTGCGCCGGCAAGCTCTCCCCCTACTTTCACGGCTATCGCTCCAGCACCGCGGACGACATCCGTGAGCAACTCGCCTACCGCGAGGCCAACGCCGAACGCCTGTCTTCGTTCAACCCCACGCGCACGCTTTCTGCCGGGCGCACCAATATTATGCTCGATGAGGACGCGGGCCTGCTGATCATCACTTCGCAGAGCCGCTGGCGCGACGCCAATCCCGACATCATCGAGTTCTCGCAGGTACTCGGCTGCGATATGGATATCGACGAGCATCGCACCGAGATCTATCGCGAGACCAAGGACGGCGAGCGCGAGAGCTACAACCCGCCGCGCTACGACCTGGATTACGACTTTAATCTGACCATCCACGTCAACACGCCGTACTTTACCGAGATCAACCTGCGCGTGAACGACTCCACCATCGATCAGCGCGGCTCCATCGAATACCGCGAGGCCAAGCGCCAGGCAACCGAGGTCCGCGACGCGCTGGTGCAGCTGCGCCAGGAGACGCGCGACAGCGTCGTGGCCGCCAAGGCCCCCAAGACCGCGGTGACCTGCCCCTTCTGCGGAGCCACCACCATTCCCGATGCCAGTGGGCGCTGCGAATACTGCGGCGGCGCCATCGGCGCATAGCCTCCGGCAGCGAAAGGACCGATCATGGCCTTCGAGAGCGTTAACTATCAGTGCCCTGCCTGCGGTGGCCCCTTGCATTTTGCCAGCGCCGAGCAAAAGCTCGTCTGCGACTACTGTGACTCGCGCTTTGAAGTCGAAGAAGTCGAGGCCCTCTATCGCGAGCGCCAGGACAAGGCAGATGCCAAAGCCGATGCCGCAGCCGCGGCCCCCAAGCCTGCTGTCGACGATGCCGTGCAGGAGCTGGCCCAAAACGCCGGCTACATCTGCTCGTCGTGCGGCGCCGAGCTCGTGTCCGACGGCACCGTCGCCGTCACCACCTGCCCGTACTGCGGCAACTCCGCCGTGGCGCCCGGCCAGCTCTCTGGCGACTTCTCGCCCGACCTGGTAATTCCGTTTAAGCTCGGGCACGACGACGTCACGGCCGCACTCAAGGAACACTACAAGGGCAAGATCTTGCTGCCCAAGAGCTTTGTCACCGGCAACCACATCGACGAGGTCCAAGGCGTCTACGTGCCGTTTTGGCTCTACGGCGCGCACGTGGACGGCGAAGTGCACTTTGACGCGACCAACGAGACCGTGACCGAGGAATCCGACCGCACCGTCACGACCACCGACCACTACGATGCCTATCGCAAGGGCAATATCTCGTTTAAGCGCGTGCCCGTCGACGGATCGTCCAAGATGCCCGACGGCCACATGGACGCCATCGAGCCGTTTGACTACGACGCGCTGCGTCCGTTCTCGGTCGCATATATGCCCGGCTACATCGCCAACCGTTACGACGAGGACTGCGAGACCTGCAAGGCGCGCGCCGAGCGCCGTATGGAAGAAAGCACGATCTCGGCCCTGCGCGAGACCGTCGTCGACGAATACGACGATGCCACGGTCGAAAGCAAGCAGCTCGACTACACCTGGGAAGACAGCGACTACGCCCTGTTCCCCGTCTGGATGCTCTCCACCTCGTGGAACGGCAAGAGCTACCTGTTTGCCATGAACGGCCAGACCGGCCGCTTGGTCGGCGAGCTCCCCTGCTCCAAGCCCAAGCTCGCCATCGCCTCGGTGCTGTTCTTCGTGATCGGATTTATCCTCTCCCAGATTCTCTTTATGGGGGAATACGCCTTCGATCCGGATTACCTCACCTTTGATATCGAGGGCATCCTCATCAACGTCATCGCGCCGCTGATCATCGTGATTATCGGAGACGTGCTACTGGTAGGCCAGCTCAAGACGGCCAACGAGGCCACCCACGCCGACGAGTACTGCGGCGAGCTCGACCTGACCGAGAAGCACGACACCTTCAGCCACACCGAGACCACCGTTGTCATGAAAGACGACAAGGACGACTAGTCATTCTGACCAATAACCACCCGGCCTTTGACGAGAAAGGAAGATCACCATGGGACTCTTGAAAGCTGGATTGGGAGCTGCCGGCGGCGTCATGGCCGACCAGTGGAAGGAATTTATCTACTGCGAATCGATGCCCGCTGACGTCTTGGCCTGCAAGGGCAGCAAACGCACCGGTGGCCGCAGCTCCAACACGCGCGGCGAGGACAACGTCATCTCCAACGGCTCGGTCATCGCCGTCAACGACGGCCAGGGCATGCTCGTGGTGCAAAACGGCAAGATCATCGAAGTCGCGCTGGAGCCCGGTGAGTTCGTCTTTGACACCGGCAGCGAGCCGAGCGTCTTTAGCGGCAACCTGGGCGATTCCATCAAGGAGACCTTCGCCAATATCGGCAGCCGCTTTACCTTTGGCGGCGACGCGGGCAAGGACCAGCGCGTCTACTTCATCAACACCAAGGAGATCATCAGCAACAAGTACGGCACCGCCTCGCCCGTGCCCTTCCGCGTGGTCGATAACAACATTGGCCTGGACGTCGACATCTCCGTGCGCTGCAACGGCGAGTATTCGTACCGCATCACCAACCCGCTGCTGTTCTACACCAACGTATGCGGCAACGTGACCGATAGCTATACGCGCGACAAGATCGACAGCCAGCTTAAGTCCGAACTGCTCACCGCCCTGCAGCCCGCCTTTGCCAAGATCTCGGAGATGGGCATCCGCTACAGCGCCATCCCCGGCCACACCACCGAGCTCGCCCGCGCGCTCAACGAGGTCCTCTCTGCCGACTGGCGCGACCTGCGTGGTGTCGAGATTGTGAGCTTTGGCGTCAACTCCATCGCCGCCTCGCAAGAAGACGAGCAGATGATCAAGGACCTGCAGAAAGCCGCGGTCATGCGCGATCCCACCATGGCAGCCGCCAACATTGCCAGCGCCCAGAGCGACGCAATGCGCGCGGCAGCCGCCAACCCCAACGGCGCGATGGCAGGCTTTATGGGCATGGGCATGGCAGGTGGCATGGGCGGCATGAACGCTAGCCAGCTGTTCGCCGCCGGTCAGGCACAGCAGCAGGCTGCCCCGCAGCCGGCTCCGACTCCCGCACCGGCACCCGCTGCCGCACCTGCGACCGGCGCATGGACCTGCAGCTGCGGCGCCACCAACACCGGCAAGTTCTGCTCCGAGTGCGGTAGTCCCGCACCCGCCCCGGCACCGGCCAAGTGGTTCTGCCCCAACTGCGGTAGCGAAAACGGCGGCAAATTCTGCAGCAACTGCGGAACGCCCCGGCCCTAGCCCCTCTATCTGGTAATTGGCGGGGGATCCGCCACCCCCGCATTTGCTTCTATGGGTTTTCACACAAGAAGGAGGACACCATGAAGACAACGTTCAAAAAGTCCGTACTCGCATTTCTGACATGCGTCCTGGCGCTCGCCTTTGCCCTGACGGGCTGCAGCGGCGGCGGCAAAGACCCCAAGGCCAACTTCGTCGGCAGCTGGGAACTCTCGGGTGGAACCGTGGATGGCGAAGAGCTGACCGATGAGTACATGAAGATGCTCGAGGATTGGGGTGTCCACTGCGTCCTGATTCTCGATGAGGACGGTACAGGCGCCCTCGACCTGTTCCTTGAAGTCGTCGACCTTAAATGGGAGGCAAAGGACGCCACCACCGTAACCATCACCGCCGAAGATGAGTCGCACGACATGAAGCTCAAGGACGGCAAACTCATCCTCGAAGAAGATGACGGCAATCTTGTCTTTACCAAGTCCGACAAGGACCTGTCCGGTACGGTGAAGAAGGATCGCGAAGCGGCCGAGAAGGAAGAGGAGATCGATGAGGCCGTCGAAGACGACGATGTCCAGAACGTCGAAATCTCCCCCGCCGTCACCGTCGCCGATGACGACCTGTGCACCATCACCATCACCGAGAAGTTCAAGGACGACTGGGGCGACATCGGCTTTGTCGTCAACATCACCAACAAGAGCGACAAGGACCTGACCTTCTACGCTCCTTCCGACAAGACCAACGTCAACGGCACCATGAAGGAACCCTGGTTCTCGGCTCACCTGATGCCCGGCACCAACGCCACCGAGGAATTCACGTTCTCGAGCGGCGAGCTTGACAGCCTTGACGACCTCGTCAATACGACCATCGGCATCGACGCCTACCTGACCGATTCCTACGAGGACGTCGCCTCTTACAGCGCAACCATCGCGTAACGGCAGACACCGACAGCCGCGGATTGGCGGACACATCCGCGCACACCAGGCGGGGCCGCCGCTTTATGCCGATGCGTAACGAGCGCTAGCGCTCCATGTTGGGAACGATGCTGCCCTCCGTTACTGCGCGCACGGCCAAGCGCATGATGTTGTCGTAGCCGGTCTTGCTCAGGATCTCCGAGATGCGGCGTTTGATGGTGCCCTCGCTCATAAACAGCTCGGCCGCGATCTCGCGACGACTTTTGCCCTCGCAGGCAAGGCGCAAAATCGACAGCTCAACATCGTCGAGGGCCGCCGTGCCCGAGAAGATACTCTCGGGCGGCTTGGGAAACGTGCAGTAACCCGCCAGCGTGGAGCGCATCACGGCGAAAAGCTCGTCGATACCGACGTTCTTGTACACAAAGCTATCGACGCCCGCCTCGCGCGCCTGATCGACAAAGGTGATCTCGGGCATGCCTGTCATGATGATGACGCGGCACTCGGGCAGTTGTTCTTTGATGCGCGCCGCCGCCACGATACCGTTGGAATCATGCTCGGTGCATACGTCCATCAGTATCATGTCCGGGCGCTCCTTGAGCGCGACACCCAAGGCCTCGGAAGCATCGGCAATGGCGGAAACAACGGTCATATCGGGCTGGTCGCCAACGGAGCGCGCCAGGCTCTCGCGCAGGATGGCCTGGTCTTCGACTATAAGGACGCGGATCATGAACTTCTCCTTTGGACCGTGGCGTTGGAGGCGAGCGGGATGGACACCGTAAGCGTGAAGGGCGGGGCGGTGTGGACTTCCAGGCTGCCGCCCAGATTCTGTGCGACATGCCTCATACCTGGGATACCCGTTCCCTCGCGATACGATACGGGGGCCGGCGCGCCGTCATTAGAGATGGTCATGCGCGCGATGTCGCATCCGTTCGACTCCTCCTGCCACAGGTGCACATGGACCTGGTGGGCCTGCGCGTGCTTGGTGGCGTTGGTCGAGGCCTCGCGGATAATCTGCAAAAAGGCCGCCGCGACACGTGTGTCCTCGGGAAGCGACCCCTCTACATCAATCTGCACGCTCACCAGACCAAAGGCATGAATGATATCGCCAAGCTGCTCCGCCGGCTCGCTGTCGCCACCGCTGCGCAAGTCGTCGGAGATTGAGCGCAGCAGCGGATCGATCTGCTCGAGCGATTCGTCGTCAAGGCGACCCTCCTCCAAATAGCGATGAAGAATGGACAGGCGCTGACCGATCACATCGTGAACGCGGGCGCGCATACGTAGGTAGGCCGCATTGTCGGCAACTTTTTTGACTTCTTCGATCTGGGCTTGGAGCTCTTGGCCCGCAAGCTCAAGCAGGTGGTTGGCTTGCGCCAAGCGGTCATGAGCATGCGCGTACTCTGTCACATCAAGACCGATAATGCGCTCGAACGAACGGCCCGAAACCATAACACGATCGCACACAAATAGGCGAATCTCGGCGGGAGAGACCTCGACCACCGCCCGCGCCTCACCAAAGCGGTCCAGATTAATCCGCACACGGTTCCTGCTGCTTTCGGGCATTTGCATGCTCAGTTTGCGCAGGTCGTTCCATGTGCTGCTCATGTCGCCTAGATCGGTTGGCATATGAAGCTCCACCAGGTTTTTACGCATGCAGCGGTTCATGAGCAGCGGACGGCCCCTCGGGTCTAGATACAGGATGCCCACGGGAATCACGTTGATGGTTTCAATCGTCGAGAATGCGGTGATATCCTCCTGGCGGTTACGGACGTCCATCAAGAGCGCCGCGATGGAACGGAACGGGAAGAACGCTCCCTCTGCGATAAGGACAACGGTCCACGCCGAGCCCATGGCAAAAACCACCGGCGGTGTAACGGCGACAACAAGCAGCAGCTCGACCAGCATGACGGGGCGACGATAGTGCACCATAAGCACCACGCCATAGGCAAAGATCGCGGCATTGAGCCACAACGCTCCGCCCATTGCCCTGGCGCAAACGTCAAGCGGCGCCACCAGATACGAGCCAGATGACGCGAATAAGATGAGCGCCGAAATCATCAGGTGAAGCACAAGACTCGCCTCGTAGGCGCAAATCACCTTACGGTTATAGGACGAGCGGCGCGATGCGATGAGCGGGACGTGGATCGTCTGCAGACACGCAGCCAGGGCAAAGACAACATCGAGCGCAACGATTTGGGGAAGGATGAGCGAAATCTGCATCGTCACTCACCCGCCCTCGGCATCAAGACGATCATGCGCAGCTGGCCGGGCTCGCCCTCAAGGCGGTATGCCACGTTGCGCTCTTGCAGAGCGCTTTCGAGCTCTTGCGCGGCAGGTGTCTGCGAAAGATCTGCATCATCGTTGGAAAAAAGCGCGGCACGCAGCTCGACACTGCATCGGTCATGATCGCCCAAGTGATACATAAGCGCCGGACGGTCGGTGGTGTAGGCAAAAAACGCAAAGTCATACACGCAGTCGTACAGGGCGCTTACCGTACTGGCGTGCATCGGGCGCCGTATGGCGATAATCGAGGCACAATCGATATCGATGGTGCGCAGGTCGCTTGCGAGCTCGTTAGCAATGAGCTGAATGCGGTCGCGATCAAAACCGCTCTCCCCGTGCTGTGCCAACGTGAGCGACCCTTTGCGCTTGCAATAGGCGACGAGCATCTTGGCGCGCTGCAGCATGCGGTAACGCTCGTGCGAAGACGCCTCGTCCGTCAACGGCGGCAGCGAGCTCAGCAGGTCGTACATTCCTTCGAGCGCGCGGGCAAGCGCCTGGTCCACGTCTTGGACCAGCAAGGTCTCGGCCTCTTGATCTGCCAGGTGCGTCTTAAGGTCGTAGTCGGCAGCGAGCAGCTCGTTTTGACGCTGCAGCTCCATGCGACGATGTGCCAATTCACGGTTAAGCTCGTTGAGATCCGACACGTCTTGGGCAAGCAGGGCCGATCCGCCCAGCAGTGGAAAGGCACGGTACATCACATCGGGATCGGACGCCACGGCAAAGGCATGGGCGCGGCCGTGCGCCTGGGTCCGCAACTCCTCGCGCACGCCTACCGGCATTGGCTTTGACACTGGCGTGGCATAGACTTCCTGCAGGTCGCGCGTTAGAACTTTGAGGTCAAGCGGCAAGGTGTCGAAAATGCCGGCGATGTCGTGATATGACGGAATGACACCGCAATCGAGACAGATTTCCATCGCCGCCACGCACAAGACGCAATAGATG
The DNA here is from genome assembly GCA_902493615.1 of uncultured Collinsella sp. Taxonomy (GTDB): domain Bacteria; phylum Actinomycetota; class Coriobacteriia; order Coriobacteriales; family Coriobacteriaceae; genus Collinsella. The sequence goes on from CABUQK010000020.1 coordinate 13,769, forward strand.
AGCGAGAAGTTGAGCCTCCATGCCCAGGGCACACGCAACGCATATGAGATGGCAAAGAACGCGCCGCCCAGCAGCACGAGCGCCGCCGTGCCCGAGAAACGTTGAATGCGAAAGGACGAGGACCGGCCCACCAGGATAAAAAAGGCCACAAAGTTAAAGGCCGTCCACACGAGGACGGCGAAATAACCCCAGCCGTACGTGTAATCGTTGCTCCAGGTGTCGCTTGTACGGTCAAAGTGGAAGACCTGCTGGTGAAAATCGTTGGTGAGCACAAATCCGATAAGCAGGATAGCCACAATCCACAGCGCAGCGCAGTAGCGGCGACCCAGGCGGTGTTGCTCCAGGCCCGCAAGGCGCAAACCACACAACTGGTAGAGCAGCGGAATGAGTGTCATGGGCACGTAGTACAGGTACCACAGCACGGTGGCATAGAACGGCGTGAACGACTTGTACTTGAGAATGACTTCGATCATCCACAGGGCGCAGATGGTGGCGATGGCAACAAGACGGCGGCGCAACACATAGTCCAAACAGCGCAGATAGACCGATACGCCCCAGATCGAAAATGCAATTGCGGCAACAAGCAACGGCAGAGAGCTCGAATAGACGAGCGCATCCACGACCTCTTCGGACACCTCGCTATAGGCGGGCACGGCGTTAGAAAGTTTGGGGTCGAAGGCGAACAGCGCCGGCAAGACTGCCAAAAGCACGAGGAACAGCGCGGTGATGGCACCGGCGATAGCAAAGACGCGGTGACGGTACACCTGATGTGTTATGCCAACAAGGAATCGCGGCATGGCGAAGAGCCTGCCACCCCTGGAATCCGCCACGGGTGCGGATCGGGCGGCCGCGTTGCCGATATGTCGCTCGCGGGTACCCATAGTGCTTTTAGTGTACCGACAGATGGGTCGAAAAAGCGGGCCGCATGTCCCAAAATCCGCAGACGGCAAGGCGCCCGGCAGCCTCCCCCGTCTGGCACTTCCCGATATCCGCCCGCCCCAAACCACCGCAAAGGAGACAGGCACCTTTGTGGTGGTTTGGGGCGATGCGCTAGTCCACGGTGATGTCGAGATTTTTGCCGATGAGGCCTACGTAGCCGCCTTCGGCTGCCTTGGGGCTGTCAGCATGGCAGAGGACCCACTTGTCGGCCTTCCAGTAGCAGTAGCTGTCGCCGGCCGCAGGCATGTCGGCCGCGACCTCGGGGCGCGGGCCGTTGGTGCCGGCGGGCAGCGCCACCATCACCTGGAAGCCACCGTCGTCGACCATGCACGGCGTGTAGTGGAGCGTGGTGTTGAAGACTTCGACGACCGTACCCGCCGGCACGCGAAACGCCTTGACGCACGCGGTGTCGAGCTTGCCGTCCTCGATCTCCCAGCGATGCGCCACGAGCAGAATAAAGTCGCGCGCGCCCAGGTTGAACTCGCTCGCGCGGTGGTACTCCAGGCAGTTGAGACGCGTGTTGTGGCCGTTGCACCAGCCGAGCTGGAACGGACGGCCACCAAACATGAGAAAGCCAAGCTTGTCGGCATCCTTGACGTCCTCGAGCTCCGGCGCGCTTGCTACGTACTTGCTACCCTCGGGAATGAGCGTGGCAGAGAGCGCCTCGAGCACGGGCGACGTGAGCTCGGACGAAACGTTATCCCAAACGTTGCCATAGGATTTGAACTCGGGATCGTTGACAGAGTAGATATGCATGTTCACTCCTGTTCGTAAATGTGACTATACGAACATTCTAGAACAAACATGAGCGATTTTAAACGCTCGTCCAGACCAATCAACAAAAAGGCGCCCCCGCATAAGCGAAGGCGCCCAATGCGCGCGTTTTGGGCGATAAAGCCCTTATGCCTGCTGATAGTGCAGGTGTTTCTCGTCGATATCGGCCAGGTCGCGGTTGAGGTAACGGCGCGCGAGCCAGTTAGCCATGGGAAGGTTCTGATCCAGGTAGTTGCCGCACTCCTCGGGAGCGGCACCGGGGACATCGCCCTCAAAGTCGTCGACAAACTCGAACAGCTCACGCACGAGCGGCAGGATCTCCTCGCTCGTCACCTCGCCAAATACGACGAGGTAAAAGCCCGTGCGGCAGCCCATGGGGCCAAAGTAGACAATGCGGCTCGACCACTCGGCATGATTGCGAAGGAACGTCGCGCCCAGGTGCTCAATGGTGTGGCACTCGGCGGTGTTCATGACCGGCTCCTTGTTGGGCGTGGTCAGGCGCAGGTCAAACGTGGTGACGGCAGCACCGGTCGCCGGATCGCGGTCGATGCGGCTCACATACACGCCGGGCTCAAGCAGCAGATGGTCAACGGAAAAGCTCGCAATGCGCTCCATGGCAGATCCTCTCGGTAGTCAAATTGGGACGGGGCTCTTTTAGCTGGTTCGAATGGTCGCACCAATCATACCAGTCAAAAAAGCCCCGTCCCAAAAAGACAACTTAGCCAAGGACACGGGCCATACGCGTCTTGAACTCGGACAGGAAGCGCGGAGCATCCACGGTCAGTGCCACAAGCGCGCTCTTGTCCGGATCGGACAGGCGGCGCTCATCGCAGATGGTGCGACCGCGGTACTCGCCCAGCAGATCAACACGCAGGTTGCAGCCGAGCGCACCTACGAGCGTGGGGTCGATCGCCACGGCAACGGCCAGCGGATCGTGCAGCGCACAACCACCCAGGTAGGGTGCGTTCATCTCGTACGAGCCAATGTAGTGCTCCACCATGCTCGCAAATGCGCAGCCCGCCATGGTGCCCGAGCCCGTCCAGCCGGCAATGTCGCGGCGTGTGAGCACCACGCGATGCGTCACGTCCAGGCCCACCATGGTGAGCTTACGGCCCGAGCGCAGCACCGCGTCGGCTGCCTCGGGGTCGCTCGCCATATTGGCCTCGGCGCCCGCGCTCACGTTGCCGGGCACGGTAAGGGCGCCGCCCATCACGACCACGCGGCCGATGGACATCATCGCCGCCGCATCGCGCTCCAGGGCGAGCGCCAGGTTGGAGAGCGGGCCAGTCGCTACGTAGACCAGATCGGGACCATAGGTGCGCGCGGCATCGATCAGATAATCGACCGCAGCGTTGCCGTCGGCCGAGGTCGCCCCCACCGGCTCGTAGGGCGACGCGGGCACGCTTGCGCCGCCGATGCCGTTCTTGCCGTGAATGAGCGCGGTGGACGCCGGCGGCGTATAGGGCTCAGTCGCCTGCAGAGGACGGTCGGCACCCAGGTACACCGGAACCTCGGGGCGACCCAGCAGATCGAGCACCGCCAGGCAATTGTGCGCCGATTGCTCGACGCGCACGTTACCAAAGCACGTGGTGATGCCCACGAGCTCAACCTCGGGGCTCGCGATGGCATAGGCCAGCGCCATCGCATCGTCAACACCCATATCCAGATCAAGGATCAGCTTCTTGATTGCCATTATTCTACTCCGCTTCTCCGTCTTTACCGTTTAACCAAACCAATGTTCAACTTCGGCGCGCGTGGGAATCGATTGCTGAGCGCCCAGGCGCGACACCGTCACTGCCGAGGCGCGAGCACCCGCGGCCATGCACTCAAAGAGCGGCAGGCCCTCTAGGCGAGCCGCCGCCAACGCGCCGATAAACGTATCGCCGGCGGCCGTGGTATCGACTACCGTACTCGAAAGTGCCGGCATGCGCAGCAGCTCACCGCCATCGCCGAGCGTAACCGAGCCGGCACCGCCCAACGTGATGACCGCAGCCCCGGCACCCTTGTCGAGCAGCGCATTGAGCGCGGTGACGCAACTCGCGTCATCCGTGGGCAGAATGCCCGTCAGCACTTGGCACTCGGTCTCGTTGGGACAGACCAGGTCGACCGCAGGCCAGACCTCCGCAGGCAGCTCGCAGGCGGGCGCTGGATTAAAGACCGTATAGAACCCCAGCTCGTGAGCGCAAACAAGCGCCTCGGCCGTCGCTACAAGGTCGCATTCACCCTGGGCGATAAAGACGCTTCCGGCAGCCGGGGCAATCTTGCTGGCGTCACTATCGAGTTCATCGGCCACCAGACGCCTCAGCGCGCGGGCAACGTCCTCGCCCGCAAGCGCATGGTTGGCACCCGGCGACAGCACGATGCGGTTGTCTCCCTCGCAGCGAATGATGGTCGCCGTTCCCGTCTCCACATCATCGCGATGCACTACAAAGTCACAGTCCACGCCGGCGTCTTGGAGCCCCGCCACGAGCGACGCGCCGAACGCGTCGCGACCGACCGCGCCGATCATGTGCGTGCAAGCGCCCATACGCGCGGCAGCTACGGCCTGATTGGCGCCCTTGCCGCCGGCGTTGGTGATAAACCCGCTGCCGCCGACGGTCTCGCCCGCACGCGGTATGCGCTCGCACGCCACCGAAAGGTCCATGTTCATGCTGCCGAACACCGCAACGATGCCGCGATCTGCCATGGAAACCTCCTCATCTGCGGGCCTTATGCCCACCGCCAGCCGTCGATCGTGCACTCTCGCACCCCCTATAACTTTAGTTCACTTTGATGTGGACGCGCGCTTGAGCTTGCGCCAGCAGCAAGCATTCACAGGAGCAGGCAGCTACAATGAAGGCGTGCTGATTATTCTCGTCATTGGATGATGTTTTATGGAACAATTCTCGCAATCGGGCTCGCGCGGTCGACGCCGCACGGGCAACGAGCCGGCGTCGCACGAACGCGTGAAGAGCGAACGCCGTGCCAACGAGCCGCGACGCACCACGAGCCCCCATCGCGCTTCTGCCAACAACGCGGGCCGCGCCAACACTCCCGCCGCGGAGCAGACGCCTGCTCGCCCCAAGTCCCGCTACATCCCTGCACTCGACGGCCTGCGTACGCTCGCCGTCGTCGCGGTGGTGCTCTATCACCTTAACCTCACGTGGGCTCAGGGCGGCCTGCTCGGCGTCACGATCTTCTTTGTGCTTTCGGGCTATCTGATCACACGCCTGCTACTCAACGAAGTCGCTAAGACCGGCCGCATCGACCTCAAGAGCTTCTGGATCCGCCGCATCCGTCGCCTGGTCCCCGCCGTGGTAACCGTCGTGGTGGTGACCTGTGCGCTGTGCACCGTCTTCAACCACGTGATGCTCACCAAGATGCGCCCCGACATTCTGCCGTCACTGCTGTTCTTTAACAACTGGTGGCAGATTGCCCAAAACGTCTCGTACTTCAATGCTCTGGGCGACCCCTCGCCGCTCACGCACTTTTGGTCGCTTGCCATCGAGGAACAGTTCTACCTGATTTGGCCGCCGCTGCTGTTTGCCATGGTATCCATGCATGTGAGCAAGCCCAACACGCGCCGCGTGGTTCTGGGCCTTGCCGCGGTATCTGCCCTTGCCATGATGGTGCTTTACAACCCTGCCGCCGACCCCAGCCGCGTGTACTACGGCACCGACACCCGCGTGTTCTCGCTGCTGCTGGGTGCCTGGATGGCCTTTATCCCCGATCGCGACCTGGCGCCGGTGCGTCTCGCTCGTCGTTTGGGGCTCAATCGCCTGGCCGGCGCCGCCAAGCACGGCAAGAACGCCGAGGGCAAGCCTGGCGAGAAGGCCGACGAATCAGCCGAGACCGGCCCGGCACAGCCGAGCGCCCTCGTGCGCTTTTGGTCCTCGCCCGCATCCATCGATGTGTTGGGCCTCGTGGGTCTGGTTGGCCTTGCCGCCATGGTCGCGCTCACCAACGGCTACACCGCGTTCCAGTATCGCGGAGGCACGCTGCTGTGCTCGATCCTCACACTCATGGTCATCGCGGCCTGCGTGCAGCCCCAGGGAATGGTTGCCCGCGCGCTGTCCGCCGAGCCGCTCGTATGGGTTGGCAAGCGCTCATACAGCATCTACCTGTGGCACTATCCGCTGCTGTTGCTCATGAACCCGGTCGCCAACATCAACGATACACCGTGGTGGCAGTACATTTTGCAGGTGCTGTTGGTGGTCGCCGTGGCAGAGTGCTGCTATCGCTTTATCGAGACGCCGTTTAGAAAGGGCGCCTTTGGGCGCACCGTATCCGAGTTCCGCGACGGCACCACCGCGCCCGCCAACTGGGCACGCGCGCACGTCCCTGTCTGCGCAGCCTGCGCTGTCGTGTTGGTCGTTGCACTGGGCGGCCTGATCTTTGTGCCCGAGACGTCTGCGCTGAGCGGCGAGGGCGCCGAAGTTCTGAACAAAGAAGCCAAAAACACCGCGCCCACCGACCAGCAGGCGGCCGACGACACCGACAAGGACAACGACGGCTTCCCCGATGGCTCCTACGACCTGTTGATGATCGGTGACTCCGTGTCGCTGCGCGCCGTTGATTCCTTTGACGGCGTGTCCCCGCACAGCCATATCGATGCCGAAAAGGGCCGCCAGTTTGATGCGGGCCGCGCGACATTTGAGGGCTATATCCAGCAGAACCTTGCCGGCAAGATCGTGGTCTTTGCCCTGGGCACCAACGGTTTGGTAACGGATGACCAAATCGACGCCATCATGGCCGATGCAGGAGATAAGCGTATTGTGGTGTTTGTGAACACGCGCAGCCCGCAGCCGTGGGTTGGCTCTACCAACCAGGCCATCGCCAACGCCGCTACGCGCTACAAGAACGTACGCGTTATCGACTGGTACGGATACAGTGCCAACCGCAACGACCTGTTCGATGGCGATGGCACGCATCTATCGACCACTGGCGTGACTGAGTACCTCAACTTGATCCACGATGCCGTCAAGAAGGACCTGCCCGTGCATCCCGAGGACCACGTCAACGATCCGCAGCCGGCAGCCGTCAAGTCCGCCGCCGACGCACTCGTCAATGCCCTCGCCTACAAGCCACACAAGCTGGGCACCGACAAGTAACGCGCAGTCAAATCTGTTTACAACCGCAGGGGGCGTCGGCCGTGGCCGACGCCCCCTGCGGCAGTTAGGGACGCTCCTTTTGTACCGGCACCTGGAGGCCCTGGCGCAGCCGATGAAGACCTCTACGGATGAATTCCAAGCCGCTCCGCCGCTCCAGACATCGTTTCCGTGCCTCGCGCCTGCTCCAAACAATCAAAACAAGCCCTTTTCGCCGCAGCCTCAAAGGTCTGTGGGCAAAAAAGGGCAAATATGAGTACTGTTACCATTATAGTAGCAGGCAAAACCACCCAAAATGACGTCCGAGCGACCCCTACAACGGTAGCGCACAGAGATGTGGTGTAAGAGGCGGGGCATGCCCCGCCTCCGCCCTTT
>CABUQK010000021.1 GCA_902493615.1 uncultured Collinsella sp.
GAGCCGTTACGCGGTTTGGTAAAACCGCGTAACTACCTAACTACATCAAGTTGCAAACAGCCGCCGCGAAGGCAACGGGGTCCTCGGGCAGAATGCCCTCGACCAGCAGGGCCTGGTCATAGAGCAAACCGGAGTACTGCTTGATCTTGTCGGCGTCGCCCGCCTTCTGAGCGGCGACGAGCTTGGAAAAGACCGGGTGCTTGGCGTTGAGCTCGAGCACGCGCTGGCTCTTGGGCATGCCGTCGGGCGCGCCCTCGGGTCCCTTCTGGAGTACCTTCTCCATCTCAAGCGAAAGCGGACCCTCGGTGGTGATGCAAGCGGGGGCATCGGTCAGGCGCGCGGAGACGGCAACTTTCTCGACCTTGTCACCGAGTGCCTCCTTCATAGCGCTAAAGAGGTCCTCGTTTTCCTTGGTGGCGTCCTCGGCCTCCTTCTTCTCATCCTCGGTCGCTAGGTCAAGATCACCGGTCGCGACGTTCTTGAGCTCCAGATGACGATCCTCGACCTCGGGCTCGGCACCGTCGGCCACAGCCTTCTCGGCAGCCTCGCGGGCAGCATCGTCCTCGTAGATCTTGGGCATATCGGCGGCAACGTACTCACGCATAGCCTGGAACGTGAACTCATCCACATCCTGCGTCAGCAGCAGCACGTCATAACCGCGGTCGAGCACGCCCTTTACCACGGGCATCTTGGCCAAGCGCTCACGCGAGTCACCGGCGGCGTAGTAGATGGCCTTCTGATCCTCGGGCATGCCCTTGGTATACTCGGCCAGGGTAATCATCTTCTGTTCCTTGGCAGACCAGAACAGCAACAGGTCGGCGAGCTCATCGGCCTTCATGCCATAGCTCGAGTAGATGCCGTACTTAAGGCCGCGGCCAAAGTTCTCAAAGAACTTCTCGTAGGCCTCGCGGTCGTTGTCACGCATATCCTCAAGGTCAGCGGTGATCTTCTTTTCCACACGCTTGGCGATGGCCTTGAGCTGACGGTTCTGCTGCAGCGTCTCACGCGAAATATTGAGCGTCACGTCGGCAGAGTCCACGACACCGCGCACAAAGTTGTAGTAGTCGGGCAGCAGGTCGTCGCACTTCTCCATAATCAGCACGTTGGAGCTGTAGAGCGCCAGACCCTTCTCGTAGTCCTTACTGTACAGATCGAACGGGGCGCGACCCGGCACAAACAGCAGGGCGTCGTACTCGAGCGTGCCCTCGGCGTGGAAGCTGATGGTGCGCGCAGGATTATCAAAGTCGTGGAACGTAGACTTGTAGAACTCGTCGTAGTCCTTCTGCTCAACATCGGAGCTGCGCTTTTTCCAGATCGGCGTCATGGAGTTGATGGTCTCGAGCTCCTGATAGTCCTCGTACTCGGGCTTGTAATCGTCGCCGGCGTCCTCGGGCTTGGGTTTCTGGCGGCTCTTGGACACCATCATCTGAATCGGGTAGCGCACATAGTTGCTGTACTGCTGAATCAGGCTCTTGAGGCCCCACTCGGTCAGGAAGCGATCGTAGGTCTCGGCCTCGCCATCGGCGTCGAGCTTCTCGTTCTCACGCAGCGTCAGAATGACATCGGTACCGTGCTCGGCGCGCTCGCCGTCCTCGATGGTATAGCCCTCAAGACCATCAGACTCCCACACGTGAGCGGTGTCCTCGCCATAGGCGCGGCTGACGACCTTCACATGGCTGGCGACCATAAAAGCCGAGTAGAAGCCCACGCCGAACTGGCCGATGATGTCGACATCCGAACCCTGCTGCTCGGCGTTCTCGGTCTTAAACTCCTCGGAGCCGGAATGGGCGATGGTGCCCAGGTTGCGCTCGAGCTCCTCGGCGGTCATGCCAATGCCGTTATCCGAGATCGTGATGGTGCGGGCATCCTTGTCGAAAGAGACGCGGATGGCAAGGTCACCTTGGTCGAGCTTAACGCTCGGGTCCTGCAGGCTCTTAAAGTTGAGCTTGTCGACGGCGTCGCTCGCGTTAGAGATAAGCTCGCGCAGGAAGATTTCCTTATTGGTGTAGATGGAGTTGATCATGAGGTCGAGCAGTTTTTTGCTCTCGGTCTTAAATTGACGCATGTGCAGTCCTTTCGCGCTACCCCCGTCCGCAAAAACGGCCCGGTCGCCCGAGCCGAATCGCAGACCTGCTATGTTCAGACTTAGATTTTATAACCCATTAGCGCGCATATATACATACGGAATCGAAAAACTGTATGTCATAGCGCTCCGATGCGCCAATTACCAAGGAGTGTCCCCAACTGCCGGCAGAAAGGGAACGTCCCTATCTGCCATCTACGCGCTTGGCCATCCAGACATGGGGTTGGCCCTCGTCTTCGTAATCTACCGGGGCAATTTGCGTGTAGCCCGCCTTTGCATAGAGCGGCAGCACGTATTCCTGCGCATGCAGTTTTATGAGCTTGGCACCGGCATCACGCGCGGCGGCATCACTGGCCTCGACGATCTTGCTCGCCAGACCGCGACGGCGCATGCTCGGCAGCACAGCCACGCGCCCCATAATATAGGTCTCCCCCGCTGCGACGCCTTCGTCCAAGTCGCACGCCGGCGAAACCGGAGCCTCTGAATCTGCCGCGCGCTCGAGCTCTTCGGGAAACACGCGGGAGCAACCGGCAAGCTCGCCGTCTACATAGAGCGTCACATGAATGCAGCTTTGATCCTCGTCGATAGCGTCGAACTCATTCTCGTAGCCTTGCTCGTCCATAAAAACGACGCGGCGCACCAACGCCGCGTCATCAAAGCATCCCGTCTTAAGTTGGATATCCATGGCTGCCCCTTCATTCAATGCGAACGTTAGGGACAGATTTTAGCGAAAATGGGCTCCGCGCACGCTAAACTTCGCGCGAGCCTTCGCCAGGCAATCGTAATGACCCACGTTATGGGCATCGCTCGCGATGAAACTGTACAGGTTCTGATCAAACAGACGCTGTGCCGGCTTTTTCTCGCGACCAAAGCGACCGCCGGCAATAAAGTCCGCCGAAGCCTGCAGCTTGCAGCCCATATCGACCAGACGCTCCGCCACGCTTACATCCTTTTGAACCGCACGATAGCGCTCAGGATGAGCGATGATCACCTGGTAGCCACGGCACTGCAAATCGTAAATCGTGTTCTCGTACTCTCTAAACGCATACGCATCGGCATGCGTCGAAAGCTCGAGCAGAAACTCGTTGGTCCCATCGAAATGCAAGTGCTCCGCGGCATCGATACCAAGCTCAACAAGCTTTCGATGGTTGACCTCGAAGCCCATCTGGAGCGGAAAACCGTCAGCGTTATCACGCAGCAGCTCAAAGGCCACATCTTGTCGTAATCAAAATAGGGATCACGGCAGTGAGGAGTGCAAACGATTCTGGTTACACCGGCCCGCTTGGCAGCCTCGAGCATCGCCAAGCTCTCATCGAGATCGGCGGCGCCGTCGTCTACACCTGGCAAGATATGGCAATGAATGTCACGCATGGGTCAGCCTTAATCAACTAAACGTTTGCTCGGTTGGTGAAGATGCCCTTTTTTGAAGTCCCCTGATCGTCGGAGCCCTTCTTCACCTTCTTACCGTCCTTGGTGTAGTAGGAGTAGTAGTACTCGCTGGTCTCGGTCTCGCAGTAGTTCATAACGGTACCGATGAGCTTGACCTTTTCGGACTTCTTAAGCTGACCGATGGCGTTGAGCGCCTCCTCGCGCTTGGTGAAGTCCTCGCGCACCACGAACAGCGTGCCGTCGGTCAGACTTGCGATCTCGGCAGCATCGATGAAGGTGCCGACCGGGGGAGCATCAAAGATGACGTACTGGAACTTGGCGGACAGTGCCTTTACCAGCTTGGCAAAGCGGTGAGAGACGATGATGTCGGCAGGATTGGGAATATGCGGCTCGGCATCGAGGAAGTAGAAGTTCTTCTGACCCGTCTCGACAATCGCCTGGTCAATGGAGATCTGCTCGGAAAGAACCGCATAGAGTCCGCCGCGCGAACGAACGCCGAGCATATCGGAAAGGGACCTACGGCGCATATCGGCCTCGACCAGGAGCACGGACTTGCCGCTCGTGGCGATTGCCTGAGCAAGGTTAATGGAAACCGTAGACTTGCCCTCGTTGGGAATCGAGGAGGTAACGGTGATGGTGCGAATGGGGTCGTCCACACTCGCAAAGCGGATGTTGGCCAGAAGGGTCTTGGCGGCATTCTGTACAACGAGCTTATCGGTGTTCTTTGCCTTAGCCATGCCTATTTACCACCTTTCATAGCCGGAATTCGGCCAACAACGGGAATACCCAGGAGCTCTTCTGCCTCTTCTGCACCGCGGATGCGGGTGTTGAGCATGTCTGCCAAAACGACATAGGCAACTGCGATAAAGATGCCCGCGAGGAACGCGACAGCAACGTACAGCATACGCTTGGGACCGCTGGGGGCTTCGGGGGTCTTAGCCTCGTCGATAACGTTGATGCTCTGGGCAGCGCCGACGTTCTGAGCGACCGTACTCACCGAGCTGGCCATGGCCTTTGCGACCTTAGCCGTCTCCTTGGCATCGGTGCCGGTAACCGAAAGCGTAATGACACGCGTGGTGGTCTCGGAGGAAACAGACACCTTGTAGTCATCCAGATCGGTGAGGCCCAGTTCATTGGCTGCGCCGCTCTTAACGCTATCGCTATCCAGCAGCGTGGCGATATCGTTGGAAAGCATCTGACTCGCCGAGAGATCGTTGTAGCTCATCTGACCGCTATCGTCGGTCTTGGCGAGAATGTACATGCTCGTCGTCGCGGTATAGGTGTTGTCCATCGCAACGAAGGACACGATGCCCATGGCGATCGCGCAGACCACCGGAAGGGTGATGACCAGCTGAAGGTGCTTCTTCAGCAGCTGGAACAGTTCGAGAAGGGTCATGCAGCTTGCCTTTCATTTCCCCAGTTCGGATTGACAAAACTGTCCGTATGTTATCGCATCTTTTTACCGAGACCAAACTCTATACATAAGAAACAGGCTCTCCTGTAAAAATGTCGGAAGCAATCGTAAAATTGCACAACAACGCCGCACCCGAAAGTCAAATGCGGCGTCTGCATCAATATCTGTGTTGTATCGCTATGCGAATGGCTCGTCCTGCTGTATGGGAAACGTCACCGTAATGGTGGTTCCCACGCCCAACGCGCTCGACAAATCGAGCGTGGCGTGATGATACAGGGCCGCATGCTTGACAATGGCAAGCCCCAGGCCGGTTCCGCCGCGTGCCTTGGACCTACTCTTGTCCACGCGATAGAACCGCTCAAATACCTTGCCCTGTTCTTCAGGCGCGATACCGATTCCCGTGTCGGCGACCGCGAGGAACGGATGGCCTTCGTCGTTGGTGCCGCACTGCAGCGTAACCGTACCGCCGGGCCGATTGTAGCGGATGGCGTTGCTTGCCAGATTATAGATGAGCTCGTCGATCAAGCGCGACACGCCTTCGATGACCACAGGCTTGGTCTCATGACTTATCGTCACATTCGCCTGACGGGCGACCTGTTCAAGACGCTGCTCAACCGCGTAGATGGCACGCGAGAGCTCAATAGGCTCCGTGGACCCAATGGGCACCGCCTCGCCCTCAGTTGCACGCTCGGCCTCGTCCAAGTTAGACAGCGTAAGGATGTCGTTGACAAGCGCCGCCAAACGGCCCGCCTCACGATAGATGCGACCGCCAAAGTTGCGCAGGTCATCCTCGCCCTCGACCATGCCGTTTGCGATGAGCTCGGCATAGCCCGAAATCGCCGTAAGCGGCGTCTTGAGCTCATGGGTGATATTCGCCGTGAACTCGCGGCGCATACGGTCGTTGTCCGCTAGCACCGCCATTTGGCGCTTGAGTTCCTGGCGCTGCGACTCGATACGCTCAAGCATGGGGACCATCTCGGCATAGGCGTGCTCATAGCTACGGCGTGGGTGGTCCAAATCCACCTCTTGCAACGGCGCGATGATGGCACGGGACTCGCGGCGCGCCATAAAAAACGAGAGTACCGCACCCGCTGCTGCGATAAGCAGCATCGGCGCCACCATCGACAGCAAAATCGCCGCAACGCCAGGCTGGGCCTGCGCCAAGCGGACAACCTGGCCGTTATCAAGGGCGACGGCGCGATACAGCATAATCTCGTCGAGCGTAGAGCTTGCGCGCTCCGCGGAACCCGAACCACTCTCAAAGGCCTCGATGACCTCGGGGCGATCGCCATGGTTGGGCAGTGTGGAAGGCGACGCCTCGTTGTCGTAGGCAACCGATCCATCCTTGTTAATCAGCGTGATTCGCAAGTCCTCGCGATCAAGGCTACGCAAGAACGGGATGGGCTCCTGCTGTTCGTCGAGAGCGGCAGCAATGAGCTCGGTTTCCTGCGCCAGATTGGTACTCGTGGCATCCGCCAAGGTGTTTTGCACAAAGAACGCACCCAGCACCGTAAACGCCACGATAACCGCCATGGCGCAGACAAAGATCGTCACAAAAACGCGGTGCGACAGCGTATGTTTTCCCTGGGGGGCGAAGACCACGGGTTACTCCTCCGATGCGGTGGCCGCGGTGTCGTCACCTTCGGCACCATCACCGGCAGAAGGCTCGGCCAAGCGGTAGCCCACGCCGCGCACGGTCTCGATGGCGCTGGCATGCTCGCCCAGTTTTTGGCGAAGCGTCTGCACGTGCACGTCAACGGTGCGCGAACCGCCGTCGAAGTCCCAGCCCCACACGCTCTGCAGCAACGACTCGCGGGTAAAGACCACGCCGGGCTTGCGCATGAGGTACTCGAGCAGGTCGAACTCGCGCAGGGTGAGCTTAAGCGACTCGCCGGCAACAGTCACCTCACGATGGCTGGGCGAGAGCACAATGTCGCCCACACTGAGCACATCGCTTGCCTGTTTGACCATGCCGCCGCGACGCAGCAGTGCGCGGCAGCGGCTGGCGAGCTCCATGAGCGAAAACGGCTTAGTCAGGTAATCGTCGGCACCGCCATCGAGCGCCATCACCTTGTCGAGCTCGGTATCCTTGGCGGTAAGCATCATGATGGGCACCGTCGCCGTCAGGCGATCGGCACGCAGTCGACGCATAATCGCCAAGCCATCGGTATCGGGCAGCATGATGTCGAGCAGGACGGCATCGGGTACCCGTCGCGCCACGGCAGCCTTAAACTCACCGTCGCACGAAAAGCCTTCGGCCTCAATCCCCTGCTTGCGCAGCGCATAGACCGTCAAATCCCTGATGTTGTCATCGTCCTCGACGTAATAGATCATGTTGAACCCCTTTGCGGCCGGCATGACCGCATCTTAACCCTAAAGGTACCTTTACTAGATGGTATCAGCCAAAACGTCCCGTCAAATAATCCGCCGTGCGCGGATCGGTCGGATTCTTGAAGAGTTGCGCGGTGGGCGCGTGCTCCACCAGCTCGCCCAGCAAGAAAAACGCAACCGAGTCGGAGATGCGCGCAGCCTGCTGCATGTTGTGCGTAACGACCACCAGCGTGCACGTTTCCTTGAGCTCGCAGGCCAGCTGCTCAACCACCAGCGTCGACACGGGATCGAGGGCGCTCGTGGGCTCATCCATCAGCAGGATGTCGGGCTGCACGGCCAGCGCACGGGCGATACACAGGCGCTGCTGCTGGCCGCCCGAAAGACCCAGGCCCGACTCCTTGAGCTTGTCCTTGACCTCGTCCCACAGTGCGGCGCGGCGCAAGGAGTCCTCGACCAGCTCATCAAGTACGGCGCGATCGCGCACGCCCATGCCGCGCGGACCATAGGCCACGTTGTCGTAGATGCTCATGGGAAACGGATTGGGGCGCTGGAAGACCATGCCCACGCGCTGGCGCAGGCGGCAGATGTCGTAATCGCCCAGGATATCCTGGCCGTCGAGCGCGATCTTGCCCTCGATACGGCAATCCTTGATGCCATCGTTCATGCGGTTAAAGCAGCGCAGCAGCGTGGACTTTCCGCAGCCCGAAGGCCCGATGAACGAGGTGATCTGCTTGTCGCGGATTTTGATGTTCACGTCCTTGAGCGCATGATGGTCGCCATAGAACAGGTCGAGGCCCTCAACATCGATGCGCGTCGGCGAGGCCGCAAGGTCCTCCGCCGTGGGACGAGTCGCATCCCCAACTTCGCGCTCATGCGCGGCCTCGGCCTGCGCCTCCATGAGTTCCTCAAGCTCCGTGGGCTCCATAGCCGCAGCAGCCGTCATACCGCATACCTCCACATCGATATCAATTCAGCAGTATCGATAGTAGGAATCGCGGCTCATATGCACGTGAGCGCATTGTCAAGTGTTTGTAAGGGCACACTGACTATGCGGCGGGCAGCTCGATGGTGAATATCGTGTGTTCGGGCGTCGATTCACATGCAACGGTACCGCCGTGCGCGCATACGATCTCCTTGGCGATGGCAAGCCCCAGTCCAGCGCCGCCGCGATTGGTCGCACGCGCCGCATCCAGGCGATAGAACTTCTCAAAGATCACCTTGAGCTTTGCCTCAGGGATGGGATCGCCCTGATTGATAAAGCGCACGCGCACGCCATCGCCGTCCCGGCGTCTGGCCTCGATCGTGATGGTCGAGCCCTCATAGCTATAGGCAATAGCGTTTTTCATGATGTTGTTGAACACGCGAGCCATTTTGTCGCCATCCACGAGCACCGTCAGGTCCTCGCGAATATCAACTTGGACTTCCTTATGCTGCTCGTTGAGGATGGGATAGAACTCGTCAGTCACCTGAGCCAGCAGCAACCCCAGATCAACATAGCCGCGCGTGAGCACGATATCGTGGAAGTCAAAGCGCGTGATATCGAAGAACTCTTCGATGAGCGTATCGAGCCGGTGCGCCTTGTCGAGCGCCATGCCCGTAAAGTACGCACGTTGCTCAACCGGCAGCTCAGGAGCCTCTTGCAGCAGCGAAAGATAGCCCACTACGCTCGCAAGCGGGGTGCGTAGGTCATGTGCCAAGTACGTAACCAGATCGTCCTTGCGATGCGACTCGTCACGCAGAGCTTGCTGCACCTTGCGATCACGGTCACGCACGCGGTTAAGGACGCCCTCGACCTCCAAGAAGTCGCCGTCGATGTTGTCCCAGGTGTCGGGGTGATCGATCAGGCGATCTTGAATACGAGCGGCCAGCACACAATCGGCATGCTGCTCGCCCTGTTCGTAGCCCTGGTAGTACAGGGCACGGCCGCACAAGAACAGCACGCACGCGGCAAGCGCCAGCACAAAGCCAAGCATGTTGAATACAAAGCCGGCATCGAACAGCACCGGCCCTTCAATGCCGCCGAGCGCCATGGCGCCAATCGCCAACGTCATGGCCCACGCGGCGCCGCCAATCACCACGCAGCGGCGCACGATCTCAAATCGATCGATCAGCAAAAAGCCAACAAGCAGCACCGCCAAGATTCCGACGATGTTGTCGATGCCAATCAGCAGCAGGCTCAGCAAAAAGAGCAGCACCGTTGCAAGCGCACGGTTGTCGACGACCGACCTCACGTAATCAAAGAGCCGATCGGGTACCTCGAATGCCTGCCTATCGTCTTTTGTCATATCAAGATCCTCACAAGCGAAAAGCGTTATTCGATGATGTAGCCGACGCCCCAGACGTTTTTGATAAAGCGCGGCTTTTGTGCGTCGTCGCCAATCTTTTCGCGCAAGTGGCGAATGTGCACCATCACCGTATTGTTGGAGCCGGGCATAAAGTCCTCGTTCCATACCGCGCGGAACAGGTCCTCCACGCCCACCACGCTGCCGCGATGCTCGACCAGATACAGCAAGATTGAATACTCGGTGGGTGTGAGGCGTACCGGTGCACCGTCCACCGTTACGGAACGAGCATCGCGGTTGATCTCCAAGCCGTCGAGCTGGAGGGTCGGCGACTCGGCCGCCTGTGCGCGGCTACCGTAGCTGGTGTAGCGGCGAAGCTGAGCGTGCACGCGCGCGATGAGCTCCAGAGGACGAAACGGCTTAACCACGTAATCGTCCGCGCCAAGCGAAAGGCCCTCGATCTTGTCTTGCTGGGCATCGCGCGCCGTCAGCATGATCACGGGATAGGTATGGCTGGAACGGATCGTACGCAGCAGCTCAAAGCCATCGATATCGGGCAGCATGACATCCAGCAGCGCCAGATCGAACTCCTGCTCCAAGATTGCCTTGGCAGCATCGGCCCCGCTATAGGCAATCTGGACATCAAAGCCCTCTTTTGTAAGGTAGATACCAACCAAGTCGGCGATGGCCTTTTCGTCATCAACTACCAAAATGCGCTCGTTCATGCGTGCTCCTCTCGCGCTCCATTATGCCCGAGGGGGCGCCCGTCACACACAACAAGCGTGGGTGATTAAGTCGGCCTTAAGCACCCTTGTGCCCGTTCGGGCGCGGATGTGGGCCACGCACGCACGCGATGATCGCCGACGCCGGCAAACGATATACTCTTGTTCCAGAAGAGACCATCCCGTCGAAAGCGAAATCCGTGAAGTCCCTCACCTCTTTTGCAAAGCGCTCAGCCCAGCTTGCCGCCGGCTTTGTCTGCGCTATCGCCCTTGCCGCTGGCGTGCCCACCGTCGCCGGCGCCCAAGTGCTTACGACCGACAATGTTTGCGGCAAGACCGCCGATGCTCGTGGCATCACGGCCGAAAACCTGCCCGATATCGAGGCAACGAATGCCCTTGTTATGGGCAAGGACGGCACCGTCTACTATGGACGCGGCGCCGATGAACAGGTCAAGATCGCCTCGATCACCAAGGTCATGACCGCAATCCTGACCGTCGAAAACTGCAAGATGGACGAGAAGGTCACGGTGAGCAACGCCGCAGCCACCGTGGGCAACTCGACCGCCGGCTTGCTCGAAGGCGACAAGCTTACCGTGGAGCAGGCGCTGCGCGGCCTGATGATTCCCTCGGGCAACGATGCCGCCATCGTGCTCGCCGAATATGTGGGCAAGAAGATCGACCCTAAGACCAAAGACGCCGAGGCCACATTTGTGAAGGCCATGAACGAGCGCGCTAAGAAGCTCGGCTGCACCGGTACGCTTTTTGAAAACCCGCATGGTCTGGACTTTGATGAGTGGGCTGGCGATATGCACTCAACCGCACACGACGTAGCGCTGATGATGCAGGAGGCCATGAAAAACGACACGATCCGCGAGGTCGTAGCGAGCGAGGATTCCTGGATCGAGGTCACGGGCGCCGACGGCGCCGACCATTCGCATTCCATGGACACGCATAACTATTTGCTGGGCCAAGATGGCAACATCGGTGGCAAGACCGGCACCACCGACGATGCAGGCTATTGCTTTACGAGTGCCTACAACCGCGATGGCGACGAGATCTACACCGTCGTTTTGAACTCCACTACCACCGACCAGCGCTTTACCGATACCGCAACCCTTGCCAATTGGTACTACGGTCACAAGGCGGCGGTCGCAATCGCCAACACGCAGGAAAAGACCGCCAACGGCAACCCGCTTATGGCGCGCATTAGTCAAACCGACTGGACGGATAAGACGATCGACGCCACGCTCGCCGATCCTACGGCGCAAGCGACCGTGTTTTCCCTTGCCGGCGAGGTGACCGAAAAGGTTAGCTACGACGATCTTTCGGGCACGGTGCATGTGGGCGACAAGGTGGGCAGCGTTACGCTCAAGCAGGACGGCACCAAGATCGCCGTCATGGACCTGGTTGCCGACGAGGAAGGCGCAGGACCGAATCCCATTGAATGGATACTCGTGAAGCTCGATCGCTTGGGCCGCCGCATCGACAACCGCCCGCTCACAGCCGAGAGCGAGACCGTAGCCAAGGCTCCTGAGGTGTAGGGCGCAAGAATAATAAGTCCACTGAAAGGAGGCGTCCGAAAGGATGCCTCCTTTTTTGAGGGCTCGAATCCCCAGCGCCCTTTCTCGATAATAAAAAAGGGCCCCCGATGGGACCCTTCTTTAAAGTTAAACTGGCGGAGAGCTGGGGATGTCCGGACATGCTACGCATGCCCTCCGGCTTCAAAGCCTGGCGGCTTTTCGCCCACGGGCTACAAACGCTTTCGCGTTTGCTTAACGCCCGTGCCCTCTCGGGTTCGAATCCCCAGCCTCCTTTCTCCGCACAAAAAAGGGCCCCAAATGGGACCCTTCTTCAAATTCGTACTGGCGGAGAGCTGGGGATTCGAACCCCAGATGCCCTTTTGGGGCATACTCGCTTAGCAGGCGAGCACCTTCGGCCTCTCGGTCAGCTCTCCGTAACAGCCGTTCTATAGTAACCAAACAGCCGAAGTTGAGCAAGAGGGAATTTTCTAATTGCCTAGCGGCCTTTCCTCCTTGCAGTTTTCGCCCCTACCCCAGCGAGCGGTTGAGGGAGCCGAGCTCGTCGTTGCCCATGGTGCGCCACATTTGGAAGATGCAACCACGTGCCAGGAAAAAGAAGCCGTTGTCGACCAGTTGAACAGCGGCATCTGCCAGCTGATTCGTCACGGCGGACACTGGCGGCAGCTCGAGTCCAGCCTTGCGAATGGTCTCGACCGCTTCCTCGAACGTCGGAGGCTCGCTGACGCCCATCTCGTTCATAAGGCCCTGCATTTCTTCCAGCGCGCTGCTGCCCGACTCCTCGCCGCGTGGCACCAGACGGTAACAAGCCAGCGCAAGGTCGAGCTGATCGCAATTCCAATAGGCAAACGCCAGGCGATAGAACAGGTAGCCGATTGCAGAGCGATCGCTGGCAATACGTAGGCCGTGGCGCGCCACCTCGATAATCTCGTCAAAGCGCTCCAGACGCGCAAGAACGTTGATGAGCGCAAAGTGCGATTGCATGGACGAGCGCGCCAGATCGTAAAGATGGCGCACCTCGGGCAACGCTCGTTCAAAGTCCTCTTGCTCGACGTAAAAGCTGCAGATCTCGTGCTGGGCAAAGTACAGCGCATCGGGCGCACGAAGGATTCGCACAGAGCGGTCTTCTTCCAACACCGGTAGCACCATGCGCACCAGCTGGTTATCGCAAAACTGCGTTTGAACCGGACCTGTCGCCAAAAGCTCGGCAACGGCGCACTTAGCCTCCAACTCCTCAACAAGACGGGAAAAGCCTTCAAAAGCACCTGTACGGTCGACTTTTGCCTGCTCGCGCAATTCAACAACACGGGCCACGTATGGGTCGTCGTCCTCTTCCATGACCTCCAACTCATCAGCCGTATCGGCAAGCAGCAGATCGCGCAGCGCCGGCGGCAGCGTGCGATGGTCATCACGCGGACGAGCATGAACCTCCGCAGGCTCAATCGTCTCCGGAGCGGTTGACTCATACGCCTCAAGCACACGCTTGCACGGCATATCGTCCATGTCCATGCTCTCAAGATCCTTGGCGACAGGCACGCAATCGGCCAGATAGGCCGCGCGCCCAAAGAAATACGTTGCGACAACACGCTCGCCCTGCTCACCGTCGGGAGCAGCAATCTGCACGTAGCAGCGCGTGATGCAGGTGCCCGCGGCAAAACACGCTGCCGCAAGCGTGAGTGCCACGCGCGCATCGTGCTCCGCGGCCCAGATCGCGCGCGTGTCCTTGTCCAGCTCGCGCCAGGCGTCATCTTGAGCGTCGTATTCACGTTGCGGCATGGCGTCCACGACAGACTGCCCAAACCGAACGAGCATAATCCCCTCGGCAACGTTTACTCGATAGGTATAGTCGAGCCGCGTGACCACGTTGAGCGCCTCAACGATTCGCGCAAAACGGGTGCGCACGTCCCACTCGCCGCCCGGCTGGCAAGCCACCGTACCCGGTTTGCCCCACGGGTTATCGCTCGAGGCCGTATCGAGCAGTCGGGGAACATCGTTGGTCGTCTTGGCGATATGCCACGAATCAAAGAGCGCGCAGCCCTCAAGGCTCGGCGAGGATGCCGCAGGGACCAATCCGGCCCCGATGCGCTCAAGGATGCCGGAGAGGCGGTTGAGACGGCACTCGATGGCGAGCAGCATGTCAATCTCGTCCTGGTCCAGCAGGCTACGATCAAAATTGAGATAAAACAGCTTTGACCGGTCGATGCGCGCCAGGCTCATTTCGGACTTGGCGGCGATGGTGCGCAGGCGGGGCAAGTCAATTTCGCTCATAAGGGCGGCGGCATAGCGCTCAATGCCACTTGGATTCTCGGCATGGTCAGCGCGGTAGAGCAACGTCTCGATAGCGTCAGGTAGCGGTGCCGTGTTAAAGCCCAAAAACACCTCGACCGGCTCGGGCAACTTTACGAGCTTGATCTTGTCGACAACGTTTTGCATGTCCGCATCGAGACCGTCGGCGTCCGCCGTGTTCGCAACAGCGCTTTCGGAGTTGGCAAATATCACGTAGCGCAGGAACATCGATGCCATGAACTCGCCGTAAGGAAGGGAGCGGGCCGAATTCCATGTATCGTGATCGGACTGCTCGCGCATGGGGCCTTCGGGAGAGCCGACGGTTCGCGCGCACGTACGCATTGCACCGCTGGCTTCCCTTACCATAATCTCACCAATACTGGAATCCGACTCGTCAAGGACCAGTTCCATGTCGGGATCGTTGGGCAGCGGAGCCTCGCTAACGGGGCGGTCCACCTTGTACACCTCACCCGAAACGCTTACGTAGCCCAAAAGCGACACATGACTTTTGCCAACGAATTCGACGACATAACAAGATTCATGCTGGTCCTCGCCAAAGAGTTTCCAGACCACGCCATATGAGCGTCCCGCAGGCTGCTCGGGCATCGCCGGAAAGCGCTTCTTGGGATCGAGAAACCTGAGCTTGTATGTCGGACGCTCTGCCACGAAGTATCACCCTGATCGGTCGTTGAGAGAAGAAGTGGTCGCGGATGGGCCGCGACACCTACTCGGAATCTTACACGAGTCGACAGGAAATCGTCCGCTTCACGCCCGCGCCCCGACCGAGGTTCGAATCCGTGCGGTGCCGGCGTAAAAGAAAAGCCCCCGTTGCCGGAGGCTTCAAGTTCAATTGGTGCGGCGTATAGGATTCGAACCTATGACGTTCTGATTCGTAGTCAGACCCTCTATCCAGCTGAGGTAACGCCGCAACGCACGGATTATTATGCACGTGACCCCTCGATGGGTCAAGCGACAATTTGGAAAAATTTTACGAAGTAGTGATTAAGACGCTCGCGCCCCGACCGAGGTTCGGACCCATGCGACGTCGTCATAAAAGAAAAGCCTCCGTTTCCGGAGGCTTAAAGTTCAATTGGCGCGGCGTATAGGATTCCGCGCATCCGCTGCGCGGATCCGCACCGGCTTCGCCCGCCTGCCGGCGTGCTCGCCCGCGGGCTAAAAACGCTCCGCGTTTTCTTTACGCCCGCGCCTCGACCGAGGTTCGAATCCATGCGGTGTTGCCATAAAAGAAAAGCCCCCGTTGCCGGAGGCTTTAAGTTTGATTGGTGCGGCGTATAGGATTCGAACCTATGACGTTCTGATTCGTAGTCAGACCCTCTATCCAGCTGAGGTAACGCCGCAGCGCAAGACATATAAAACCACTTTAGCTTATTGGAGTCAAGCACAATCTCAAACTTTTTTGTGGAACGCAGTTTTGTCATGCTGCTCCGCATATACCGCTGTTCCCCGTACGATCGATTGGCTTTTCGATCACGTCGAACTTGGCATCAAGTTCCCTCAGGAGCGATCTCACCCGCTGGGCACAATCATAATCGGCAAACGAGATGCTCAGCATGCGCGCGACCTGGTTGGAAGTCCCAACTCCATAGAAGTGTTCCAGCGCCACAAGTCCCTCGTGCATCACAAAGGTCTCGACCACATGCGGCGACTCCTCAAAGCACCATTGTGTCAACGGACCCTCACTCGTCTGTCGAACCACCAGGCCACCCATGCCAGACGGCTCACACGTTACAAGCAGGTACTCCCCACCCTCGTCGCTCTCAAACAAAACCACCCGATCATCAAACAGCTCCATCGCGTCCCCTTTCTCTCGCTCTTATTTAGCAAAAGCATAGCAGGTAGATGGCTGTATACAGAACAGTTGTTCGTGTGTTTTCTATTGAGCTGTCCGCACGGCATGGTATGGACCTGCGCACGAAATAGGGCACCCCCGAAGGAGCGCCCTTGCATATCCCCTATGCAGCCAACTTACGCGACCGGCTCGATCTTCTCGAGACCACCCATGTAAGGACGCAGAACCTCGGGGATCGTGATGGTGCCGTCGGCGTTCTGGTAGTTCTCCAGAATAGCGGCCATGGTGCGGCCGGCCGGCAGGCCGGAACCGTTGAGCGTGTGCAGGTAGCGCGAACCCTTGAAATTCTCGGGGTCGCGATACTTGATGTTGGCGCGACGGGCCTGGAAGTCGCCGCAGTTGGAACAGGAGCTGATCTCCTTGTAGGCGCTGTAGCTCGGCAGCCAGACCTCGACGTCGTAGGTCTGACGGGCAGAGAAGCCCAAGTCGCCGGTGCACAGGCTAATCACGCGATACGGAAGGCCCAGCTGCTGCAGCAGGTACTCGGCCTCGGCGGTCATGCTCTCGAGCTCCTCGTCGGACTCCTCCGGCTTAGCGAACTTGACCATCTCGACCTTGTCGAACTCGTGCTGACGGATGATGCCGCGGGTGTCGCGACCGGCGGAACCGGCCTCCTCGCGGAAGCAGGGGGTGAAGGCGGTGTAGCGGCGCGGCAGAGTGTCGGCATCGAGGACCTCGCCGGCGTGTAGGTTGGTAAGCACGACCTCGGCGGTGGGGATCAGGAAGTTGTCGCCCGAGACGTGATAGGCGTCATCCTCGAACTTGGGCAGCTGGCCCGTACCGAACATGGTCTGACGCTTGACGACGATGGGCGGCCACCACTCCTTAAAACCACGGCTGGTGTGCGTATCGAGGAAGAAGTTGATGAGGGCGGGCGCCGGCGCCACCGAGAACGGTAAAGCGGCTGCCGGAGAGCTTATTGCCACGCTCGAAGTCGAGGATGTCCAGATCGGTGCCCAGATCCCAGTGCGGCTTAAAGTCGAAGTCGAACTCGCGCGGGGTGCCCCAACGACGGCGCTCAATGTTCTCGTCCTCGTCCTTGCCGTACGGCGTGGCCTCGCAAGGAATGTTGGGCAGGTGAGCCATGAAGTCGTACTGCTCCTGCTCGAGAGCAGTGCGGCGCTCGGCCAGACCGTCAATCTTCTCGTTGACGGCGCGCACGGCCTCCTTGGCGGCCTCGGCCTCGTCCTTCTTGCCCTCCTTCATCAGGGCGCCGATCTTCTTGGACTCGGCATTGCGCGTAGCCTGGAGCTCCTCGACCTCGGTGATGACGGCACGACGCTCGTCGTCGAGCTCAAAGAACTTCTCGCGATCCCAAGACGTCTGGCGGTTAGCCATGGCGACATCGATGGCATCGGGGTTCTCGCGAACAAACTTGATATCAAGCATTAGATCCTCCGGCGATATACATTCCATCTAGGTTGCAACCTTGTACATGTATGGGCAAGTATATACTTATGAGCGTTTACGACCCAACTCAACTACGCAAGAAGGCACCCAATGGACGCAGTTTTTTCCTTTTTGTTTGGCACCCGCACCGGTTTTGCCATCCTTTTCGCCGGCGGCATCCTGTTATTTGCGATTCTTGCCTTTGTAATGGAGAAGCGCACCCATAAGATGTACGTCGACCGCGGACCCAAGTCCGAGGATGAGGAAGACAGCTTCTGGGACTAACCTGCCAAAAAGGGACAGGTTTATTTTGGTCTGTTTTATCTGGGCAAACGCAAGCGCCCCGCAACTGGAATTGAGCCAGTTGCGGGGCGCTTTTCGCTAAAAGGACAAAACCGCAGAAAATACCTGCCAATAATAAACCCTTCCTTTTTTTGGTCGGTTTTACTGGAGAGTTGCGTCGATTGCCTTGACCAGGGCGCTGCGCATGCCGGCGTCCTCGAGCGCAACGACGCCCTTGATGGTGGCACCACCGGGCGAGCATACGGCATCCTTCATCGCCGCAGGATGCTGGCCAGTTGCAAGCTGCAGCTTTGCCGTACCCAACACCATCTGGCTCACAATGCGATAGGCATCGGCACGCGGGATACCGTGCTTGACCGCTGCATCGCCCAGGGCCTCGATTGCCATGGCGACAAATGCCGGAGCGCAACCACCCACCGTGCCGCCCACAAACAGCAGGCTCGTATCGAGTTCGACCACCGCACCGAGTTTGCCAAGCAGATCAAGCACCACGGCGCTCTGCTCATCACTAAGCGTGGAAGCCTTCTCGCAAGCGATGACGCCCTCGCCCACCGAAACCGGTGTGTTGGGCACCGTCGAGATATGCGCGACGCCCGGCAGGACCTGCTCCCACTTGGCACTGTCCCAGGTCCAGGCAACCGACAGAACGACCTTTTTGGCAAGAGCATCCTTGAGCGGGGCGAATACCTTCTCGATCATGTACGGTTTGACCGCAGCGACCACGATATCGGATGCGGCGACAACCTCGGCGGCATCGTGGCAGGCGACCATGCCGCGCGCCTCGCAGCGCTCAACCAGTGCGTCGTAGCGACCCGCGCAGGCGCACATGTCGCTCGCAGCTACACCGGCAGCGATCCAGCCATCGGCCATAGCGCTCGCCATATTGCCAAAACCGACAAATCCAATCTTCATATCTCATAGTCCTCTCAGACACGCTCTTCAAAACGAAAGCTATTGTCCCACGCCATTGTTTCGTATTGCCGACCTATTTGTGATACGGCTCGCCACGGCTGATCTTGCAGGCGCGGTAGATTTGCTCCAGCAGCACCACGCGCGCCAAGTTATGCGGCAAGGTAATGCGTCCAAAGCTGAGCATCTCGTCGGCGCGGGCGCGCACCTCATCGCTCACGCCGTCCGAACCGCCAATCACAAAGGCGATGTCGCTGCTGCCTCGCAGCATAAGATCGTCGAGCCTCGCCGAGAGCTCCTCACTCGAACGCTCCTTGCCCTCGATAGCCAGCAGGATCACATGCGCTCGAGACGGCAATGCAGCAAGAATTGCCGCCCCCTCCTTGTCGCGCGCGGCATCCACGCCGCCCGCCTTAGCCGGGTCGATATCGGCCACCTCGCGGATATCCACCTTGGCATAGGCGCCTAGGCGCTTGGTGTACTCAGCGCACGCGTCCTTCCAAAAGCGCTCCTTGAGCTTACCGACGCAAACGACGGTGTATTTCACGCGCGTCTACTCCTTCGAATCGTTTTGAACTTTGCCGGCGGTCAGCATCTGCTCGAACATAGAGGCCGACTGCGAGAAGTCGCTCGGCAGCACGACCGTCGAGGTTTTACCCGTGCGAGCAAACTCCGTCATCATCTCGGACCACTGCGTAAACATGAACAGTTGGTTGGCCTCGTCATTGCCGACACCCGTCTCCTGGATGATCTCGAGCGAATCTTTGATACCCAGTGCGATGGCCTTGCGCTGGTTGGCGATGCCCTCGCCCGCCTTTTCCATAGCCTCGGCCTCGGCGGTCGCCTCGGTGACGCGCTTGATGCGGTCGGCCTCGGCGAGCTCCTGTGCCGCAGCGCGCTTGCGCTGGGCGGCGTTGATGTCGTTCATGGAGTTCTCGACCTCGGTCGGCAGTGCGATTTTGGTGATGAGCGTCGACACGAGGGTGAAGCCGTAGGCGGCCATCTGCTCGGAAACGGTAGCGTTGACATCCTTGGCGATGTCATCCTTCTTGGCAAAGACCTCGTCGAGTGTGTAGACGGGAATCGAAGAGCGCAGGGCGTCGGTGATGAAGTCACGCATCTGGTCGACGGGCTCCTGCAGCATGTAGTAGCTCTTGTAGATACCCGAATCTGCCGGGCCGGCGCCCATGTCATAGCTCACGTGGTACTGAGCAGAGACCTCAAGGCCGATGGTCACGTTGTCCTGGGTCTTAACGTCGATGCCAAAACCGTTTTTCATGGTGCGCAGACTCACCGTGGCGGCTTTGCGGTCAATCACGGGCACCTTCATGTGGAAGCCCGCGTTGACGATGCGGTTAAACTTGCCCAGACGCTCGATGATCACGGCATGCTGCTGTTCAACGACATAGCAGGCGTTGGGAAGCAGTAACAACAAAATGATGATGGGAATCAAAAGGCTGGTAAGGGCGGCGATGATACCGGAAAACAGCATGGCTTCTCCTCTATTGGGCATACATTGGCACTAGGATACCCGTCCTGGACGGCCCCAAAGGCCCGATGGCAGGGCCAGTGGGCAAAAAAGACCAAATATGAGTACTGTCACTATTTTAGTAGCAGCCTATTTAGCGAAATAGCACCCTGTCGAACCCGAGATCCTTCCAAATTGAGCCGCTTTGTCTCAAAGCCGAATCAAATTAACGTACAGCTGTTGCGTAATTATCACAAAATAGACCTCTAGAAATGTTGCCGCCTTTGTGACAGTACTCATATTTGCCGTTTTTTGCCCACTGGGGTTTCGGGCATACGAAATATCGGCATTGGGTCCGTAAAAACAGCCTGCCGGCGGACTCGCCAGCTCGCTAAAAACGCTCCGCGTATTCTTTACGCTCGCTCTTTCGCGGGTCCAAGTCCCCGCGATGGGCCCATAACAAAAAAGCTCCCATTGCTGGGAGCTCTTTCATGTAATGGTGCGGGCGAAAGGACGTCCGCGTATCCGCTCCGCGGATCCGCACCGGCTTCGGCCGCCTGCCGGCGTCCTCGCCAGCTCGCTAAAAACGCTCCGCGTTTTCTTAACGCTCGCTCTTTCGCAGGTTCAAGTCCCCGCGATGGGCCCATAACAAAAAAGCCCCCATTGCTGGGAGCTCTTTCATTCAATGGTGCGGGCGAAAGGACTTGAACCTTCATGGGGTTGCCCCCATACGGACCTGAACCGTACGCGTCTGCCAATTCCGCCACGCCCGCGAATTGGC
>CABUQK010000022.1 GCA_902493615.1 uncultured Collinsella sp.
CGCGGTGACGCTGGACGCCGGCGCGGCTGCTGGCGAAGGCGGAAACGGGTGGACCGCGGGAGCCTCCAGGCCTGCGGTCCCCTTCTCCTCCTCTGCTTCAGCCTCCTCGGCTTCCCCCGATTCCGATGCTGATTCTCCCGAGTATCGCGGGCGACACCTGCGCTAGCGCCCGCGTTGGTGCTCAATATCGCTCGAAGTGCAGCGCCTTCGCTCGCTTCCTGGTCATTTGCCAGAACCGCGGCGCTATCCCGAACATGCCGTACGACGCGATGGTCGAGCTTCCCGCCTACATCGGCAAGAACGGCCCCGAAGTCATCTCGCGCGACAACATCCCGCTGTTCCAGCAGGGCCTCATGATGCAGCAGCTCAACTCCGAGAAGCTCGTGGTCGAGGCGTGCATCGAGGGTTCGTATGAGAAGGCGCTCAAGGCGTTCACGCTCAACAAGACCGTGCCGTCCATGACGGTCGCCAAGGAGATTCTCGACGACATGATCGAGGCCAACAAGGATTTCTGGCCTGAGCTTAAGTAACGAGGCCTTCGACGGCCCGACTGCGAACGGTTCGCAGCGGCCTTTGAGGTCCATAGGCTCCCCCTGGGGTCCATCCTAGGGGGGAGCCTCTCAGAAGCGCCCCGAGGGGCGCTTCTTGTGTATATGGAGGCAAAAGGGATATACAGTCTTCATATACGGCCTCCTTTTAGTAGGGTCGATTTCTCCGGTTGATTTCTGATCTCAGCTGAACATACTGAGCGGATAGGCCGTTCCCGCAGTTAGCCGAAAGCCCCCGGGGTCCCTCCCGGGCTCCGGGGCGGCATTTTCCCAGTTGAAGGAACGGTGGAGATGTGTTTCGATGGGTCCGGTGGCCATGCTCCGCTCTCCGCCCGGCACCTCTTCCAAGGGAACCGACGAGGGCGCCGGCGCCCAGTATGTCTAAGTGAACGGTTCTTTGGGCAATACTGCTTATGATTTTACGACTGATGATAAGGGCGAAATCAGCGTCAAGGGCCTCGATGCTGGCGCTTACACGGTCGAGGAGACCCATACGCTCCCCGGCTATAACACCGTGCCCAAATTCACGTTCACCATTACTGCCACGGGTCTTAATCAGAATGAGGGCGAGAATACGTTGACGGTGACCACATCCAAGAATGGTTCTGGTCTCGTCACCAATTCCTCTTCTGGTGGCGGCACCGTTACCCTTACCGTCAAGAACAAGAAAGGCTCCGGCCTCCCGCTGACCGGTCTTAACGGCGTGACCTTCACTTGGATCGCTGGCAGCGCAGTGCTGTGCATCGGCGTGGCACACCTCATCCGCAGCCGTAAGCAGGCTGAGGAGTCCGAGCACGAGTAACGCTCGCTCACCCATCACTTTGGCAGGTGGGATGTGATGGCCATGAGACTTGCGGACACTTTTCTCGTCCATCCACGTTCTTGCTTTGCCATTCTCTTTTCGGGGCAGACTCCGTGCTGGAGCCTGCCCCGTTTTTTTGGGATAACGCAGCCAGCCTCCATCGTCCGATGGATCAAGCACATGAATATCGAACAGATGTTTGCAAATGTTGCGTTTACCAGCTGTAAGTGCGAGTGCTCGCAGTAAAATACCCTTGCGACGCATTCCGTGCGCGGGCGGCCGACGACTCGATCGGAGGTCCCCAAATGCTGAAATTCCTTAACGCGCTCGCCGCCCTCGCGGCGGTGGGCACGTTCGTCATCGCGTTTCTTGACTCGTATGAGGTTCGGATTAAGGTCCGTAGGCGCACGCGCGGTGCGGACGGTAGAAGGCATTTGCGCCGCAACAAGCGCAAATAAGAATGCCCGGGGGTCGGATCCCGGGCATTTAACAAAACCAGAAAACTAGGCCGCCCGCGCTTTCGAACACTTACGCGGGGTGCGTCGTTTTCTATTGCCATTGTATCCCGAATCGCCCAGCCGATTCGGGATATTTTGAAAACTCAAATGCGGGCCCATACTTGCACTGCGCAATGTTGCCAGGCTGCGTTGCGCAGCGCATGAGCTCGCTAATCGGCTATTATTTGTTCAGACAACTTGAGTTGTAGAGGAGTGACCGGCGATGGTGCAGGGCGCCAAACATATGAAGAGCAGTAACGCCGCGGACAACGGCGGCTCAAGCCCTCAGCCCAAACCTCAACCAAAGCCCAAGCGCCGTCGCAAGCGGCTGCCGCGCTGGGCCGACCGTCTCATCACCATTGTCATCATCCTTATTGGCGTGGGCCTTATGACCTGGCCGTGGATTTTGGACCGGCTTGAGGCCTCGGGCGTGTTCAACCAGATCAGCACCGTGTCCAGCACCGTGGACGCGCTGTCTGCCGAGGAGCGCGAGCGCATCCTGCTCCAGGCTCGCTCCTTTAACGAGCAGCTGGCGGGCGAGGCCACCGAGCTTCCCGCCGACCAGATCGAGCCCTACGCTCAGCAGCTCATCTTTGACCGCGACCCCATGATGAGCTGGGTCGAGATCCCCTCCATCGACGTGAGCATGCCCATCTACCACGGCACGAGCGAGGAAGTCCTTATGGCGGGCGTCGGCCACCTGGAGGGCACGAGCCTGCCGGTGGGCGGCACCTCGACGCATTGCGTGCTCACCGCGCACTCGGGCATGCGTAACCTGAGCATGTTCGACGATATCCACTCGCTGGAGCCCGGCGACCTGGTGCTGCTGCACACCATGAACAAGACGCTCGCCTACAAGATGGTGGACTCCGAGGTCGTGCTGCCCGAGGAGATGGAGTCGCTGACCATCGAGCCCGGCGCCGACAAGGTGACGCTCGTCACCTGCACGCCCTACGGCGTGAACGACCATCGCCTGCTGGTGCATTGCGTGCGCACCAAGTACAACAAGAAGGACGTCGATAAGCAAAAGTCGCTGGCTGGCCGCCACTGGGGCAAGCGCGAGTTTGCCGTGCTCATCGTGGTCGTAGCCATTGCGCTGTTGCTGCTGGACATCGTGATCCACGCGGTCCGCAAGCGCCGCAAGGCCAAGGCCTCGGCATAGGGCATCATTCAGAACCACCACAATGGGGACAGGCTCCTTTGTGGCGGTCGGGGCTTCCAAACCATCACAACATTCGATGAAAATCGCGATTTTGACGAAAAGCGTCGAATGTTGTGATGGTTTTCGTTCTGGGCGGGACGGTTTTCGCTATGGACGGTGCGGTTTCGCTGCAGAACCGCCGGACCACGCCCTGCCAACCGCCGCCCTCGTTACGTTTTCGCTGCATTTGGGTAAAGCGCCTGCTCCAAGCGGCGTTGCCTTGTATACTAGAGCGGTTTATCTGTTATGCGGAAGGGAGCGCCTATGGCACTCAGCGAGAAAGACGTGCGCGGCATCGCCGAGTACGCAAAGATCGCACTGACCGATGACGAGCTCGCCCAGATGACGTCCTACATGAACGATGCCGTCCAGATGCTCGAGCCCGTCCTGCAATATGACTTGCCCGACGTGGAGCCCACGTTCCATCCCATCGGAAGCCTGTCCAACGTGATGGGCGATGACCTGCGCGAGCCCGAGCGCGACCTACCGCTCGACGTCGCGCTGGAAAACGCCGGCAGCGCGCGCGACCGCTACTTCCGCGTGCCGTCCATTTTGGGAGAGGGGGAGAGCGAGTAATGGCTCAGAGCTTCGATTCCCTTACCGCCGCCCAGATCGCCGCGGGCGTTGCCGCCGGCGACTTTACCGCTACCGAGGTGGCCCAGGCCTCCCTTGCCGCCATCGAGGCGCGCGAGGGCGGGGTCCAGGCATTCCTGCAGGTGGCGCCCGAGCTTGCGCTCGAGGCCGCTGCGCGCGTGGATGCCGACCGTGCCGCAGGTAAGCCGCTGCCCCCGCTCGCGGGCGTGCCGCTGGCTATTAAGGACAACATGAACCTTGTGGGCACGCGCACCACCTGCGCTTCCCGCATGCTCGGGGACTACCAGAGCGTCTACACCGCCACCTGTGTCCAGCGCATGCTCGATGCTGGCTGCCTGCCCATGGGCAAGGCCAACATGGACGAGTTTGCCTTTGGTAGCTCCACCGAGAGCTCGGCGTTCCACCGCACCAACAACCCCTGGGATACCGAGCGCGTGCCCGGCGGTTCCTCGGGCGGTTCCGCTGCCGCCGTCGCCGCGGGCGAGGTCGCGCTCTCGCTGGGCTCGGACACCGGCGGCTCCATTCGCCAGCCGGCGTCGCTGTGCGGCGTGGTGGGCTTTAAGCCCACGTATGGCGCCGTGAGCCGTTACGGCGTGGTTGCCTTTGGCTCGTCGCTCGACCAGGTGGGTCCTTTTGGCCGCACGGTCGAGGATGTCGCGCTGGCCATGAACGCGCTTACCGGCGCGGGCCATGATCCGTACGACTGCACCAGCCAGGATTGCGCCGTCGACTTTACCGAGCATCTCAACGACAGCATCGAGGGCAGGCGCGTGGGCATTATCCCTGCGTTTATGGAGGCCGAGGGCCTGACGCCCGAGGTCAAGGCCGCTGTTCAGCGCGCCGCCCAGGAGCTGCAGAACCAGGGCGCCGAGCTGGTCGAGGTCGACCTGCCGCACCTGGACGCCGCCATCGCCGCCTACTACGTCATCGGCCCGGCCGAGGCGTTCTCCAACCTGGCCCGTTTCGACGGCATTCGCTACGGCTACCAGGAGGAGGGCTGCGCCAACCTGTCCGACCAGAGCTCGCTTTCGCGCGCCCACGGCTTTGGCGCCGAGGCCAAGCGCCGTCAGATGCTCGGCGCCTACCTGCTGAGCTCGGGCGTGTACGACAAGTACTACTACGCTGCGCAAAAGGCCCGCACGCTCATCACGCAGGACTACGATGCCGCGTATGCCAAGGTGGACACCATCCTCATGCCCGCCTCGCCGCGCACGGCCTTTAAGTTTGGCGAGATTAGCGATCCCACGCAGATGTACCTTTCGGACCTGTATACCATTTCGCTCAACATTTGCGGCAACGGTGGTATCTCGGTGCCGCTGGGCCTGGGCGAGGATACTCAGCTGCCCGTTTCTGCCCAGCTAGTGGGTCCGGCCTTTAAGGACCGTCAGCTGCTCACGTTTGCCCGCGCCCTGGAGCGCGGCTTTGCCGATGCCGCCACGGGTGCGCCCGCGCTTTCCGTCGCGCCCGATTTTGCCGGGAAGGGAGGCGAGCTGTAATGAAGGAGCTTTCCGAGGTCCTGCAGGATTGGGAGGCCGTGATCGGCCTGGAGATCCATACCGAGCTCACCGCACTCGATACCAAGATGTTCTGCAACTGCAAGCTCAGCCACGATGACGAGCCCAACGCCAACGTGTGCCCGGTGTGCCTGGGCCTGCCCGGCGCCCTGCCGGTGCCCAACAAGCGCGCCATCGAGAGCATCGTCAAGGCCGGTCTCGCCACCAACTGCGAGATCCAGCGCCACTCGATGTTCTACCGCAAGCACTACTTCTATCCCGATATGGCCAAGAACTTCCAGACCACGCAGGGTCCGGTCGCCTTTGCCATGTACGGTCACCTGGACCTGGACGTGACCGGTCGCGGTGCCGCCGAGCGCCCCGACTGCGCGTTTGGCGAGGCCGAGGCCCAGAGCCTGGCGAGCGCCTCGGCCAATGCCGAGGGCCTGTCCACGTCCATGACGTCGACCATGCGCGAGGGCAACCAGCGCGTCGGCCACCTGGCCAGCTACGACGCGTCCAACCTGCAGATGCCCGAGCGCCGCGAGGACGGTTCCTACACGGTGCCTATCCGCATCCTGCGCATCCACATGGAGGAGGACGCCGCCAAGATGGTCCACGTGGGCGGCGCCGAGGGCCGCATTACCGCCGCCGCCGAGTCGCTCGTCGACTACAACCGCTGCGGCACGCCTTTGATTGAGCTCGTGACTGAGCCCGATCTGCGCACGCCCGAGGAGGCTCGCCTGTTTATGGAGAAGCTCCGTCGCATTTTTGTGACGCTGGGCATTTCCGACTGCTCCATGGAGAAGGGCTCCATGCGTTGCGACGGCAACGTGTCACTGCGCCGCCGCGGCGAGACCAAGCTGGGCACCAAGACCGAGCTCAAGAACCTCAACTCGTTTAAGAGCCTGCATGACGGTCTTGCCTACGAGATCTGCCGCCAAGCCGAGGTGCTCGAGGAGGGCGGCATCATCTATCAGGAGACCCGCCACTGGGAGCCCAGCCGTAAGCGCACCGTGGTTATGCGTGTGAAGGAGACGGCCGACGACTATCGCCTGTTCCCCGATCCCGACCTAGCGCCGTTCGATCTGGACGACGAGTTCATCGACCGCTGCCGAGGCGAGATTCCCGAGCTGCCCGATGCCAAGCGTGCCCGTTTTGAGGCCGACTTTGGCATTAAGGCCGCCGATGCCGAGCAGATCGCTGGCGACCCGGAGTTCGCCGAGTTCTTTGAGGCGGCCGCTGCCGGTATGGCTGGCAAAGAGGCTCAGACGGTCGCAAACCTGCTGGTGAACGAGATGATCGCCTACCTTAAGGGCGCAGGCGTGTCGCTCGCCGAGTCCGGCATCGCGCCGGCTCAGGTGGCAGCGCTGGCTAAGCTGCTGGCGACCGATGCCATCAGCTCCAACCAGGCGCACGAGGTCTTTGAGGCCATGGCCCAGACCGGCGACGACCCCAACAAGATCGTCGACGAGCGCGGTATGCGTCAGGTGAGCGATGCCGGCGCGCTGCAGCCGATTGCGGACGAGGTGCTGGCAAACTGTGCCGATCAGGCGCAGCAGTATCGTGACGGCAACCAGAAGGTCATCGGCTTTTTGGTGGGCCAGTGCATGAAAGCGAGCCGCGGCAAGGGCAACCCGAAGCTCTTCAACGAGTTGCTGAGAACGTCGCTCTCGTAAACGGGAACCCGGGAGCCCCGGCAGGGCGGGTGCTTCCTCAAAATTTCGAACAGTCCTGCGCAAGACGAAGGCCACATTAAGTGGCCTTCTTTGCGTGCGGAACTCATTTTGAGCAAGCACCCGCCCTGCCGGGGCTCCCGGGTTCTGCAACGACTCGGCCGTTCGGGTCAGGCGGGGCTGAATGGAATAGAGTGAATGGGCGCGCCGTTGGCGCGTCCATTTTTGTGCGGGTGACAAAGGGACTGTCCCTTTGTCACATTGCAATAAATGTGATGAGAGTGTGGCGAAATGAGCTTAAAACTTCCGTAAATGTGATAAATGTCACGTTTTACCTAGGGTAAAATGTGGGAAATATCACGTTTACGGAAGTTTCTTTGCGGGAGGTTCGTCCATGCAGCGAGATATCATTGCCAAGCTTAACGCTTGGAAAGCGTCAGAATATCGTAAGCCGCTTATCCTTAAGGGGGCGCGCCAGGTTGGAAAGACGTGGGCGCTTAAGGAGTTCGGCCGAACCTCGTACATCAATTTTGTGTATCTGACGCTCGAGGAGCCGTCACCTGGGGTACAGAGCGAGTACGCTCAGTTTTTCGAAGGTACGCGCGATCCTCGACGGATCATCTCAAATCTTTCCCTGGCACTTGGACAGCCTATCGATCCCGGCAAAACGCTGCTTATTATTGATGAGATCCAGGATTGTCCTTCTGCAGTCGGCGCCCTTAAATACTTCTGTGACGAGGCCCCCGAGTATCACGTCGTATGCGCAGGGTCTTTGTTGGGCGTTCGCTTGTCCCGTGAGACCAGCGCTTTTCCGGTGGGAAAGGTCGAGTTCATGGAGATGCGCCCCATGAGCTTTTCCGAGTTTCTGAAAGCCGAGGGCGCTGCAAACTACGACGAATACCTTGGCGGCCTGGATCAGATCGAAACAGTGCCCGATTTCTTCCATGTCCGTCTCGTCGAGCATCTTCGTCGTTATTTTGCATGCGGCGGCATGCCAGAGGCTCTTGGCCGGTGGGTGGAGACGGGCGATATCGTTCAGGTCGATAAGGTGTTGTCTGATCTCTTGGATTCCTACGAGCGCGATTTTGCCAAGCATGGTGGCCATGCGCAGTTCGCCAAGCTTTCGCAAATATGGAACTCGATTCCAGCTCAGTTGGCGCGCGAGAACAAAAAGTTCGTTTGGGGTGCGGTGCGCGAGGGGGCTCGTGCTCGAGAATACGAGGATGCTCTGGAATGGCTTGCCGATGCTGGGCTCATCACGGCGGTTCGCCTTAATGCTGCCGGTGGTGTGCCGCTCTCTGCGTACGATGACCTCAAGGCATTTAAAGTCTACTGTCTTGATGTCGGCTTGCTGCGCCGCATGGCAAGGCTGGATGCGTCCGCTTTTGCCATCTCGGATGCGCTATTTTCGGAGTTCAA
Source organism: uncultured Collinsella sp. (assembly GCA_902493615.1). Lineage (GTDB taxonomy): Bacteria > Actinomycetota > Coriobacteriia > Coriobacteriales > Coriobacteriaceae > Collinsella. The sequence goes on from CABUQK010000022.1 coordinate 8,231, forward strand.
AGGTTCGTTCGCCGAGAACTATGTGCTTGAGGCATTACTTTCACAGTTAGATGCTGCTCCGCGTTACTGGACAAACGAGAAGCCGAAGCACGAAGTCGATTTTTTGATTCAAGTCGGAAACGAAATCGTTCCCGTCGAGGTCAAATCGGGAGAGGTCGTTCACTCCAAGAGCCTTAAGTACTATGCCGACAAGCATGCGGAGACGACTCCATTGAGGGTCCGCTACTCACTTAAGAACCTAAAGCTCGACGACGGGGTGCTCAACATTCCGTTGTATTTGGCTGATCGATCTGTCCCTCTTATCAAAAAGGCGCTTGATTGTGCGCATCTTGACGTTTAGATCCTGGGTGAGCTGACGGGCGGTGGCTAATTAGTCGCTCCGTTACGGCCAGGGAGCTTGGGCCTTAGCGATGCTTGCTTCGCCAGGTGGTGGGGGTGGTGCCGGTGTATTGTTTGAAGGCTTGGGTGAAGGCGGCCTGCTGAGGGTAGCCTAGGCGCTCTGCTACCTGCGCTATCGTGAGCGCGCTATCGGCCAAAAGGTCCTGTGCTCGCCCCATACGGCGTCTGCGAATGTAGGCGCCCAGGGACTCGCCAGTTTGGGCCTTAAAGGTGGCGCATAGTTTGGAGCGGCTTGTGTAGAGCCTCTCGGCCACCTCGTTGATACCCACACGTCTGCCTGTGTCGAGCGCGCGCTCAATCATTGCCGTTGCTTCTTCGGCAATGGTTATGCTGACGCGTGTGTCCGCCGCCTGCCGTGCCTGCTTGTGGGCCGCGCGCGAACAGGCGAGCTCCGCGACCATGGTCTCCACGATGCCCTGCATATAGACGTGTCCGCCTACGGTGCGGGCGCGTTCCTCGTTAATCCGGCGCAGCGTGTGGCAGATGGCAGACGTCGCTTCCTCGTGCCATGGCTCGGCAAACGCCTCAAAGATTCCCGCGAACTCGGTGGGATAGCGGTGCTCCAGTTCGTCAAAATATCCAGGCAAAAAGAGTACCGAGCGCGAGTGATAAAGCTCCCCCGCAAACAGCGGGCTTAATTCCTCGCCACAGTTATCTTGGATAAAGCTGCAAACGGCATTGTTTGGCCACGGTCCATGCAATGGTTTAAGGTTTGCGGGCGTTATGCCAGCCTCGGGCATGCATGTAAGTGTGGGCGCGCTGACCTCGCTCACGCAGGCATATGGCTCGGGTGTGTATTCGGTCAGGTACATATCGTGCGTCGGGGTGATGAAATGCTCCATGACGATGCAGGCAGGGGAGAGGGGCATGATCCATGCGCGTCCGTGCGCCCGATCATTTGCCACCTCGCCGGTAAAGACGGCGCCCTTGCCGGAAAGCTCCAGGCCAAACTGCTCAAACTGTGGTGCGTAGAGCTCGGTTATGTTGGTCGCGGCCCGATGCATTTTCGAAAGCGTCCCCTTCCTTTGCAGAAACATCCACGCCTGGCTCGATTGTGTGCCTTGGCTTACATATCAATGATAAGTTGATTACGGTTAACTCTCAAGCCGTTAGAAAGGAATCTCATGGCAAAGGGATCAAAAAGGGAAGGCGGCGGTATCGGCGAGCTACTTGCATATGCCGGCGACCGTAAATTCCTAACGTATTTGGGCATGGCGCTCTCGGCGCTCTCGCAGCTGCTGGGCTTTGGCCCGTACGTGTGCATCTGGTTTGTCGCGCGAGACCTGATCGCTGTGGCGCCTAACTGGAGCGAAGCCACCGATATCGCGATGTATGGCTGGTGGGCCGTGGGTTTTGCCCTGGCAAGCATCGTAGTGTATTTCGCAGGCCTCATGTGCACGCACCTGTCCGCGTTTCGCTGCGCGTCCAATATCCGCAAGACTGCGAGCGAGCACCTGCTCAAGCTGCCGCTTGGCTACTTTGACATGCACGCCACCGGTGAGCTGCGCCGTATTGTAGACGGATGTGCCGCCTCCACCGAGACCCTGCTCGCGCACATGCTGCCCGATATCGCCGGCGCCACCGCCATGGTCGCAGGTCTGCTCGTGCTGCTTTTCGCCCTCGATTGGCGCTTGGGCGCGGCATGCCTTATCTCGGTTGTCGTTTCGTTTGGCGCCATGGCCGCCATGATGGGCGGCAAGGGCGCCGAGTTCATGAAGGCCTACATGGGAGCGCTGGTCAAGATGAACAAGACCGGCACCGAATACGTACGCGGTATTCCCGTGGTCAAGGTGTTTCAGCAGACGGTCTACTCCTTTAAGGCTTTCCACGATGCGATTGCCGAATACGCCGATATGGCACAAAACTATGCGGGCACGTTCTGTCGAGGTCCGCAGGTGCTCAACCTTACCGCACTCAATGGTCTTGTAGCGTTCCTACTGCCCGTGGCGTTGCTGTTGGCGCCGGGCGAGACGGACTTCGCGCATTTTATGGCCAACTTCACGTTTTACGCGATATTCTCGGCCGTGGTACCGACGGCCATGACCAAGCTCATGTTTGTGGGCGAGGCCTCTCAGATGAGTGCCGATTCGCTGGCTCGCATCCGAAGCGTCATGGATTCCAAGCAGCTCTCCGTGCCCGCCCAACCCAAGCACCCTGTCGGCAACGACGTGCGATTTGAGGATGTGAGCTTTACCTATGAGGGCGCCGAAGCGCCTGCCGTCAACCATGTGAGTTTTAGCGTTTCCGCGGGGAGCACCCTCGCCCTGGTGGGTCCTTCGGGCGGCGGTAAGTCAACCTGCGCAAGCCTGATCCCGCGTTTTTGGGATGTTTCCTCGGGTCGAGTGCTCGTAGGCGGTGTGGACGTTCGCGATATGGATCCACACGAGCTTATGGACCAGGTCGCCTTCGTGTTCCAGACCAACCAGCTGTTCCGGCAAACACTTGCCGATAACGTGCGCGCCTCCAAGCCCACGGCCACTGATGACGAAGTACGTGCGGCCCTCTCCGCAGCTCAGTGCGACGACATTGTGGCCAAGCTCCCACAGGGCATCAACACCATGCTCGGCGCCGGCGGAGCATATCTTTCGGGCGGCGAGGTCCAGCGCGTGGCACTCGCCCGCGCGATCCTTAAAGACGCGCCTATCGTGGTGCTCGATGAGGCCACGGCGTTTGCCGATCCCGAGAACGAGGCGCTCATTCAGCGCGCCTTTAGCAAGCTGGCGGCGGGTCGCACGGTCATTATGATTGCGCACCGGCTTTCGACCGTGGTGGGCGCAGACCAAATCGTGGTGCTCAACCAGGGCAGCGTGCAGGAGTCGGGTACCCATGCCGAGTTGCTGTCCCAAGAAGGCCTGTACGCCAAGATGTGGGCCGAATACGAGCAGGCCGCGAGTTGGAAGATTACTGCTACGACCGCGGATGCCGCCGTCGCGAAGGGAGGCGAGGCCTAAATGTTCGCCTCATTCCAAAAGAAGTATTTCCTATCCGATAAAGGCATCGCCGGCGTAAAACGCGGCATTTTCTGGACCACGCTCACCAATCTTATTACCATGGCCGGCATGGGCTTTCTATTCCTGGTTATGGCCGGCTTTGTCGAGCATCTCGCCAGCGGGGCCGACCTGCCGGATGCCCTGCCGATCGCGGGCGGCCTCCTGGTCTTTTTCGTGATGCTCTTTGCCTCTAACTGGCAGCAGTATTACTACACTTACTGTATCTTTTACGAGGAGTGCGGCAAGCAGCGTATGGAGATCGCCGAGCGCTTGCGCAAACTGCCGCTGTCGTTTTTTGGCCGTCGCGATCTGGCCGATTTAACCGAGACCATCATGGGTGACGTTCAGACTATGGAGCATGCCTACAGCCATGTGCTGGGAGAACTCTGGGGCGCCATCATCGCAAGCGCCATTGTGTTCGTGTCGTCGCTGTTCTTTTGCTGGCAGCTGGCGATCGCGGCGTTTTGGAGCATTCCCGTGGCCTTTGCCGTGCTGTATCTGACACGCGGCCCCATGACCCCGGTGTTCGATCGCGTGCGCGCCGAAAAGGTCAAGGTTACCGAGGCGATTCAAGAGACACTCGACTGCGTTCGCGAGATCCGTGCCACCAACCAGGAGGCTCATTATCTTGAGGGACTCAACGGCGTGATCGATGCCGAGGAGCGCGAGACCACCAAGGGCGAGCTCGTCAACGGGCTTCTGGTCAACTCCGCCTTCTCCATTCTACGCTTGGGAATTGCCACCACGCTGGCCACGGGCGCCGCGATGGTCGTCTCCGGTCAGGTTGACTTTTTGGTGATGTTCGCGTTCCTGCTTATGGTGAGCCGTATCTATGCACCCTTTGACCAGGCGTTAATGTTGGTGTCCGAGCTGTTTGTCGCCGAGTCGTCTGCCAAGCGCATGCGTTCCATCATGGAAGAGCCTGTGGCACGGGGCAGCGAGAAATTTGAGCCTGTGGGCCACAATGTGGTGTTCGATCATGTGGCATTTGGCTATGGTGCGGGCGAGGACGGCCGCGCCGGCGAGAAAGTTCTTACCGATGTGAGCTTTACCGCCAAGGAAGGCGAAGTTACGGCGTTGGTCGGTCCTTCGGGTTCCGGTAAGTCTACGGTGAGCCGCCTGGCTGCGCGCTTTTGGGATGCCACCGAAGGCACGGTCACCGTGGGTGGCGTGGATGTTGCGAGCGTTGATCCCGAGGTGCTGCTGCGCGATTACGCCATTGTGTTCCAAGACGTGCTGCTCTTTGATGACACGGTGATGGGAAACATCCGCCTCGGGCGTCGTGATGCCACCGATGAGGAGGTGCTTGCGGCTGCGCGTGCCGCCAACTGCGACGAGTTTGTGGGCCGCATGCCGCAGGGCTATGACACCATGATCGGCGAGAACGGCTCCAAGCTGTCCGGCGGAGAGCGCCAGCGCATTTCCATCGCCCGTGCGCTGCTCAAAGACGCGCCTATCGTGCTGTTGGACGAGGCGACAGCGAGCTTGGATGTGGAGAACGAGACCGTAGTTCAGCAGGCGCTCTCCCGTCTGCTTACAGGTAAGACAGTTATCGTTATTGCCCACCGTATGCGTACGGTGGAAAATGCCGACAAAATCGTTGTGCTCAAGGATGGCGTGGTTGCCGAGCAGGGCACTCCGGCGCAGCTCAAGGCGGCAGGTGGAGAATTCGCCCGCATGGTTGCGCTGCAAAAGGAAGCGGCTGACTGGCAGCTGTAGGAATATGACAAAGGGGCAGTTCCTTTGTCATATTGAGTTCACCCCCAAAGTTTCCAAAAAGTTAACTTTGGTTGACCATAATAGTTCGACTAAACTAGTCTCAAAAGCGTGCTCGAGCAAACTAATGAACTCGGGTGCTAAGGCACCATGCCGCGCTTGTGCGGCAAAAGGAGAAGCAACATGAAGAAGTCGACGTTTAACACCCTGCTTGTCGGTGGCGGTTTTCTGCTTGGTACGGCCGGCATCAAGCTGCTCACCAGCGCTCCGGTAAAGAATGCCTGCGTGCAGGGCATCGCGTGCGGTATGCGCGTCAAGAACTGCTACCAGGACATGGTCGAGCAGGCCAAGGCCAATGTCGATGACATGGTTGCCGAGGCTGCCTACATCACCCAGAGCGAGGCCGCTGCTGATGAGGCAGCCGAGTAACGCTCCCAGGCACAAACTATGAGATTCTCGATTATTAGCGAGATCCCCGGCAGGACCCGTCTTCAATTGGCGGGTCCTGTGCCAGAGAGCGATCTCGATGCACTTCTTAAGCTTGGCGGCGAAATCGACGGCGTGCGTAAAGTGCGCGTATATGGCCGTATTGGCCAGATGGCGCTGGAGTACGACGAGCCGCGCCGCGCGAGCGTGCTCGACGCCCTGGGCGCACTCGATGCTCAAGCTATCGCCGATGCCAAGTCGGGCTACGTGATGCAACTCGAGCCGCGCAAGCACAAACTCGTTATGGACCTGGCCACACTTATCGGCGCCCACTACGCACGTCGCTGGTTCTTGCCGACGCCTCTGCGTGCGGTGTTTGTCGTGGCCGGTTACATGGCATTTTTGCGCGCCGCCCTTCATGAGCTGGCGCAGCCGCGCCTGACCGTTCCTGTGCTCGACGCTTCGGCCATCGGCATTTCGTTCGTCAAGCGTGATGTCGACACCGCGGGCCAGACGATGTTCCTGCTCAACGTGGGTGAGCTGCTCGAGGACTACACCCGCGCCATGAGCGAAAACGAGCTCATCAACTCGCTGCTCGATGTGCCCGACAAGGCGCAAAAGGTTGTCGGCGACACCGAGGTAAGCGTTGCCGCGACCGAGCTCGAGCCCGGCGATCTGGTCGCCGTGCGCACTGGCATGTCCATCTGCATCGACGGCGTTGTCGAGCAGGGGAGCGCCATGGTCAACCAGGCGACCCTGACCGGCGAGCCGCTTGCCGTCGAGCGCAGCGCAGGCGACGACGTGTTCGCCGGCACCGTCGTGGAAGACGGCAGCATCTTGGTGCGTGTGCGCGCCAATACGGCGCAGACCAAGCTGCGCTCGATTGTCTCGCTCGTGCAGATGGCCGACTCGCTCAAGTCCGAGGGTCAGTCGCATATGGAGGACCTTGCCAACAAGATCGTCCCGTGGAACTTCCTGCTCGCGGGCTTGGTTGCGCTTACCACCCGCAGCCTCATCAAGACCTCGGCGGCACTGATGGTCGACTACTCGTGCGCACTCAAGCTCACGGGTTCCGTTGCCGTCATGACCGCCATGAGCGATGCTGCCAAGATGGGGGTGATGGTGAAGGGCGCCAAGTACTTTGAGTCGTTTGCCAAGGCCGATACCATTGTCTTTGACAAGACCGGTACGCTGACCGAGGCCCAGCCGCGCCTAGCTTGCGTGCTCACGACCGACGGCTGGAGCGAGGATGAGGTCCTGCGCCTTTCCGCTTGCTTGGAGGAGCATTTCCCGCATCCGGTGGCGCGTGCCGTGGTCAACGCCGCCCGCGAGCGCGGGCTCGAGCACCGCGAGCGCCATGCTGCCGTCGAGTACATCGTGGCACACGGCATCGCTTCGTCCATCGAAGGACGTCGCGCGATTATCGGCTCGGCACACTTTGTGTTTGAGGATGAGGGCGCGCAGCTCGAGTCCGACATAAAGGAGCGCATCGAGTCCCAGATGCAGGGCCTGTCGCCGCTGTATCTGGCGGTCGATGGAAAGGTCGTCGGCGTGCTAGGCATCGAGGACCCGCTCAAGCCCGGGGTCCGTGAGGCCATCGCCGACCTGCATGCGCTGGGCGTCAAACATGTCGTTATGCTCACGGGCGATTCGGAGCGCACGGCCGAGCGCATTGCTCGCGAGGCAGGTGTCGACGAGTTTAAGGCCGAGCTGCTGCCCGAGGACAAGTACGCCTATGTGGAGCGGATTAAGCGCGAGGGGCGCCACGTTGCCATGGTGGGCGACGGCGTCAACGATTCGCCGGCGCTGGGCCTGGCCGATGTGGGTCTGGCAATGGGTGGCGGAAGCGACATCGCCAAGGAGGTCGCCGATATCATCCTGACCGATACGGATCTGGCTGCAATCGTGCGCCTGCGCCGCATGAGCCAGGGCCTCATTGATCGTCTGACGAGTTCGTATTCCAAGGTGATGCTCACCAACTCGGCGCTGTTGGCACTGGGCATTACCGGCATGATCACTCCGCAGACGTCGTCACTACTGCACAACGGCTCAACGATCGCCTACAGCTTGGGCAACGCGAAGGCGTACCTCCGTTAGCGTTTTCGATTGAGTATATGGCCTGCATTCGGGCGGCACCGCAGCCGCCAGGGTGCAGGCCTTCTTTTGTTTGACGAAATGTTAGCTCGGATATATGCTTATGCTAGCACTGCTAGCAAATGCTGAAGGTGAGGTTGAGATGGCTACCGTTGGCAGCATGGCGCAGGTGAATGTTCGCGTAGATCGCTCGGTTAAAGAGCGTGCCGAGGAGGCGCTGCGGCTTTCGGGCGGGTCGCTGCCCGAGCTCATCAAAAAGGTGGTGGCCAAGGTCGCGCAGGGTGGCGGGCAGTGTGAGGAAGTACTGTCTGCCGTTGATGGCCGGCAGCAGGCCGTCGCGTCCGATACTCCGTTCACCACATCGTGGGCGGCGGCGGATCAGCTTTACGCGGACTTGGGTATCGATGCGTCGCCTGCATCCGATGATCGCGATTGGGACGTAATCTATTCCGACGCCATGGATGAGCATTATCGCCAAAAGGGGATGATCCAGTGAGTGGGGCGCCTCTCAAGATCATGGTAGACGCCAACGTATGGGTCGATTCGTTTTGCGTCGACCATGCCGAGTCGCTTGCCGCGCGTGCGTTTATTGGGCAGGCGACGGAGACGGGGGCGTTGCTGTTCTTCCCAGTGCATATCGCTAAGGACGTACTGTACGTTGTCCAACACGAGCTGAAGCGCAGCGTTCTTGCCAGCGGGGGAGCACTCGACGAGGCTTCTGCCCGCGCGATTGGCGATGCGGCGTTGGCGTTTGTTCGGAACATGACCGAAAACGCCACGGCCGTGGGTGCAGATGCGGCGGACCTTTGGCTGGCCGACAAATACTTAGCGCTCCATCGCGATTACGAGGACAACTTGGTGCTCGCCGCATGCAAACGCGCACAGGTCGATTACTTGGTGACTAACGATCTCAAGCTGCTCGAACATGCCGATCTTGCAGCGAAGACCCCGCGCCAAATGATGCCGATTCTTGCTTTGGCCGAACGCGGCGGCGCGGCTATCGGTTGACGCGAACTGTTTGCGGGCCTCTTGGAGGACGATGCGCCAAGGGACCCGCTTCTGCTATTTACAAAAGCTCGGCCTTAATGGCGGGACTTTCTGCGAGCTGCTCGGCTGCCTTTTCGTCGGAATCGTTTAGTGCTGCCAGGCTGCGGTAGACCCACTCGTTGACCTGGGTGTTCTTGACGCCTGCGGTCTGCATAAGGGCGCCTACCTCGCGGATTGCTGCGAGCAGATCGGCTTTGGGACCCGCGAGCTCGACCTCGATGCCGTGGTAGGCGGCCACGCCGCGGTTCTCACTCACGTGGTCGATAAAGCCCTCGACGGTCTCAAGCTGCTGGGCGAGAGCCGCATCATCGTCAGCGTCCAGCGCGGCCAGCGCGTTCGATACCGTGAGGGCGGGATGTCCGCAGGGGACAAAGCCTTCGATGACATCCATGGCTTCGGTAATGGTTGAGCCCAGGCCTGCGAGGGCATTGACGAGTTGCTGCTTGGTATCCATAACGGTCCTTTCGACGGGTCAATTTTGCTTGGCGAAAATATACGTTACGCGATCGGTAGCAAAAGTGCGAAGTGCGGCGCACATTGGGGTCTTCACAGCTCGTGCATAGAACAGCTGTCCGCTTTCAGAACGTGGTAAGATAACACTCCACAAGCGGGGCTCGCCCTGCATGTTCCTTGAAAAGTCGACGGGTGTTGGGTATTCGTGCCCGATACCATCCAGACTTTCCCGACATTCGGGGGCGACTGGTTTCGACACGATAGCTCTGAGAGAGGAAGCAAGCCGAGGTCTCCTCGCCTCGTTAAACAGGGGTACCGTCAAATTGAATTGACAACAACTCTTCTTTTGAGCCTATGGCTCTCGCTGCTTAGTTTATAGCGGCGCGTCAACCCGGTGATTTCCCCGACACCGGCGCGACGTCATGTTAGGGGAATGCTCCTGCGCACGTAATCGGTATGGCGCAGGCTAAGACCGAACCGGTTAGGACGCCGCGAGCGTGTCGCTGCGCGCAAAGCGTCCGAGACTAAACCAGCGACTGAGCTTGGAGATGCCAATCAGGGGGCTTTCGTGGACCGGAGTTCGATTCTCCGCGCCTCCACCATACGTAACAGGCAGGTAGATATTTATATCTACCTGCCTTTTTATTTCTAGTCCGTACCGCGGAGAATCGAACTCTATGCAGGGCGCGAGCGTTAAGCAAACGCGAAGCGTTTGTAGCGAGCGGGCGAGGACGCCGGTAGGCGGCCGAAGCCGGTGCGTATTTGCGAAGCAAATACGCGGATTCTCCGCGAAAACTTCGACTCAAAACGGATGCGATGTTTATCGAATCTCAGCCGGCCATGCGCCGCATCAACGGATCCCCTCCCGCACCGCGGAGAATCGAACTCAGTGCAGGGCGCGGGCGTTAAGAAAACGCCTTGGCAACGCAGACCGGGACGCGCTTTCCCAATGGCAGCCCAGGCGGAAAGCCCATCCCGGAATCCCGCCTCAGACTGGGACGTAGTTTCCGGATGACACGTCAAGTGGAAAGCGCATCCCGGAATCTCGCCTCAAACTGGGACACACTTTCCGCTTCACTTGCCGCCTCAAAAAACCTGCGCGCTCGCCATCCCAAAACTGGGTAGAAGAAAGCCAAAACGCAATCGCAGGAGGTCAATATGACTGCAGAAGATAAGGCAAAGAACGCCGGCAAGGTCGCGCTCGTTTTGGAGGGCGGTAGTTTTCGCGGGCAGTTTACCGCGGGCGTGCTCGACGTTCTCATGGAGGCTGACGTTGAGATTCCGGCTGTCTACGGTGTATCGGCCGGCGCCCTCAACGGCGTGAACTACAAGTCGCACCAGATCGGCCGTGCCAACCGCATCAACCTGGCTTTCTGCAACGACAGCCGCTTCATGGGCGCCGCATCGTTTGCGTCCACGGGCTCTATTGTGGGTTACGACTTTATCTTCAACGATGTCCAGGACCGCCTGGATCCCTTTGACAACGAGACGTTCGACGCGAGCCCCATCGAGATGTACGCCGTCGCGACGGACATGCTCTTTGGAACCGCCACGTACCTCCCGGTCAAAAGCGCCGTGCTCGACCTCGACGCCGTGCGTGCCTCGACCTCGCTGCCGCTGGTGACGCCGCCGGTCGAGATTGACGGGCACAAATACGTCGACGGTGGCGTAGCCGATTCGATCCCCATCGAGCATGTGCTGGAGGAGGCGGGCTTCGATCGCGCGGTCGTCATTGTCACGCAGGACCGCTCGTACGAGAAAAAGCCCTACGAGTTTATGCCTGCCGCGCGTGCGCGTTATGCCGACTACCCCTATCTGCTCGAGGGAATCGAGACGCGCCACGACCGCTACAACATACAGCGCATGCACCTGTGGAAATATGAGCGCGAGGGCCGCGCGTTGGTCGTTGCTCCGCAAAAGCCGGTCGAGGTCGGCCACGTTGAGCACGATTCGGCAAAGCTCCTCGACCTGTATATCCAGGGCCGTCAGGAGGCAAAGCGCCTGCTCGCGGAAATCCAAGAGTTCGTTGAACGCTAGCGACGGCGAACCCTCAAAAGATGACAACAGCTAAAGAGCTGGAAAATCACGGCTCGTGGATGACATGTGCAGAAACTCTGGTCGGAGCCAAAATACCTGTTGACTCGTACGGCGAGCGGGGTAATATGGACGGGTTACTTGCAGAGCCCCGTGAATCTCTGTAACAACACGTACTGTACATGGAGGAGTCTAAGTGATTTCGAAATCGACTCACTACGCCAAGCAGGGCGAGGTCCAGCGCAACTGGGTTCTCGTCGACGCCGATGGTGCTGTCCTGGGCCGTCTTGCCACCCAGATCGCAATGATCCTGCGCGGTAAGAACAAGCCCCAGTTCACGCCCAACAGCGACTGCGGCGACTTCGTTGTCGTCATCAACGCCGATAAGGTCCAGCTTACCGGTAACAAGGCCGACACGAAGACCTATTATCGCCACAGCGGCTACAACGGCGGCCTCAAGGCTGAGAGCTTCCGCCAGGCTATGGAGAAGCACCCGGAGAAGGTCATCGAGCGCGCCGTTCGCGGTATGCTGCCCAAGACCACCCTCGGCCGTGCCCAGATGACCAAGCTTAAGGTCTACGCTGGCACCAAGCATCCGCATGCTGCCCAGAACCCCACGAAGATTGAGCTGGAGGCTTAAAGATGGCTGAGAACACCGTTGTCTACCAGGGTACCGGCCGTCGTAAGAACGCCGTCGCCCGCGTCCGTCTCGTCCCCGGCACCGGCAAGGTGACCATCAACAAGCGTGACGCCGAGCAGTATTTCGGCCGTCATCAGCTCGTTGAGAACGCCCTTGCTCCCTTCAAGGGGACCGACACCGCCGGTCAGTTC